>NZ_CP019952.1:155000-457385 GCF_002021815.1 Pseudomonas parafulva
ACGGGGCTCAAACCATGCACCGAAGCTACGGGTATCATCTTATGATGATGCGGTAGAGGAGCGTTCTGTAAGCCTGTGAAGGTGAGTTGAGAAGCTTGCTGGAGGTATCAGAAGTGCGAATGCTGACATGAGTAACGACAATGCGAGTGAAAAACTCGCACGCCGAAAGACCAAGGTTTCCTGCGCAACGTTAATCGACGCAGGGTTAGTCGGTCCCTAAGGCGAGGCTGAAAAGCGTAGTCGATGGAAAACAGGTTAATATTCCTGTACTTCCAGTTATTGCGATGGAGGGACGGAGAAGGTTAGGCCAGCCTGGCGTTGGTTGTCCAGGTTTAAGGTGGTAGGCTGAAATCTTAGGCAAATCCGGGATTTCAAGGCCGAGAGCTGATGACGAGTTGCCTTTAGGCGACGAAGTGGTTGATACCATGCTTCCAAGAAAAGCTCCTAAGCTTCAGATAACTGGGAACCGTACCCCAAACCGACACAGGTGGTTAGGTAGAGAATACCAAGGCGCTTGAGAGAACTCGGGTGAAGGAACTAGGCAAAATGGCACCGTAACTTCGGGAGAAGGTGCGCCGGCGAAGGTGAAGGGCTTGCCCCGTAAGCTTTTGCTGGTCGAAGATACCAGGCCGCTGCGACTGTTTATTAAAAACACAGCACTCTGCAAACACGAAAGTGGACGTATAGGGTGTGACGCCTGCCCGGTGCCGGAAGGTTAATTGATGGGGTTAGCGCAAGCGAAGCTCTTGATCGAAGCCCCGGTAAACGGCGGCCGTAACTATAACGGTCCTAAGGTAGCGAAATTCCTTGTCGGGTAAGTTCCGACCTGCACGAATGGCGTAACGATGGCGGCGCTGTCTCCACCCGAGACTCAGTGAAATTGAAATCGCTGTGAAGATGCAGTGTATCCGCGGCTAGACGGAAAGACCCCGTGAACCTTTACTATAGCTTTGCACTGGACTTTGAATTTGCTTGTGTAGGATAGGTGGGAGGCTTTGAAGTGGGGACGCCAGTTCTCATGGAGCCATCCTTGAAATACCACCCTGGCAACTTTGAGGTTCTAACTCAGGTCCGTTATCCGGATCGAGGACAGTGTATGGTGGGTAGTTTGACTGGGGCGGTCTCCTCCCAAAGAGTAACGGAGGAGTACGAAGGTGCGCTCAGACCGGTCGGAAATCGGTCGTAGAGTATAAAGGCAAAAGCGCGCTTGACTGCGAGACACACACGTCGAGCAGGTACGAAAGTAGGTCTTAGTGATCCGGTGGTTCTGTATGGAAGGGCCATCGCTCAACGGATAAAAGGTACTCCGGGGATAACAGGCTGATACCGCCCAAGAGTTCATATCGACGGCGGTGTTTGGCACCTCGATGTCGGCTCATCACATCCTGGGGCTGAAGCCGGTCCCAAGGGTATGGCTGTTCGCCATTTAAAGTGGTACGCGAGCTGGGTTTAGAACGTCGTGAGACAGTTCGGTCCCTATCTGCCGTGGACGTTTGAGATTTGAGAGGGGCTGCTCCTAGTACGAGAGGACCGGAGTGGACGAACCTCTGGTGTTCCGGTTGTCACGCCAGTGGCATTGCCGGGTAGCTATGTTCGGAAGAGATAACCGCTGAAAGCATCTAAGCGGGAAACTTGCCTCAAGATGAGATCTCACTGGGATCTTGAATCCCCTAAAGGGCCGTCGAAGACTACGACGTTGATAGGTTGGGTGTGTAAGCGCTGTGAGGCGTTGAGCTAACCAATACTAATTGCCCGTGAGGCTTGACCATATAACACCCAAGCAATTTGCTTCTGCAGATTGCGGTGGTGAAGATGACATGAACCGAAAGTTCGCAACACATCACAAACATCACATATCCGGATTCGCTGGGCTGTCCAACAGGACATTCTGGCTACAGAATTTCTTGACGACCATAGAGCATTGGAACCACCTGATCCCATCCCGAACTCAGTAGTGAAACGATGCATCGCCGATGGTAGTGTGGGGTTTCCCCATGTGAGAGTAGGTCATCGTCAAGATTCATTTCGCAAAACCCCTATCTGCGCATGCAGGTAGGGGTTTTGTCTTTAAGTAGGAACTACAGAGATTCGCAGGCACGTCGACGACGGGCCAGCACACAGAATTTCTTGACGACCATAGAGCATTGGAACCACCTGATCCCATCCCGAACTCAGCAGTGAAACGATGCATCGCCGATGGTAGTGTGGGGTTTCCCCATGTGAGAGTAGGTCATCGTCAAGATTCAAACAAAAAGCCCCTGTCTGCGTTGCAGACAGGGGCTTTTTCTTTCCGGGTTAAACACCCCACATAGCTAGCTTCTGATAAGCGGCTGTCCCGCTGTGCGCTTCAGAACTGGTAGCTCACTGTGGCGCTGACATTGCGCTCTTCGCCCATATAGCAGTAATTCAAGCTGGCACACGAGGTGATGTAGCGCTGATTGGTCAGGTTGTTGGCATTCAGGCGGACATCCAAGCCCTTCAAACCCAGCTTACCCAGGTCATAGCCCAACGAGGCATCAACCAATGTGTAGGAAGGCACCTTGCGGCTGTTCTCTGCATCGGCCCAGCTATGCCCCACATACCTCACACCACCGCCCAATTTAAGCCCATCGAGCGCGCCTTGCCGGAAGTTGTAGTCGGCCCACAGCGAGACCATTTGCTCCGGGGCCTGGGTGGGCGAATTGCCTTTGTTGTCCAGACCGCTGGATACCAGGCTAGGCATCGACTTCGAGTACTCGATGTCGGTGTAGGTATAGCCACCCAGCAGTTTCAGATTATCAGTAACCTGCACATGCGCTTCGAGCTCCAACCCTTGTGAGCGCACTTGACCAACAGGCCTGTAGAAGTCTTCGTCAGGTTGTTTGGAAGCCAGGTTCTCCTGCTCGATACGGAACACTGAAGCGGTATACAGGTTGTCGCTACCAGGTGGCTGATACTTGATGCCGGCTTCCCACTGTGTGCCCTCGGTAGGAGCGAGCGGTTTTCCGTCTTGATCGGACACGGTATTCGGGTTGAAGGACTCGGAATAGCTCACATACGGCGCCAGGCCATTCTCGAAGAGATAGAGCACCCCAGCGCGAGTCGTGAAGTTGGACCGCTTGTCACTGACCCTGGTATCGGTATCGCGATTGTCCTCTGATACCTTGACCCAGTCCTGGCGCAGGCCCAGTGAGAAGCGCCATTGATCCAGCTCCACCAGATCCTGCAGATAGACCCCCGTCTGTTGCAACCGGCGTTGGTATCGGTTTTCACCAAGCACCCGCAGGTTGCCGTTACCATACTGCGGGTTAGCCGCATCCAGGGGGTCTACAGTGCCATAGCGCCACGAGACATCGGCTTTGCGACGCTGGTAATCCGTACCCAGCAGCAGGGTGTGCTTGGCGATGCCGGTGAAGAATTCAGCCTGGACCATGTTGTCGATGATGTAGGAGTGCAGCCGCTCATCACCCCCGGTGTAGGCTCGGGTCAGTACGGTACCGTCGGCATCTGCCCAACCTGCCGAGTACACTTGGTCCATCGACACGTCCGAGTCCTGGTAGCGGAAGTTCTGCCGCGCGGTAAATACATCGTTGAATCGATGCTCGAACTGATAACTGAACGACTGCTGGGTGCGCTCGTAGTTATCGATGCCCGGCTCCCCTTCGAAGAAGTGATCCGACAGGCGTACCCCATTACGCTTACTCAGCATTCCGTTTGCAGGGTTGCCACCGTGATAGCCCCCGTTTGGATCATGCTGCAGGTAGGCTTGCAGGGTCAGCGATGTGTCTTCGCTGAAGTCGATGCTAAGCGACGGGGCGATGGCGTAGCGTTCTTCCTTGTTGTGATCGAACTGCGTATCCGAAGCGTCTGCCAAACCGGTCAGACGGTAGGCAATACGCTCGTCTGCATCCAATGGGCCGCTGGTGTCGAAGCCCAGCCCGCGCTGACCTTGCGTGCCGACCGATGCTTGAACTTGATGAAAAGCGGTGAACACGGGTTTCTTGGTGGTCAGTGCGACCAATCCACCCGGAGAGCTACGGCCATACAGGACCGAAGAGGGCCCTTTCAAGACATCGATCCGCTCCAGGAAATAGGGGTCGACCTGCATCGTGCTGTAGGTGCCGTTGTCCCCCATGGACTTGAGGCCGTCTACATAGATGTTATCCACCGAGCCATCGTTGAAGCCTCGCATGGCCACGTAGTCATACCGGTGCGTCGCACCATAGGGGTTGGTCATCACGCCTGGGGTATAGCGCATGGCCTGTGCGACGGTTTGAGAGCCTTGGTCGTCGATCTGTTGCCGGGTTACCACCGAAACCGATTGAGACGTCTCGACCAATGCCAGGCTGCTTTTAGTGGCGACCTGGCTATGGGTGGCGTTATAACCCTCCATGCTCCCCAAGGCATTGCCAAGGGTGAAGCCTCGAATATCCGTATCGGGTAACGCCAGCGCTGCCTCCGCTGGCTGGGCCTGTACGATGAAGGTCCGGTTTCCTTGGTTCACTGCTGTCAGACCGCTTCCAGCCAGCAGAACCCCCAGCGCCTGCTCAGCTGAGTACTGTCCATGAAGGCCTTTGGACTGCAATCCTTGAGTGAGTGCCGGTGTACTGGAAAGCGTAATGCCCGCTTGACGGGCAAATTGATTGAGCACTTCATCCAGGGGACCAGGCGCAATGGCATAGGTCGAGCTGACCTGCGAGGCATCAGCGGCGAGTGTCATGCCAGGCACCATGGCCAATCCAAGCGCCGTCCCCAGCAAGGCAGCGCGGATGGCATTGCTCAGCAAATCTGAGTGCAAGACAGGTCGAAAATCATTCGCGCCAAAGGCGTACAGTTTTACCCGGTTGGTTGACATGAAAGCGTCCGTAAAGTGTGCAGGAGATTCTTCTCACTGATCTAGCCGGATGCGCGGCCAAAACCCGACACATTAGAATCAGGCCTTGTTGATCAAAGACTAGGCATGGCCCAGCGCCTCCACGCGCACCCACCATCGCGTCAACTGACGGACTTGAACGGGAAGCGTGGTAGGCAGCAATTGCAGCAGTTGCTCTGGATCCTGAAGGCGAAATACCCCGGACAAGCGAAGCTCAGCAATGTCATCGCTGCAGGTGAGATAACCCCGGCGGTATCGGCTGATCTGCGTCAGGAAATCCCTGAGCAGCATGTTCTTGCCGACGATAAGGCCTTCGGTCCAGGCCATCGCGTCAATCCCTGAAGGCGCCACGTGCTCGGCACCAGTGGCGGTGACGCGCCATTCTCTACCTGGCTCGAGCCATTGGATCAGGCCGGTGCCCTGCCTGCGGGTGAATACCCGCCCCTCGCTGACGACCACCCGCAGGCAATCGTCCTCCACACGCCCCACGAAGCGCCCCCCGACGGTCTGCAACGATGCGGTACTGGTGCGCAGCGTGACTGGCGCTTGTCCAGGACCTGCCTGTCGACAGTCCAGCATGACCTCCCCACGCTTGAGGTCGATCGCCAATTGCTGCCTGGTGAAGGCCACGTCCACGGCACTGCGGGTGTTGAGTTGTAATCGAGAGCCGTCGGGTAATGTCACGTGTCTGCGCTCGCCCGTGGCTGTCGCGTAGTCGGATGACCAGGCCTGCACCACACTCAAGTCCTTGCTCAGCCATGCAGCCGATCCGAACAGGGCAACGGTGCCCAGCAGCTTCAACGCCTGCCGCCGCTCAAGGCGGCGATGACTGGCCTCCAGTGTCTGCAGTGCAACCCCCGCAGCGGGCACGTGGCGCAGGTCCAAGTCCTGGTCCAAGTGCAGGACGCGCTGCCAGGCCAGCTCATGGGCCGCAGCCTCGGCCCGCCACTGCGCGATGCGTTCGTTTAGAGCCGGGTCTTCGCTGTGGCGGAGTTTCAGCATCCACTGGATTGCCTGTCTGACTGTCTTGGCGTCTGGATGAGGGCTAGGCATAAACGGTGACATTACGCTTCATAGCGCAGCAGGTAGCAATGATAAAGCGCGTCGGCAATGTAGCGCTCCACCGTTCTCACCGATACGCCCATCTGCTGTGCAATTTCCTGATAGCGCAAGCCTTCACATTGGGCTAGCAAGAAAGCAGTGCGCACCTTTGGCTTGAGGCCATCGAGCATTTTGGCGATACGTTCTAGTAGCTCCAGTAACAGCTCGCGGGTCTCAACATCGGGGGTGTTAGCCTCAGGCACCAGCGCCAGCGCTTCCAGATAGGCTTTATGCAGTTCCTCTCGACGCCAATGGTCGATGATCAACCCGCGCGCCACCGTGCGCAGAAACGCCCTGGGCTGCTGTATCTGCAGATGCTCGCGGCGTTGCAACAGCCGCATGAAAGTATCCTGAGCTACGTCAGCAGCGTCGGCCGCATTGCCAAGCCTGTGGCGCAGCCAGGTGTGCAGCCAGCCATGATGAGCGCTGTAGAGGTTTTGCACGAGATCGTTGCTAGGCATGTGACACAGCTGTCGGGGCTTAAATGATAATTAGTCTCATTGTTTCGCCCGGCGCGAGATTTTGCAACCTACCTGTCGATACCCACACCATTCAGTAGGGTCGCTGGCTGTCCAAATACCTTCGAATGGTCACAGCTGCGCTGTTGAGGTGATGCTCCAATACCGCAATCGCATCGTTCACACGTTTGGCACTGGCAGCATCGACCAAGGCTGTGTGATCGTCCTGGGTGAGCTTGCCCAGGCCCATCGACGAAAGATGAAAGCGCAGAAACCGCTCCTCCTGCATCAATTCGGCATCGATCAAGCGCAGCAGTTTCTGGTTTGCTGCTTTGCTATACAGCAACATGTGAAGCTCACGATTAAGGCGAGCGATCTCGGCATGTCGCGTCTCGTTTTCCAGTTGCTGGATACAACTGCGGGCCTTGGCGATGTCCTGAGCCGTCAGAAACGGAATGGATTGGCGCAACGCCTCGCTCTCGAGCAGAACACGCAAGTCGTAGGCATCTGCCGCATCCTCGCCGATCAGCGGCGCGACGACTGCGCCCTTGTGAAGCTCCACGTTCAACAGTGACTGCGCCTCCAGTTGACGCAACGCCTCACGCACGGGCATACGGCTGACGCCATAAAGTGTCGCCAATTCCTGTTGTCTGATTGCCGTTCCGGGAGGCAAACGACCCTCGAGAATGGCACTGCGCACGCGTTCTTCAATAACGCCGCGGGCCAGATGTGGCAGCAACTGTTCACTGTTCAACACGCTGCTCAGTTTGATTTTGTCGGCCACGCAACGCCTGCCTTAAACGATTACCAAAGTTGGATCCAATGACACAGTTATAGCTGTATGACGTGTCAAATGCCGGCTTCTACAGAGCCATGCCCCAGGGCGCGGCTATGGTGGATGAAGTTGCTTTGCAAAGGAAGTGACATGACCCGCGCGGCAAGCGTTGATGCGGCGGACGCCGACCGGGAGGCCGATGATCGCGATGTGCCATTGTCTTTTGCGGTGTCAGGCCGCACCATCGCTTCTTTCGACTGGCCTGGACAGGGCTTGGCAGTGGCGATCACCCCGATGCTCAAAACCGTGCTGCACCGAGTTGCCCTGGCTGCGCTGCTGGGTGGCCTGCTGCTGGGCGGTTTGCATGCCGACTGGGATTTCGCCCAGATCAGTCGCAAGTCGCAAGCGCTGTACGGGCCCTTGGGGGAGGGCAAAGCGCGGATCGATGCCTGGCAAAACCTCATGGCCACCCAGAAGCAGGGGACAGAGCTTGAGCGTCTGCAGGTGGTCAACCGGTTCTTTAACCAACAATTGCGCTACGTCGAGGATATCGATCTATGGCACGAGGTCGATTACTGGGCAACGCCGGTCCAAGCACTGATAAAAGGGGCTGGCGATTGCGAGGATTACGCTATCGCCAAGTACTTCAGCCTCAGGCGCATGGGCATCCCCAGCGAGAAATTGCGGATCACATACGTCAAGGCCTTGCGACAGAACCGGGCACACATGGTACTGACTTATTATTCAACGCCCCAGGCGCAGCCGTTGGTGCTCGACAGCCTGATGGACGCGATCAAGCCAGCCAGCCAGCGTCCCGACCTGTTGCCCGTCTATGCCTTCAACGGTGAAGGCCTATGGCTGACAGGCGCCGCTGGCAACAAGAAAGTGGGCGACACCAAGCGCTTGTCGCGCTGGCAGGACCTATTGAAAAAAATGCAGGCCGAAGGCTTCCCGGCCGAGCCGGTTTACTGAAGGAGCACAGATGTCACTGTTCAAACAATTGCTGTTGGCTATTTGCCTGTTCCTGGTAGTGGCGTTCACCGGCAGTTTCATGGTCAGCCTGGAGAGTTCGCGAAGCCAGTATGTCAACCAGCTGCGCTCGCATGCACAGGATGCAGCCACTGCGCTGGCCCTGTCGCTTACGCCCAATATCGATGACCCTGCCATGGTCGAGCTGATGGTGAGTTCGATCTTCGACAGTGGCTACTACGCCAGTATCAAGGTGGTGGACCTGGCTTCCAATACGGTGCTCGTCGAGCGCCATGCCGAACCCGACCCTGGGGGCGTACCCCGTTGGTTCGTTCACCTGATCGGCTTGGAAGCTGCCGGCGGTGATGCGTTGGTCAGCCGTGGCTGGCAGCAGGCGGCACGCGTCGAGGTCATCAGCCACCCCATGTTCGCCATTGCCAAGCTCTGGCAAAGCGCGCTGGGCAGCCTGGGCTGGCTACTGCTCTGTGGTGCTGCCAGCGCTATCCTGGGCGCGTTGCTGCTGCGCCGGCAGCTCAAGCCGCTGGATTACATGGTCGAACAGTCCCATGCCATCGCCAGGCGTGAATTCCTGAGCCTGCCTGAACTGCCCCGCACGCCCGAGCTCAGGCGCGTTGTCCAGGCCATGAACCAGATGGTGGAAAAGCTCAAGGCACTGTTCACCGAGCAGGCCGAGCGCAGCGAGCGGTTACGCGCCGAGTCCTACCAAGACACCTTGACCGGCCTGTCCAACCGTCGCTATTTCGAAATGCAGCTCAATGCTCGGGTCAGCAACCTTGAGGAAGCACGGGCAGGCTACCTGTTGTTGCTTCGGGTTCAAGGCCTGGCGGGCCTCAACGCGCGTCTAGGTGGCCAGCGCACGGATCAGTTGCTGCAGGCGGTTGGTGAGCAATTGCGCCGCGCCTGCGCGAGCTTCCCGGAAACCAACGACCTGATTTCCCGCAGCCGTGGTGGGGAATTCGCCGTGCTGGCACCTGGTATGGTGCATGAAGAAGCCATACAGCTGGCCCAGGCGCTCGAGGCCACGCTGCAGAGCCTGCATGAGACGGGCGCTACCGATATTCAACCGGTGGCCTGCATCGGCTTGGCCCCCTTCAGCCCGGGCGACGCTCCCCCAGCCCTACTCAAACTGGCTGATGAGGCCCTGGCACGCGCGGAGAACCAGCCAACCCCAGGTTGGGTCTGCCTGGAGCAAGGCGTCGCTGCCGTGGCTGCCGACAGCCAGCACGACTGGCATGAGCGCCTTGACCAGGCCTTCACCAACGGCCACTTCGAGCTGTTCTTCCAGCCGGTGGTCGATTGTGCAACTGCCCAGCATGTGCTGCACCACAAGGTGATATCCCGCCTGAAGGATCGACAAGGCGAGGCGCTGCCAGCCGGTCGATTCCTCCCTTGGCTCGAGCGCTTTGGCTGGATGCCAAGGCTGGACCTTCTGGTGCTGCAGAAGGTGCTGGCGCACATGCGTGGCCACGACCAGGTGCTGGCGCTGAACCTCTCCGCCGCTACCTTGGCGGACGCCCAGGCTCTGCACCGCATTTTCGAACTGCTCAGCCAGAACATCGCTCTCGGATCGCGTTTGGTGTTCGAAATCGGAGAAGAGCAGCTACCAGACCAGCCGGCGTTGGAGAAACTGACCCGAAGGCTGCATAGCCTTGGCTTCGGCCTGGCACTGCAACGGTTTGGCGGGCGCTTCAGCATGATCGGCAACCTGTCCCACCTTGGGTTGGCCTACCTGAAGATTGATGGCAGCTACATCCGCAACATCGACCATGAGCAGCATAAGCGTTTGTTCATCGAGGCGATCCAGCGTGCCGCACACAGCATCGACCTGCCCCTGGTGGCCGAACGCGTGGAAACCGAAGGCGAGCGCGCAGTGCTCTGCGAAATGGGTGTAGGGGGGATTCAGGGGCAGTTGGTGGGTGAACCTGCCCCTTGGGCGCACCATAAGCGCTGACCAACAGTAATGAGGGCCCGCACGAGACCGTGCGGGCATAGCCTCAGCGTTCGCGCAGGGCCTCGGAGCGGGCTTTCATGATGGGCTTGAGCAGGTAGCTCATGATGGTCTTCTTGCCGGTCATGATATCGACCGTCGCCACCATACCGGGAATGATCAGCAGCGGCTTTTCATCGGTGCCCAGATGGCTGCGGTCGGTACGCAGCTTGATCAGGTAGTACGTGGTCTTCTTGTCTTCGTCGGTGATGGTATCGGCGCCGATCTGCTCGAGCTTGGCCTTGAGCCCCCCGTAGATGGTGTAGTCGTACGCGGTGAACTTGACCGTGGCTTCCTGGCCTGGGTGCAGGAAGGCAATGTCCTTCGGCAGAATCTTGGCCTCGATGACCAGCGTATCGTCCAGCGGCACGACCTCAATGATGTCGCTGCCTGGCTGAATCACGCCGCCGATGGTGTTGACCAGCAACTGCTTGACGATACCCCGTACAGGCGAGGTGACCATGGTGCGGTGGACACGGTCATCCAGCGCCTTGCTAGTAGCGGTCGCCTTGTTCAGTTCGGTCCGGGCTTCGTTCAGTTGGGTGAGCGCCTCGCTTCGGAACTTGCCGCGGGTCTCCTCGATCTTGCTCTGCACTTCTCGAACGGCCGCTTCGGCACGGGGGATGGCCAGCGACGTGGAATCGAGCTGACCACGGTTTTCAACCTCGGCACGACGCAAGCGCAACACTTCCACCTGGGAAATAGCACCCGTCGCGACCAAAGGCTCCGACATGCTGATCTCTTTACGCAGCAGCTCAAGGCTGTTGGCGTACTGCCCGCGCTTGGAGCTGTACTCGCGCAGTTCCTGCTGGCGCTGGACCAGTTGCTGTTGCAGTCCGCCAATCTCGTCCTGAAGCTGCTGGCGCCGACTCTGGTACAACGATTCTTCGCTGGCCGCTTGGCTAGGTGCGGCCTTGCGCAATTCTTCGTCGATCTTTAGTGGCTTGTCGTCAACCTCCGCACTCAGGCGCTGAACCCGCAGGGCCATGGCCAGCCGATCGGCTTCCGTTTCCCCCACGTTGGAAGCGAAGCGGGTTTCATCCAGGCGCAGCAGCGGCTGCCCCACCTCGACGATCTCGCCTTCCTTGGCGAAGATTTCCGCCACGATGCCGCCTTCCAGGTTCTGGATTTTCTGCACCTTGGATGACGGGATGGCCTTGCCTTCACCACGCGTCACCTCATCGATGGGCGCAAAACTGGCCCAGACGATCAGAAATACAAAGAACAGAATGACGCCCCAGATCGTCAGGCGCACCACACGCGGCGCATCTTCGATAAGGGCCTTGTTGACCTCGGGCAGCGGCTGACCGCCCAGCGAGTCACTGCCTTTGAAGTAACGCCGCAGGCCTTCCTTGAGTTGCCCGAAATCCAGCTTATGCGACACTGATCTGCCCCTTCTTCAACGCATCCATGACGGCCGCTTTCGGGCCATCGGCAACGATCTGCCCGCGATCGATCACGATCAGGCGGTCCACGAGTGACAGCAGCGAAGCCCGGTGAGTCACCAGCAGCACCGTCTTGCTTTCCACCACAGCCTGCAAGCGCTGTTTCAAGCGTTCCTCGCCGGTGTTGTCCATGGCGCTCGTGGGTTCGTCGAGCAGCAGGATCTGTGGGTTCAACAGCAAGGCGCGGCCCAAGGCCACGTTCTGACGCTGCCCGCCGGACAGGTTCTGCCCACGTTCGCCTACCTGCAGCTCGTAGCCGTCCGGATGCAGCCGCGCGAATTCATGCACGCCCGCAAGCTCGGCCGCCTGCAAGATCATTTCGTCGTCGATGTAGCGGGCCCCGCTGACCAGATTGTCCCGCAGCGTGCCCGCCAACAGCTGAATGTCCTGGGGCACATAACCAATGTTGTGGCGCAGTTCGCTGACATCGATCTGGCGAATATCCACGCCGTCGACCAGCAATGAGCCGCCATCGGCCTCGTACAGGCCAACGATCAGCTTGGCCAGTGAACTCTTGCCCGACCCGCTGCGCCCGATGATCCCCACCTTTTCGCCAGGGCGGATGGTCAGGTTGATGTTCTTAAGCGCCATGTTCTGCTGGTTGGGGTAGGTGAAGTCCACGCCGCGGAACTCTACGCTGCCCTGCAATACTCTGCGGCTGAGCGGGCGCTCTTCGAAGTTGCGCTCTTGTGGCAGCTCCATCATGTGGTCGGTGGACACCATGGTCACCTTGGCTTGCTGGTAGCGAGCCAGCAGACCATTGAGCTGCCCCAGCGGCCCAAGGGCACGGCCGCTGAGCATGTAGCACGCTACCAGGCCGCCCATGCTCAAGTTGCCGTCGATGATCAGGTAGACACCCACGCAGATCATCGCCACCCCTGCCAGCTGCTGAATGAGCAGGGTGATGTTCATCGCCAGGCTCGACAGGACCTTGACGCGCAACTCCAGCCGGCTGAGGGTACCGAGCGTCTGCTCCCACATGTATTGGCGCTCGCTCTCGGCGTTGTTGACCTTCACGGCGTCCAGCCCCGCCAGGGTCTCGATCAGGCTCGACTGGCGCTCCGATGCCAGCGCCATGGTCCGTTCCATGGTCGCCATCAGCGGCCGCTGCAGTGCATAGCCGATGCCCAGGGCCAGCGGGAAGGCGATGATCGGGATCCACACCAGGTGCCCGCCGATGATTGCGATGACGATCAGGATGAGCACCGTGAACGGCAAGTCGATCAGGCTGGTCAGCGTCAACGACGCCAGGAAGTCACGTAATCCCTGGAACTCGTGAATGTTCTGGGCAAAGCTACCTACCCGGGCCGGCCGATACTTCATCGACATGCCCACGATGCGTTCGAACAGTGTCGCCGAAATGATCAGGTCGGTCTTTTTCCCTGCAAGGTCCAGGCATAACCCGCGCAGACCCTTGAGGATCAGGTCGAAGATATAGGCACCTGCGATACCGACCGCCAGCACCCATAGGGTCGAGGTCGCCTGGTTGGGAACGACCCGGTCATACACGTTCATTACGAACAGTGGCGCGGCGAGGGCGATCAGGTTGATCACCAGGCTGGCGGCGATGGCATCGATGTACAGCCACTTGCTGCGCAGCAGCGTATCTCGGAACCAGGATTTGGCCCGCGGGATCAAGTTGCCATGGTTGACGTCGAATTTGTGCTGCGGTTGAGCGAAGAACACTCGCCCGCTGTAGTCGTCCTGAAGCGTCTCGCGGCTGACCTGTACTTCGCCGCCATCGCTTTCGCTCAGCAACAGCCGCGCGGTGTCTTCGTTTTCCCACCCGAGCAACACAGCGCTGCGTCCACCCTTGAGCAACAGGATGGCGGGCATGGCGATGCTTGGGATCTGCTCCAGCTTGCGCTGCAACAGGCGGCCCTGCAGGCCGGCCCTGGCCGCCGCACGGGGCAGCAGCTCGGGGCTCAGGCGCTGGGCGGGCAAAGGCAGGCCCGTGGTAAGCATGACCCGGCTGGCAGGTTTCTGGTGCAGTACACACAAGCTCAGCAGACTGTCCAGCAAAGGATCGTCGTGCTGACTACGTGGGTCATGGTTGAGCTGGACTCGACTGACTTCTGATTCCACGCGGCGCTCTCTTCATCCTTGTGGTGGGTGGGGGTGAGCTAGCTGCCGATCATTTAATGGCAGCAGACTCAGGCATTCAGTGGGGCAATGCATGTCGGCGCCCGGCAGGCGTGCAGCGAGCGATGCAGTGTGTCGCCAATGGTCGCCTTGAATAAGGTGGTGAGTAAACAACTGTATTGGTCTCTTTACTACATGACGCTGATCAGCAGACAAACGTTTCATTTCTGAATCACTCTGCAACCCAGGCTTCAGCTGCTGAGAAAGGAGCAGAGAAACGATATGTATTGGGCCTGTCATTACAGCCTAGCTTAATGTCATTTATCAGGCGCTGGTTTGCTGGCGTTCGTGCAACCCATGTTAGTTAAAATTCATCCCTTGAAGCCCACTTCCTTGGTCGACTCTGGCCGATAATCGCAGGCGCGTGGCAAGGGCTGGTTTAGACGATGAGCGCCTTCGGCTGCCGTTTATTCAGCGGTGAGCCAGCCTGAAAATTTGCAGCACCTCGGGTCATTCTCGGGCATGTAATCGGCAAGGTTTATGCTTACGAGACTGAGGAATGTGGCGTCAATAAACAAAATCGACCTTCTGTTGACGCTGTCGGTCCTACTGAGCCCGACGAACGGTTGAAAAGCATGTGATTTCTGGCCGCTGTCATCACTTGGGCCCGCATGCTCTGTGCCATTGCGCTGTTTTAATGACGCAAGGCATTTGCTGTTGATTGGCCCTTGGCTAAGGTAAAAATATCAATGTGACATTACCTTGGTGATTGTTTAGGATGGCCAATATAAGGTCAATAGTTTGGCAGAAATCTAACTTCATTTCGTCATAGACGGAATGTTGACGCAACCAAGCGTCAAGAGATCATCGACATAATTCCTGTTCAGGTGGCTGCGGATGCCGCTCTGGCACAGAAGTACCCCAGCGGGTCACACGGAGAGTCCAATGAGCAGCGTTGTAGCCATCGTCAAAAGTATTGTCGGCCAGGTTATTGCGGTATCCCCTGAAGGCATCAGGCGTGTGCTCATAGAAGGCGATCGACTTCTTGCAGGTGAACAGGTCCTTACCGGTCCGGGTGGCGCGGTAACGCTGGAGTTGGCAGACGGCCGGTTGCTTGACCTTGGTCGTGATACCCAGTGGAGCGCAGACACGCCTGACAGCAGTACTGACTTGGGCCAGGCCGCTGCCCAGGCAGCGCCGTCGGTCGAGGAATTGCAACAAGCGATCGCTGCAGGCGCTGACCCGACCACCGATCTTGAAGCCACGGCTGCCGGGCCGACCGCTGCGGGCGGCGGTGCGGCAGGTGGCGGCCACAGTTTCGTCATGCTGGAAGAAACGGCCGGCAGCGTTGATCCCACGATTGGCTTCCCTACAGAAGGCCTTGGTTTTGCCGCAGCGGCCGCCCCCGTGGAGGTAGCTGGAACCACTGCTGACAATCGCGTCACCGCGCCGACAACGGGCACTACGGTTGCCACCACCCTTGTGGTCGGGGCCACGCCATCGATCAGCGAAGCGGGTGGCGTCATTGTTTATACCGCTACGGTTGGCCAGGCACCGAGCAGCGACCTTCTCATCACCCTGGCCAATGGCTCTGTGATCGTCATTCCGGCCGGGCAGACCACTGGCAGTGTCAATGTCGTGATCCCGCCGAAAGACACGCCCTACATTGATGGTGGGCAAATTTCGACCACTGTTACCGGTACCAGCGGGGGGAGTGGCATTTCAGTAACTCCACCTCAAGGGCCGTTGGTTACTGAAATTACAGATACCATCGATGTCACCACTGCAACGTTGACCGCCACTCCCTCGGTCACCGAAGGCGGTGTGATCACGTACACCGTGACATTGACCAACCCGGCCCAGACTCCAGTGACTGTGACCCTGTCCAACGGCCAGGTCATCACTGTTGAGGCAGGCAAGACCCAGGGCAGCATCGACTTCCAGACCCCGGCCAACGACGTCTACAACAACGGTTCCACCGTTAGCGTGACCATCGACAGCGCCACGGGCGGTAATTTCGAACAGCTGACCCCGAACCCAGCGGCTGCCGTTACTACGATCAATGATTCGATCGACACTACCACTGCCACGCTGACGGCTTCGCCAAGCGTGACCGAAGGTGGCGTGATCACTTACACCGTCACGCTGACCAACCCGGCTCAAACCCCAGTTACCGTGATCCTGTCCAACGGCCAAGTCATCACTGTTGAGGCAGGCAAGACCCAGGGCAGCATCGACTTCCAGACTCCGGCCAACGATGTTTACAACAACGGCTCGACCGTTAGTGTGACCATCGACAGCGCTACGGGGGGTAACTTCGAACAGCTAACGCCTAACCCGACGCCAGCTGTAACGACGATCAATGATTCGATCGACACGACCACTGCCACGCTGACGGCTTCGCCGAGCGTCACCGAAGGCGGTGTCATTACCTACACCGTTACCCTGACCAACCCGGCTCAGACTCCGGTCACCGTGACCCTGTCCAATGGTCAGGTCATCACCGTTGAAGCAGGCAAGACCCAGGGCAGCATCGATTTCCAGACCCCGGCCAACGACGTCTACAACAACGGTTCCACCGTTAGCGTGACCATCGACAGTGCCACGGGCGGCAACTTCGAACAGCTGACGCCAAACCCGACACCAGCAGTTACCACGATCAATGATTCGATCGACACCACCACTGCCACGCTGACGGCTTCGCCAAGCGTGACCGAAGGTGGCGTGATCACTTACACCGTCACGCTGACCAACCCGGCTCAAACCCCAGTTACCGTGACCCTGTCCAACGGCCAGGTCATCACTGTTGAAGCAGGCAAGACCCAGGGCAGCATCGACTTCCAAACCCCGGCGAACGACGTCTACAACAACGGTTCCACCGTTAGCGTGACCATCGACAGCGCCACGGGCGGCAACTTCGAGCAGCTGACGCCTAACCCGACGCCAGCTGTAACGACGATCAATGATTCGATCGACACCACTACCGCGACCTTGACCGCGAGTCCTTCGGTCACCGAAGGCGGTGTCATCACTTACACCGTGACCCTGACCAATCCGGCTCAGACTCCGGTCACCGTGACCTTGTCCAACGGTCAGGTCATCACCGTTGAAGCAGGCAAGACCCAGGGCAGCATCGATTTCCAGATCCCGGCGAACGATGTCTACAACAACGGCTCGACCGTTAGCGTGACCATCGACAGCGCCGCGGGCGGTAACTTCGAACAGCTGACGCCTAACCCGACGCCAGCGGTTACCACGATCAATGATTCGATCGACACCACTACCGCGACCTTGACCGCGAGTCCTTCGGTCACCGAAGGCGGTGTCATCACTTACACCGTGACCCTGACCAATCCGGCTCAGACTCCGGTCACCGTGACCTTGTCCAACGGTCAGGTCATCACCGTTGAAGCAGGCAAGACCCAGGGCAGCATCGACTTCCAAACTCCGGCCAACGATGTCTACAACAACGGCTCGACCGTTAGTGTGACCATCGACAGCGCTACGGGCGGCAACTTCGAGCAGCTGACGCCTAATCCAGCGGCTGCGGTTACCACGATCAATGATTCAATCGACACTACAACCGCGACCCTGACCGCGAACCCTTCGGTTACTGAGGGCGGTGTCATCACCTACACCGTGACCCTGACCAACCCGGCTCAGACTCCGGTGACCGTGACCCTGTCCAACGGCCAGGTCATCACCGTTGAAGCAGGCAAGACTCAAGGCAGCATCGATTTCCAGACCCCGGCCAACGATGTCTACAACAACGGCTCGACCGTTAGTGTGACCATCGACAGCGCCACGGGCGGCAACTTCGAGCAGCTAACGCCTAACCCGACGCCAGCTGTAACGACGATCAATGATTCGATCGACACGACCACTGCCACGCTGACGGCTTCGCCGAGCGTCACCGAAGGCGGTGTCATTACCTACACCGTTACCCTGACCAACCCGGCTCAGACTCCGGTCATCGTGACCCTGTCCAATGGTCAGGTCATCACCGTTGAAGCAGGCAAGACCCAGGGCAGCATCGATTTCCAGATCCCGGCCAACGATGTCTACAACAACGGCTCGACCGTTAGTGTGACCATCGACAGCGCTACGGGCGGTAACTTCGAACAGCTGACGCCTAACCCGACGCCAGCGGTTACCACGATCAATGATTCGATCGACACCACTACCGCGACCTTGACCGCGAGTCCTTCGGTCACCGAAGGCGGTGTCATCACTTACACCGTGACCCTGACCAATCCGGCTCAGACTCCGGTCACCGTGACCTTGTCCAACGGTCAGGTCATCACCGTTGAAGCAGGCAAGACCCAGGGCAGCATCGACTTCCAGACCCCGGCGAACGACGTCTACAACAACGGCTCGACCGTTAGCGTGACCATCGACAGCGCCGCGGGCGGTAACTTCGAACAGCTGACGCCTAACCCGACGCCAGCGGTTACCACGATCAATGATTCGATCGACACCACTACCGCGACCTTGACCGCGAGTCCTTCGGTCACCGAAGGCGGTGTCATCACTTACACCGTGACCCTGACCAATCCGGCTCAGACTCCGGTCACCGTGACCTTGTCCAACGGTCAGGTCATCACCGTTGAAGCAGGCAAGACCCAGGGCAGCATCGACTTCCAGACCCCGGCCAACGATGTCTACAACAACGGCTCGACCGTTAGTGTGACCATCGACAGCGCTACGGGCGGCAACTTCGAGCAGCTGACGCCTAATCCAGCGGCTGCGGTTACCACGATCAATGATTCAATCGACACTACAACCGCGACCCTGACCGCGAACCCTTCGGTTACTGAGGGCGGTGTCATCACCTACACCGTTACCCTGACCAACCCGGCTCAGACTCCGGTCACCGTGACCCTGTCCAATGGTCAGGTCATCACCGTTGAAGCAGGCAAGACCCAGGGCAGCATCGATTTCCAGACCCCGGCCAACGATGTCTACAACAACGGCTCGACCGTTAGTGTGACCATCGACAGCGCCACGGGCGGCAACTTCGAGCAGCTAACGCCTAACCCGACGCCAGCTGTAACGACGATCAATGATTCGATCGACACGACCACTGCCACGCTGACGGCTTCGCCGAGCGTCACCGAAGGCGGTGTCATTACCTACACCGTTACCCTGACCAACCCGGCTCAGACTCCGGTCACCGTGACCCTGTCCAATGGTCAGGTCATCACCGTTGAAGCAGGCAAGACCCAGGGCAGCATCGATTTCCAGACCCCGGCCAACGACGTCTACAACAACGGTTCCACCGTTAGCGTGACCATCGACAGTGCCACGGGCGGTAATTTCGAACAGCTGACGCCTAATCCGACGCCAGCGGTAACTACGATCAACGACTCGATCGACACTACCACTGCCACGCTGACGGCTTCGCCAAGCGTCACTGAAGGCGGCGTGATCACCTACACCGTGACCCTGACGAACCCGGCTCAGACCCCGGTCACCGTGACCTTGTCCAACGGCCAGGTCATCACTGTTGAAGCAGGCAAGACCCAGGGCAGCATCGACTTCCAAACCCCGGCGAACGACGTCTACAACAACGGCTCGACCGTTAGCGTGACCATCGATAGCGCCACGGGCGGTAACTTCGAGCAGTTGACCCCGAATCCAGCGGCTGCCGTTACCACGATCAACGATTCGATTGATACGACCACTGCAACTCTGACCGCTTCACCAAGCGTCACCGAAGGCGGCGTCATCACCTACACCGTGACCTTGACCAACCCGGCTCAGACTCCTGTGACCGTGACCCTGTCCAATGGCCAGGTCATCACTGTTGAGGCTGGCAAGACTCAAGGCAGCATCGACTTCCAAACCCCGGCCAACGACGTTTACAACAACGGTTCCACCGTTAGCGTGACCATCGACAGCGCCACGGGCGGTAATTTCGAGCAGTTGACGCCTAGTCCGACGCCAGCTGTAACGACGATCAATGATTCGATCGACACCACTACCGCGACCCTGACCGCGAGTCCTTCAGTCACCGAAGGCGGTGTCATCACTTACACCGTTACCCTGACCAATCCGGCTCAGACTCCGGTCACTGTGACCCTGTCCAATGGCCAGGTCATCACTGTGGAGGCTGGCAAGACTCAGGGCAGTATCGATTTCCAGACCCCGGCCAACGACGTCTACAACAACGGCTCGACCGTTAGTGTGACCATCGACAGCGCTACGGGCGGCAACTTCGAGCAGCTGACGCCTAATCCGACGCCAGCCGTAACGACGATCAATGATTCAATCGACACCACTACCGCGACCCTGACCGCGAATCCTTCGGTCACTGAAGGCGGCGTCATCACCTACACCGTGACCCTGACCAACCCGGCCCAGACTCCAGTGACTGTGACCCTGTCCAACGGCCAGGTCATCACTGTCGAAGCAGGCAAGACCCAGGGCAGCATCGATTTCCAGACCCCGGCCAACGACGTCTACAACAACGGTTCCACCGTTAGCGTGACCATCGACAGCGCCACCGGCGGCAACTTCGAAGAACTGACCGCAAACCCCACGCCAGCCTCCACGGTCATCAACGACAGTATCGACACTGTCACCGTTAGCATCGTCAGTAACGGCAATGTGACCGAAGATCAGCAGCCGTCCTTCACGGTCAAAGTCAGTCAAGCCTTGGACCGTCCGCTCACTGTCACATTGTCGAATGGTGACAAAGTCACCATCGAGGCTGGAAAGACTGAGGTCGAGTACAAGCTCGCCGCACAAGGCGACGATGTCATCAAGGATCCAGGCTCCGTCACGCTAGGTGTGACCGACGCTAGCGTCCCGGGCGCCACGTTCGAGAACCTAGTCATCGGTGGCCCGGCAACAGTTGAAATTTCCGACACCATCAGCGAAGTCATCGCAACCCTTACGGCGGACAAGACGACTGTTACAGAGGGTGGCCAAGTTACCTACACCGTAACTCTGAGCAACGCTCAAGGCTTGCCTGTTACTCAACATGGAGCACTGACTTTCACGCTGACTGACGGGACGAAAGTCACCATTCCAGCCAATAGCGTCGCTGGCAGCACTACTATTGCCGTTGGCGATGATGTGTATATGGGTGGCCAGCCTGCTCTGGTGAACAAGCTAGAGTCGGTTTCGGGTGGAGATAACTTCGAGAAGTTGACGCTGGGCAATGAGGTTGTAACCACTACAGTAACTGACGAGCCAGGTTCGGGTACCCCGGGCACGGGTAACCAAGGCGATTTGGTACTGGTCACTATTACCGCTGACCAGAACTCCGTAGCTGAGAACGTCAAGCCGACGTTCACTGTTCAGATCAACAAAGCCCTGGCCAACGACTTGGTCGTGACCCTGAGCAATAACGCTCAAGTCACCATCAAAGCCGGCCAGACCGCTGTTTCCTACGAACACGCGGCGCAAGGCGACGACGTTTACAAAGACTCGGGCGAAATCAGCCTGGGCATCAAGTCGGCAGCCGATGCAGGCGGTCGTACCTTCGAGAACCTGCAACTGGGCAATGATGCTTCGGTCAAAGTGACCGACACCATCGACGAAGTTGTGGCCAAGCTCACTGCGACTACTTCGGTCGCCGAAGGCGGCGAGATCACCTACACCGTGACGCTGACCAACAAAGACGGTCTGCCGATCAACAACCACGCTGAGCTGTACTTCCACCTGAAAGACGGCACCACCGTCGTGGTTCCTGCCAACAGCACCGTAGGTTCGGCCACTGCTACTGCGCCGGACAACGTTTATGTGGGTACGAACCCTGCCGTCGTGAACTCGATCGAATCGGTCAGCGGTGCGGATGCCTGGAAGTTCGAGCAACTGACGCTGGATAAAACCCAGGTCAGCACCGAAGTTACCGACGAGCCAGGTTCGGGTACTCCGGGCACGGGTAATCAAGGCGATCTGGTGCTGGTCACTATTACCGCTGACCAGAACTCCGTTGCTGAGAACGTCAAGCCGACGTTCACCATCCAGATCAACAAGGCCTTGGCCAACGACCTGGTCGTTACTCTGAGCAACAATGCTCAGGTCACCATCAAAGCCGGCCAGACCGCTGTTTCCTATGAGCATGCCGCTCAAGGCGACGACGTCTACAAAGACTCGGGCGAAATCAGCCTGGGCATCAAGTCGGCAGCCGATGCAGGCGGCCGTACCTTCGAAAACCTGCAGCTGGGTAACGATGCCTCGGTCAAAGTCACCGACACCATCGACGAAGTTGTGGCCAAGCTCACTGCGACTACTTCGGTTGCCGAAGGCGGCGAGATCACCTACACCGTGACGCTGACCAACAAAGACGGTCTGCCGATCAACAATCACGCTGAGTTGTACTTCCACCTGAAAGACGGCACCACCGTCGTGGTCCCTGCCAACAGCACCGTAGGTTCGGCCACCGCCACTGCACCGGACAACGTTTATGTGGGCACGAACCCTGCTGTCGTGAACTCGATCGAATCGGTCAGCGGCGCGGATGCCTGGAAGTTCGAGCAACTGACGCTGGATAAAACCCAAGTCAGCACCGAAGTTACCGACGAGCCAGGTTCGGGTACTCCGGGCACGGGTAACCAAGGCGATCTGGTGCTGGTCACTATTACCGCTGACCAGAACTCCGTTGCTGAGAACGTCAAGCCGACGTTCACCATCCAGATCAACAAGGCCTTGGCCAACGACCTGGTCGTTACTCTGAGCAACAATGCTCAGGTCACCATCAAGGCTGGTCAGACTGCCGTGTCCTACGAACATGCCGCTCAAGGCGACGACGTCTACAAAGACTCGGGCGAAATCAGCCTGGGCATCAAGTCGGCAGCCGATGCAGGCGGCCGTACCTTCGAAAACCTGCAGCTGGGTAACGATGCCTCGGTCAAAGTCACCGACACCATCGACGAAGTTGTGGCCAAGCTCACTGCGACTACTTCGGTTGCCGAAGGCGGCGAGATCACCTACACCGTGACGCTGACCAACAAAGACGGTCTGCCGATCAACAACCACGCTGAGCTGTACTTCCACCTGAAAGACGGCACCACCGTCGTGGTTCCTGCCAACAGCACCGTAGGTTCGGCCACTGCTACTGCACCGGACAACGTTTATGTGGGCACGAACCCTGCCGTCGTGAACTCGATCGAATCGGTCAGCGGCGCGGATGCCTGGAAGTTCGAGCAACTGACGCTGGATAAAACCCAGGTCAGCACCGAAGTTACGGACGAGCCAGGTTCGGGTACTCCGGGCACGGGTAACCAAGGCGATCTGGTGCTGGTCACTATTACCGCTGACCAGAACTCCGTTGCTGAGAACGTTAAGCCGACGTTCACCATCCAGATCAACAAGGCCTTGGCCAACGACCTGGTCGTGACCCTGAGCAATAACGCTCAAGTCACCATCAAAGCCGGCCAGACTGCTGTTTCCTACGAGCACGCAGCGCAGGGCGACGACGTTTACAAAGACTCGGGCGAAATCAGCCTGGGCATCAAGTCGGCAGCAGACGCTGGCGGCCGCACCTTTGAAAACCTGCAGCTGGGTAACGATGCCTCGGTCAAAGTGACCGACACCATCGACGAAGTTGTAGCCAAGCTCACCGCTACCGACTCGGTCACCGAAGGCGGTCAGATCACTTACACCGTGACCCTGACCAACAAAGATGGCCTGCCGATCGACAAACACGGCGCGCTGACCTTTACGCTGGACGACGGCAAGACCGTCATCACCATCCCAGCCAACGGCACTACCGGTTCGGTCACTGTAACCGCGCCAGACAACGACTATGTCGGTGCTAACGATCCGGTCGTGAAATCGATCGCCTCCGTCACTGGCGCAGATGTTGGCAAGTTCGAGCAACTGACGCTGGACAAGACTCCAGTCAGCACCCAAGTTACCGACGAGCCAGGCTCGGGTACTCCAGGCACGGACAACCAGGGCAACCAAGTTCTGGTCACCATTGCGGCGGATCAGATTTCTGTTGCTGAAAACGTCAAGCCAACGTTCACTGTTCAGATCAACAAGGCCCTGGCCAACGACTTGGTCGTGACCCTGAGCAACAATGAAAAGGTCACCATCAAGGCCGGCGAAACCAGCGCTCAGTACACCCACGCGGCACAAGGTGACGACGTCTACAAAGACTCGGGCGAAATCAGTCTGGGTATCAAGTCGGCAGCCGACGCTGGCGGCCGCACGTTCGAAAATCTGCAGTTGGGCAACGATGCCTCGGTCAAAGTGACTGACACCATCGACGAAGTTGTAGCCAAGCTCACCGCTACCGACTCGGTCACTGAAGGCGGTCAGATCACCTACACCGTGACCCTGACCAACAAAGACGGCCTGCCGATCGACAAGCACGGCGCGCTGACCTTCACCTTGGACGATGGCAAGACCACCATCACCATCCCGGCGAACGGCACCACTGGTTCTGTCACCGTAACTGCCCCGAACAACGTTTACGTCGGCGCGAACGACCCAGTGGTCAAGGCTATTGCGACCGTCACCGGTGCTGATGTTGGTAAGTTCGAAAAGCTGACCTTGGACACTACTCCGGTTAGTACTGCTGTCACTGACGAGCCAGGTTCGGGTACGCCAGGCACGGGCAACCAGGGCGACCAAGTGCTGGTCACCATCACCGCTGACCAGACATCTGTTGCCGAGAACGTCAAACCAACGTTCACCGTCCAGATCAACAAGGCCCTGGCCAATGACTTGGTCGTGACCCTGAGCAACAACGCTCAAGTCACCATCAAAGCTGGTCAGACTGCTGTTTCCTACGAGCACGCAGCGCAAGGCGACGACGTCTACAAAGACTCGGGCGAAATCAGTCTGGGTATCAAGTCGGCAGCCGACGCTGGCGGCCGCACGTTCGAAAATCTGCAGTTGGGCAACGATGCCTCGGTCAAAGTGACTGACACCATCGACGAAGTTGTGGCGAAGCTCACAGCAACCGACTCGGTCACTGAAGGCGGTCAGATCACCTACACCGTGACCCTGACCAACAAAGACGGCTTGCCGATCGACAAGCACGGCGCGCTGACCTTCACCTTGGACGATGGCAAGACCACCATCACCATCCCGGCGAACGGCACCACTGGTTCTGTCACCGTAACTGCCCCGAACAACGTTTACGTCGGCGCGAACGACCCAGTGGTCAAGGCTATTGCGACCGTCACCGGTGCTGATGTTGGTAAGTTCGAAAAGCTGACCTTGGATACTACTCCGGTTAGTACTGCTGTCACTGACGAGCCAGGTTCGGGTACGCCAGGCACGGGCAACCAGGGCGACCAAGTGCTGGTCACCATCACCGCTGACCAGACATCTGTTGCCGAGAACGTCAAACCAACGTTTACCGTGCAGATCAACAAAGCCCTGGCTAACGACCTGGTCGTGACCCTGAGCAACAACGCTCAAGTCACCATCAAAGCCGGCCAGACCGCTGTTTCCTACGAGCACGCGGCGCAAGGCGACGACGTTTATAAAGACTCCGGCGAAATCAGCTTGGGCATCAAGTCGGCAGCCGACGCTGGCGGTCGCACCTTCGAAAATCTGCAGTTGGGCAATGATGCCTCGGTCAAAGTGACCGATACCATCGACGAAGTCGTAGCCAAGCTGACTGCTACTGACTCGGTTACCGAAGGTGGTCAGATCACCTACACCGTGACCCTGACCAACAAAGACGGCCTGCCGATCGACAAGCACGGCGCGCTGACCTTCACCTTGGACGATGGCAAGACCACCATCACCATCCCGGCGAACGGCACCACTGGTTCTGTCACCGTAACTGCCCCGAACAACGTTTACGTCGGCGCGAACGACCCAGTGGTCAAGGCTATTGCGACCGTCACCGGTGCTGATGTTGGTAAGTTCGAAAAGCTGACCTTGGACACTACTCCGGTTAGCACTGCTGTCACTGACGAGCCAGGTTCGGGTACGCCAGGTACCAGTAACGAAGGTGATTTGGTCCAGGTGACAATCACTGCCGACCAAACTTCCGTAGCCGAGAACGTCAAACCGACGTTCACCGTCCAGATCAACAAGGCCCTGGCCAACGACCTGGTCGTGACCCTGAGCAACAACGCTCAAGTCACCATCAAGGCTGGTCAGACTGCTGTTTCCTACGAGCACGCAGCGCAAGGCGACGACGTCTACAAAGACTCCGGCGAAATCAGTCTGGGTATCAAGTCAGCAGCCGACGCTGGCGGTCGCACCTTCGAAAATCTGCAGTTGGGCAACGAGGCCTCGGTGAAAGTCACCGATACCATCGACGAAGTTGTAGCCAAGCTCACAGCAACCGACTCGGTCACTGAAGGTGGTCAGATCACCTACACCGTGACCCTGACCAACAAAGATGGCCTGCCAATCGACAAACACGGCGCGCTGACCTTCACGCTGGACGATGGCAAGACCGTCATCACCATCCCAGCCAATGGCACAACCGGTTCGGTCACTGTGACCGCCCCTGACAACGACTACGTCGGTGCCAACGATCCGGTCGTTAAATCGATCGCCTCCGTTGCCGGCGCTGATGTTGGCAAGTTCGAGCAACTGACGCTGGACAAGACGCCAGTCAGCACTCAAGTTATCGACGAGCCAGGTTCGGGCACTCCGGGCACTGACAATCAGGGCGACCAAGTTCTGGTCACCATCACTGCCGACCAGACTTCTGTTGCTGAAAACGTTAAGCCGACGTTCACCGTTCAGATCAACAAAGCCCTGGCTAACGACCTGGTCGTGACCCTGAGCAACAACGCTCAAGTCACCATCAAGGCTGGTCAGACTGCTGTGTCGTACGAGCATGCCGCCCAAGGTGACGACGTCTACAAAGACTCCGGCGAAATCAGCCTGGGCATCAAGTCGGCAGCAGACGCTGGCGGCCGTACCTTCGAAAACCTGCAGCTGGGCAACGATGCCTCGGTCAAAGTGACTGACACCATCGACGAAGTTGTAGCCAAGCTCACCGCTACCGACTCGGTCACTGAAGGCGGTCAGATCACTTACACCGTGACCCTGACCAACAAAGATGGCTTGCCGATCGACAAACACGGCGCGCTGACCTTCACCCTGGACGATGGCAAAACTGTCATCACCATCCCAGCCAACGGGACAACCGGTTCGGTTACCGTCACAGCGCCTGACAACGTCTATGTCGGTGCAAATGACCCGGTCGTCAAATCGATAGCCTCCGTTGTCGGCGCAGATGTTGGCAAGTTCGAGCAGCTGACGCTCGACAAGACTCCGGTCACCACCCAGGTTACCGACGAGCCAGGCTCGGGAGTCCCTGGCACTGGCAACCAGGGCGACCTGGTCCACGTGACCATCACGGCCGACCAGACCTCTGTCGCCGAGAACGTCAAGCCGACGTTCACTGTGCACGTGAATACCGCACTGGCCAATGATCTGGTCGTGACCCTGAGCAACAACGAGAAGGTCACTATCAAGGCCGGCGAAACCAGCGTTCAGTACACCCACGCAGCACAAGGTGACGACGTTTACAAAGACTCGGGCGAAATCAGTCTGGGTATCAAGTCGGCAGCCGACGCTGGCGGTCGCACGTTCGAGAACCTGCAGCTGGGCAACGATGCCTCGGTGAAAGTCACCGACACCATCGACGAAGTTGTAGCCAAGCTCACCGCTACCGACTCGGTCACTGAAGGCGGTCAGATCACTTACACCGTGACCCTGACCAACAAAGACGGCCTGCCAATCGATAAACACGGCGCGCTGACCTTCACGCTGGACGACGGCAAGACCGTCATCACCATCCCGGCGAACAGCACTACCGGTTCGGTCACTGTGACCGCCCCTGACAACGACTACGTCGGTGCCAACGATCCGGTCGTTAAATCGATCGCCTCCGTTGCCGGCGCTGATGTTGGCAAGTTCGAGCAACTGACGCTGGACAAGACGCCAGTCAGCACTCAAGTTATCGACGAGCCAGGTTCGGGCACTCCGGGCACTGACAATCAGGGCGACCAAGTTCTGGTCACCATCACTGCCGACCAGACTTCTGTCGCCGAGAACGTCAAACCGACGTTCACCGTCCAGATCAACAAAGCCCTGGCCAACGACCTGGTCGTGACCCTGAGCAACAACGCTCAGGTCACCATCAAAGCCGGCCAGACTGCCGTGTCCTACGAGCACGCAGCGCAGGGCGACGACGTTTACAAAGACGCGGGCGAAATCAGCCTGGGTATCAAGTCGGCAGCAGACGCTGGCGGTCGCACCTTCGAAAATCTGCAGCTGGGCGGCGAGGCCTCGGTGAAAGTCACCGATACCATCGACGAAGTCGTGGCCAAGCTGACTGCTACTGACTCGGTTACCGAAGGTGGCCAGATCACTTACACCGTGACTCTGACCAACAAAGATGGCCTGCCAATCGACAAGCACGGCGCGCTGACCTTCACCCTGGACGATGGCAAAACTGTCATCACCATCCCAGCCAACGGGACAACCGGTTCGGTTACCGTCACAGCGCCTGACAACGTCTATGTCGGTGCAAATGACCCGGTCGTCAAATCGATAGCCTCCGTTGCCGGCGCAGATGTTGGCAAGTTCGAGCAGCTGACGCTCGACAAGACTCCGGTCACCACCCAGGTTACCGACGAGCCAGGCTCGGGAGTCCCTGGCACTGGCAACCAGGGCGACCTGGTCCACGTGACCATCACGGCCGACCAGACCTCTGTCGCCGAGAACGTCAAGCCGACGTTCACTGTGCACGTGAATACCGCACTGGCCAATGATCTGGTCGTGACCCTGAGCAACAACGAGAAGGTCACCATCAAGGCCGGCGAAACCAGCGCCCAGTACACCCACGCAGCACAAGGTGACGACGTTTACAAAGACTCGGGCGAAATCAGCCTGGGCATCAAGTCGGCAGCCGACGTAGGCGGCCGTACCTTCGAGAACCTGCAGCTGGGTAATGATGCTTCGGTCAAAGTGACCGACACCATCGATGAAGTCGTGGCCAAGTTGACTGCGACCACTTCGGTTGCCGAAGGTGGCGAGATAACCTACACCGTGACGCTGACCAACAAAGACGGTCTGCCGATCAACAACCACGCTGAGTTGTACTTCCATCTCAAAGACGGCACCACCGTCGTGGTTCCTGCCAACAGCACCGTAGGTTCGGCCACTGCTACTGCGCCGGACAACGTTTATGTGGGCACGAACCCTGCTGTCGTGAACTCGATCGAATCGGTCAGCGGTGCGGATGCCTGGAAGTTCGAGCAACTGACGCTGGATAAAACCCAAGTCAGCACCGAAGTTACCGACGAGCCAGGTTCGGGTACTCCGGGCACGGGTAACCAAGGCGATTTGGTGTTGGTCACCGTTACGGCTGACCAGACCTCCGTTGCCGAGAACGTCAAACCGACGTTCACTGTTCAGATCAACAAGGCCTTGGCCAACGACTTGGTCGTTACTCTGAGCAACAACGCCCAAGTCACTATCAAGGCCGGTCAGACTGCCGTGTCCTACGAGCACGCAGCGCAGGGCGACGACGTTTACAAAGACTCGGGCGAAATCAGTCTGGGTATCAAGTCGGCAGCCGACGCTGGCGGTCGCACGTTCGAGAACCTGCAGCTGGGCAGCGAGGCCTCGGTGAAAGTCACCGACACCATCGACGAAGTTGTAGCCAAGCTCACCGCTACCGACTCGGTCACTGAAGGCGGTCAGATCACTTACACCGTGACCCTGACCAACATAGACGGCTTGCCGATCGACAAACACGGCGCGCTGACCTTCACGCTGGACGATGGCAAGACCGTCATCACCATCCCAGCCAATGGCACAACCGGTTCGGTCACTGTGACCGCGCCAGACAACGACTACGTCGGTGCCAACGATCCGGTTGTGAAATCGATCGCCTCCGTTGTCGGCGCAGATGTTGGCAAGTTCGAGCAACTGACGCTGGACAAGACTCCAGTCACCACCCAGGTTACCGACGAGCCAGGCTCGGGTACTCCGGGCTCGGGCAACCAGGGCGACCAAGTGCTGGTCACCATCACCGCTGACCAGACATCTGTTGCCGAGAACGTTAAGCCAACGTTCACCGTTCAGATCAACAAAGCCCTGGCCAACGACCTGGTCGTGACCCTGAGCAATAACGCTCAAGTCACCATCAAAGCCGGCCAGACTGCTGTTTCCTATGAGCACGCCGCTCAAGGCGACGACGTCTACAAAGACTCCGGCGAAATCAGTCTGGGTATCAAGTCGGCAGCCGACGCTGGCGGTCGCACGTTCGAAAACCTGCAGCTGGGCGGCGAGGCCTCGGTGAAAGTCACCGATACCATCGACGAAGTTGTGGCGAAGCTCACAGCAACCGACTCGGTCACTGAAGGCGGTCAGATCACTTATACCGTGACCCTGACCAACAAAAATGGCCTGCCAATCGATAAACACGGCGCGCTGACCTTCACGCTGGACGATGGCAAGACCGTCATCACCATCCCAGCCAACGGCACTACCGGTTCGGTCACTGTGACCGCGCCTGACAACGTCTATGTTGGCGCGAATGATCCGGTCGTCAAATCGATCGCAACTGTTACTGGCGCAGACGTCGGCAAGTTCGAGCAACTAACGCTCGATAAAACACCTGTCAGCACCCAGGTTACCGACGAGCCAGGCTCGGGTACTCCAGGGACTGGCAACCAAGGCGATCTGGTCCACGTGACCATCACCGCCGACCAGACCTCGGTCGCCGAGAACGTCAAGCCGACCTTCACCGTGCACGTGAACACGGCCCTGGCTAACGACCTGGTCGTGACCTTGAGCAACAACGAGAAGGTCACCATCAAGGCCGGCGAAACCAGCGCCCAGTACACCCACGCAGCACAAGGTGACGACGTTTACAAAGACTCGGGCGAAATCAGCCTGGGCATCAAGTCGGCAGCCGACGTAGGCGGCCGTACCTTCGAGAACCTGCAGCTGGGTAATGATGCTTCGGTCAAAGTGACCGACACCATCGATGAAGTCGTGGCCAAGTTGACTGCGACCACTTCGGTTGCCGAAGGTGGCGAGATAACCTACACCGTGACGCTGACCAACAAAGACGGTCTGCCGATCAACAACCACGCTGAGTTGTACTTCCACCTGAAAGACGGCACCACCGTCGTGGTCCCTGCCAACAGCACCGTAGGTTCGGCCACCGCTACTGCGCCGGACAACGTTTATGTGGGCACGAACCCTGCCGTCGTGAACTCGATCGAATCGGTCAGCGGTGCGGATGCCTGGAAGTTCGAGCAACTGACGCTGGATAAAACCCAAGTCAGCACCGAAGTTACCGACGAGCCAGGTTCGGGTACTCCGGGCACGGGTAACCAAGGCGATTTGGTGTTGGTCACCGTTACGGCTGACCAGACCTCCGTTGCCGAGAACGTCAAACCGACGTTCACTGTTCAGATCAACAAGGCCTTGGCCAACGACTTGGTCGTTACTCTGAGCAACAACGCCCAAGTCACTATCAAGGCCGGTCAGACTGCCGTGTCCTACGAGCACGCAGCGCAGGGCGACGACGTTTACAAAGACTCGGGCGAAATCAGTCTGGGTATCAAGTCGGCAGCCGACGCTGGCGGTCGCACGTTCGAGAATCTGCAGCTGGGCGGCGAGGCCTCGGTCAAAGTCACCGATACCATCGACGAAGTCGTAGCCAAGCTGACTGCTACTGACTCGGTTACCGAAGGCGGTCAGATCACCTATACCGTGACCCTGACCAACAAGGATGGCCTGCCGATCGACAAGCATGGCGCGCTGACCTTCACCTTGGACGATGGCAAGACCACCATCACCATCCCGGCGAACGGCACTACCGGTTCGGTCACTGTAACCGCGCCAGACAACGACTATGTCGGTGCTAACGATCCGGTCGTGAAATCGATCGCAACCGTCACTGGCGCAGATGTTGGCAAGTTCGAGCAACTGACGCTGGACAAGACGCCAGTCAGCACCCAAGTTACCGACGAGCCAGGCTCGGGTACTCCGGGCACGGGCAACCAGGGCAACCAAGTTCTGGTCACCATCACTGCCGACCAAACTTCTGTTGCCGAGAACGTCAAACCAACGTTCACCGTGCAGATCAACAAAGCCCTGGCCAACGACCTGGTCGTGACCCTGAGCAACAACGCTCAAGTCACTATCAAGGCCGGCCAGACTGCTGTTTCCTACGAGCACGCAGCACAGGGCGACGACGTCTACAAAGACTCCGGCGAAATCAGCCTGGGCATCAAGTCGGCAGCAGACGCTGGCGGCCGTACCTTCGAAAACCTGCAGCTGGGTAACGATGCCTCGGTCAAAGTCACCGACACCATCGACGAAGTTGTAGCCAAGCTCACCGCCACCGATTCCGTAACCGAAGGCGGTCAGATCACCTACACCGTGACCCTGACCAACAAAGACGGATTGCCGATCAACAATCACGCTGAGTTGTACTTCCACCTGAAAGACGGCACCACCGTCGTGGTTCCTGCCAACAGCACCGTAGGTTCGGCCACCGCCACTGCACCGGACAACGTTTATGTGGGCACGAACCCTGCTGTCGTGAACTCGATCGAATCGGTCAGCGGCGCGGATGCCTGGAAGTTCGAGCAACTGACGCTGGATAAAACCCAAGTCAGCACCGAAGTTACCGACGAGCCAGGTTCGGGTACTCCGGGCACGGGTAACCAAGGCGATTTGGTGTTGGTCACCGTTACGGCTGACCAGACCTCCGTTGCCGAGAACGTCAAACCGACGTTCACTGTTCAGATCAACAAGGCCTTGGCCAACGACTTGGTCGTTACTCTGAGCAACAACGCTCAAGTCACCATCAAAGCCGGCCAGACTGCTGTTTCCTACGAGCACGCAGCGCAGGGCGACGACGTTTACAAAGACTCGGGCGAAATCAGCCTGGGCATCAAGTCGGCAGCCGACGCTGGCGGCCGTACCTTCGAGAACCTGCAGCTGGGTAACGATGCCTCGGTCAAAGTGACTGACACCATCGACGAAGTTGTAGCCAAGCTCACTGCAACCGACTCGGTCACTGAAGGCGGTCAGATCACTTACACCGTGACCCTGACCAACAAAGACGGCTTGCCAATCGACAAACATGGCGCGCTGACCTTCACGCTGGACGATGGCAAGACCGTCATCACCATCCCAGCCAATGGCACAACCGGTTCGGTCACTGTGACCGCGCCAGACAACGACTATGTCGGTGCTAACGATCCGGTCGTTAAATCGATCGCCAGTGTTGCTGGTGCGGACGTTGGTAAGTTTGAGCAACTAACGCTCGATAAGACGCCGGTCAGCACCCAGGTTACCGACGAGCCAGGCTCGGGTACTCCAGGCACGGGCAACCAGGGCGACCAAGTTCTGGTCACCATTACGGCCGACCAGACCACTGTTGCTGAAAACGTTAAGCCAACGTTCACCGTTCAGATCAACAAAGCCCTGGCTAACGACCTGGTCGTGACCCTGAGCAACAACGCTCAAGTCACCATCAAGGCTGGTCAGACTGCTGTGTCGTACGAGCATGCCGCCCAAGGTGACGACGTCTACAAAGACTCCGGCGAAATCAGCCTGGGCATCAAGTCGGCAGCAGACGCTGGCGGCCGTACCTTCGAAAACCTGCAGCTGGGCAACGATGCCTCGGTCAAAGTGACTGACACCATCGACGAAGTTGTAGCCAAGCTCACCGCTACCGACTCGGTCACTGAAGGCGGTCAGATCACTTACACCGTGACCCTGACCAACAAAGATGGCTTGCCGATCGACAAACACGGCGCGCTGACCTTCACCCTGGACGATGGCAAAACTGTCATCACCATCCCAGCCAACGGGACAACCGGTTCGGTTACCGTCACAGCGCCTGACAACGTCTATGTCGGTGCAAATGACCCGGTCGTCAAATCGATCGCCTCCGTTGCCGGCGCAGATGTTGGCAAGTTCGAGCAGCTGACGCTCGACAAGACTCCGGTCACCACCCAGGTTACCGACGAGCCAGGCTCGGGAGTCCCTGGCACTGGCAACCAGGGCGACCTGGTCCACGTGACCATCACGGCCGACCAGACCTCTGTCGCCGAGAACGTCAAGCCGACGTTCACTGTGCACGTGAATACCGCACTGGCCAATGATCTGGTCGTGACCCTGAGCAACAACGAGAAGGTCACTATCAAGGCCGGCGAAACCAGCGTTCAGTACACCCACGCAGCGCAGGGCGACGACGTTTATAAAGACTCGGGCGAAATTAGCCTGGGCATCAAGTCGGCAGCCGACGCGGGTGGTCGCACCTTCGAGAACTTGCAACTGGGTAACGAGGCGTCGGTCAAAGTCACCGACACCATCGACGAAGTAGTCGCGAAACTGACTGCGACCGACTCCGTGGCCGAAGGCGGTCAGATCACCTACACCGTGACCCTGACCAACAAGGACGGCCTGCCAATCGACAAGCACGGCGCGCTGACCTTCACCCTGGACGATGGCAAAACCACCATCACCATCCCGGCCAATGGTACGACCGGCTCGGTAACCGTCATCGCACCTGACAACGTCTACATCGGCGCCAACGACCCGGTCGTCAAGTCGATCGCGGCGGTCAGCGGTCCGGATGTCTGGAAATTCGAGCAGCTGACCTTGGACAAGACCCCGGTCAGCACCGCAGTCACCGACGAGCCAGGCTCGGGTATGCCAGGCAATGACAACCAGGGTGATCTGGTTCTGGTTAACATCGTGGCCAATCAGGTCTCGGTCAACGAGGCCACGCCACCCCTGTTCACCCTGACCCTGAACCGCGTGCTGGACAAGGATCTCACCGTCACCCTGAGCAACAACGCCACTGTTGTGTTCAAGGCCGGCGAGACCAGCAAGTCCTATGTCGCACCTGCCCAGGGTGATGACGTCTTCAAGGACGAAGGCAAGATCCAGATCGGCATCGTCAAGGCCGAAGTGCCGAATGCTACCTTCGAGAACCTGGTGCTAGGCGCACCTGCATCGGTCGATGTCACCGACACCATCAGCAAAGTCACGGCTGTGCTGGCTGTGGATAACACCTCGGTCGTCGAAGGCGGGAAGATCACCTACACCGTGACCTTGATCAGCGAAGACAGCGACCTGCCGGTGACTGGCCACGGCGGCGTGACCGTTACCTTGACCGGTGGCACCCAGGTATTCATCGCCGCTGGCTCTGCCACGGGTACCGTCACCATCAATGCGCCAGATGACGTGTACGTGGGCGGCCAGCCTGCGGTCACCAAGTCGATTACCGACATCACGGTCGCAGGCGCCAAGCAATTCGAAAACCTGGTGGCGGACAAGTCGCCGGTCACTACCACCGTGCACGACGAACCTGCCGGCCAGGGCGACCTGGTGCAGGTCAATATCGTCGCCAACCAAGTGTCGGTGAACGAAGCCACGGCACCGACCTTCACCCTGAGCCTGAACCGTGCACTGGACAAGGACCTGACCGTCACCCTGAGCAACAACGCTACCGTTGTGTTCAAGGCTGGCGAGATGACCAAGACCTACACCGCCGCTGCGCAGGGCGATGACGTGTTCAAGGACGAAGGCAAGATCGAGGTCGGCATCGTCAAGGCAGAGGTGCCGAACGCCACCTTCGAGAACCTGGTCATTGGCGGCCCGGCTTCGGTCAACGTTACCGACACGATCAGCAAGGTTACTGCGGTACTGGCTGTGGATAACACCACCGTGACCGAAGGCGGCAAGATCACCTACACCGTGACCTTGGTCAGCGAAGACAACAACCTGCCAGTGACCGGCCATGGTGGCGTGACCGTCACCCTGACCGGTGGCACGCAGGTGTTCATCGCCGCCGGGTCTGCCAGCGGTACCGTCAGCATCAACGCACCGGATGACGTATACGTCGGCGGCCAGCCTGCAATCACCAAGGCCATCACGGATATCAGTGTGGCCGGTGACAAGCAGTTCGAGAACCTGGTGGCCAACAAGTCGCCAGTGACCACCACCGTGACTGACGAACCTGCTGGCCAGGGCGACTTGGTGCAGGTGAACATCGTTGCGGATCAAGCGTCGGTCAACGAAGCCACGGCCCCAACCTTCACCCTGAGCCTGAACCGTGCGTTGGACAAGGACCTGACTGTCACCCTGAGCAACAACGCTACCGTTGTGTTCAAGGCTGGCGAGATGACCAAGACCTACACGGCCGCGGCGCAGGGCGACGACGTGTTCAAGGACGAGGGCAAGCTGGAGATCGGCATCGCCAAGGCTGAAGTGCCGAACGCCAAGTTCGAGAACCTGGTGCTGGGCGCCCCTGCCTCGGTCAACATCACCGACACCATCAGCAAGGTCACCGCTGTGCTGGCTGTGGATAACACCACTGTGGCTGAAGGCGGCAAGATCACCTACACCGTGACCTTGGTCAGCGAAGACAACAACCTGCCGGTCACCGGCCATGGTGGCGTGACCGTCACCCTGACCGGCGGCACGCAGGTGTTCATCGCCGCCGGGTCTGCCAGCGGTACCGTCAGCATCAATGCGCCGGACGACGTGTACGTCGGCGGCCAGCCTGCCATCACCAAGGCCATCACGGATATCAGTGTGGCCGGTGACAAGCAGTTCGAGAACCTGGTGGCCAGCAAGGCGGCAGTCACGACCACCGTCACCGACGAGCCGGCTGGGCAGGGCGACCTGGTGCAGGTGAACATCGCTGCAGACCAAGTGTCGGTCAACGAAGCCACTGCGCCGACCTTCACCCTGAGCCTGAACCGTGCGTTGGACAAGGACCTGACCGTCACCCTGAGCAACAACGCTACCGTTGTGTTCAAGGCTGGCGAGATGACCAAGACCTACACCGCCGCGGCGCAGGGCGACGACGTGTTCAAGGACGAGGGCAAGCTGGAGATCGGCATCGCCAAGGCCGAGGTGCCGAACGCCAAGTTCGAGAACCTGGTGCTGGGCTCCCCTGCCTCGGTCAACATCACCGACACCATCAGCAAGGTCACCGCTGTGCTGGCTGTGGATAACACCACTGTGGCTGAAGGCGGCAAGATCACCTACACCGTGACCTTGGTCAGTGAAGACACCAACCTGCCGGTGACTGGCCATGGTGGCGTGACCGTCACCCTGACCGGCGGCACCCAGGTGTTCATCGCCGCCGGCTCTGCCAGCGGCACCGTCACCATCAATGCGCCGGATGATGTGTATGTCGGTGGCCAGCCTGCAATCATCAAGGCCATCACTGACCTCACCGTCGCCGGTGACAAGCAGTTCGAGAACCTGGTGGCGAGCAAGAACACGGTCACCACGGCGGTGACCGATGAGCCGGCCGGCCAGGGTGACCTGGTACTGGTCAACATCGTGGCCAACCAGGCCTCGGTCAATGAAGCCACGCCGCCTCTGTTCACCCTGACCTTGAACCGCGTGCTGGACAAAGACCTCACCGTGACCCTGAGCAACAACGCCACCGTTGTGTTCAAGGCCGGGGAGACCAGCAAGTCCTACGTCGCGCCAGCTCAGGGTGATGACGTGTTCAAGGACGAGGGCAAGCTGGAGATCGGCATCACCAAGGCCGAAGTACCAAACGCCAAGTTCGAGAACCTGGTGCTGGGCGCGCCTGCCTCGGTCAACATCACTGACACCATCAGCAAGGTCACTGCTGTGCTGGCTGTGGATAACACCACCGTCGTCGAGGGTGGCAAGATCACCTACACCGTGACGCTGGTCAGTGAAGACACCAGCCTGCCTGTGACAGGCCACGGCGGCGTGACCGTGACCCTGACCGGTGGCACGCAAGTGTTCATTGCCGCGGGTTCCGCAAGCGGTACGGTCAGCATCAATGCGCCGGATGACGTGTACGTCGGTGGCCAGCCTGCCATCACCAAGGCCATCACCGACATCAGCGTTGCCGGTGACAAGCAGTTCGAGAGCCTGGTGGGCAGCAAGACTGCCGTGACCACGACCGTGACCGACGAGCCGAGCGGCCAGGGCGACGTGACCACCGTCGGTATCAGTGGCACCACCTCGCTCACCGAAGGCGAGACGGCGCACTACACCCTGACGTTGAGCAACCCGTCCCAGTCCGAAGTCACTGTGACCCTCAGCTACTCGGGCACGGCCAAGAACGGCGAAGACTTCACGGGTGTCACCACCGTGAAAATCCCGGCCAACAGCTCCGGCGTGACCTTCGATGTGCCGACGATCGACGACAAGCTGGTCGAAGGCACCGAGAACTTCACGGTCAAGATCGAAAGCGCCACCGGTGGCAACTTCGAAAACCTGCAGGTAAACGGCAGCAAAGGCAGCGTCACCACCGCCATCCTCGACAACGACAACCTGCCGGTATCACCAGGCGGTGCCGTGTATGGCGTGGAAGACACCGACTACGTATTCGCCTGGGGTGACTTCAAGGTCACCGACCCGGATGGCAATACCGGTCTGGCCGTGACCATCACCTCGCTGCCGGCTGCAGGCAGCCTCAAGTACTTCAACGGCAGCAGCTGGACCAACGTTACTGTCGGCCAAGTGATCAGCCAGGCCGATATCGCCGCCAGCAAACTGAAGTTCGTGCCGCTGCTCAACCAGTCCGGCGCTGATGGCTACGGTGGCACCGGCGTGGGCAACCAGCAGGCTGACTACGCGCAGTTCAAGTACAAGCCCAACGACGGGACCAACCTGGGTACCGAAACGACCATGAAGGTCGACATCAGCCCTGTGGCAGACATGCCGACGCTGGCCATCGGCAGCGCCGATGTAGTGTCCAAAGGCTTGACCAAGGAAGTGTGGACCACCCTGAAGGACTTGGGTACCAACGGCAATGGCATCACCGGTGATGCACTGAAGACGGTCTTTGCCAACTCCGGCAGCGCCACCTCCAGTGCTACCACCACCAACGTCCAGTCCGACGGCAGCGTGAATGGAGGCAGCGGTTCGAAGACCTCCGGCCTGATCTACCTGGAAGCTGGCAAGACCTACACCTTCAGTGGTACTGCCGACGACAGCTTCCTGGTCAATATCGGTGGCAAGACCGTGGTCACGGCCACGTGGGGCGGCGGCGGCCAGGTGACGGGGTCGTTCACGCCTACGGCGACCGGCTACTACCCGATCGAGGTCTACCATGCCAACCAGTCCGGCCCGGGCAGCTATGATCTGAACATTCAGGTCGGCTCTGGCGGCGTGACCGACCTGAGCAGCGCAAACATCCGCATGTACCAGAACGTGACCGAGATGGCCAACGCTGGTCTGAGCGTGTCAGACGCGCACACGGTCAACGGCCAAACCTACTACGATGGCTACAAGCTCAACGAAGGCCCAGAGAACGGTACGGTGAAACTGGTCGGTATCTCGACTGCCCTGACCGATACCGACGGTTCCGAGACGCTGAGTGTCAAGCTATCCGGCATCCCGGCGGGGGCGGTGGTCAGCGATGGTGCTGGCCATACCGCTACCGTTGGCGCCAGTGGCGTCGATGTGACCGGTTGGAAGTTGGGCAGCCTCACCATCAAGCCACCGGCCTACTACCAAGGCCAGTTCGACGTGAAGGTCACCTCTACCTCCACGGAGAGCGTGGGCGGCAGCAAGGCGGTCAACGAAGGCACGATCAAGGTCACGGTGTACCCTGATACCTACTCGGCGACCAACCTCACGGCCGAGAGCGATACGTTCACCGGAACGGGCGCCAACGAGATCATCGTCGCCGACATCAGCGGCCTGCATGTGGTCCCAGGTCAGAACTACAACCTGGCCTTCATCGTGGATACCTCGGGCAGCATGAAGGACTCCGTGGACCCTGCGCAGAAAGCACTGCAGTCGGTCTTCACCACGCTGTCCAACAGCGTCAAAGGGGCAACGTCCGGCACGGTCAACGTGTTGCTGGTGGACTTCGCCACTCAGGTGAAATCCACCGTTGCGGTCAACCTGTCCGACAGCAATGCCCTGCAGACGCTGAAAAATGCCCTGACGGCCATGACGGCCAAAGGTGGCACCAACTACGAGGACGCCTTCAAGACGACGGCCAACTGGTTCCAGAACCTCAAGGATTCTGGCGTTACCGGCAACAATCAGACGTTCTTCATCACCGACGGCGAGCCAACTTACTACCAGACCGGTGAGCGTGGTAACCCGGCGCTGCTCAGCAGCAAGGGCATCATGATGGATGCTTACCTGTCGTCCATTAACTACAAGCTCGGCCAGACCGTGAACGTCAACCTGGACAGCAGCAACGTCCTGAACATTGACAGCTCGGGGTACCTTACGGTTACCAGATACGGCTTCTGGAGCTCGACCCAGACGTTGTCAGGCACATTGCACGCGCAGGGCGACGGCACTTATGAGCTGTCCAGCCTGGCAGGCCAGGGCAGCTACGCCGATGCTGACACGATTACCAACTCCCAGAACGCGTATGCGTTACTCAAAGGGTTGTCGCCCACCATCGAGGCGATCGGCATCGGCAGCGGCGTCAACACCGATGACCTCAAGCCGTACGACTCCGATGGCAAACCGCAGAGCAACATCGATGCCTCCAACCTGGCCAACGCCATTCTGGGCCACACCGAGGCCATCCAGCCTGGTAGTGACACCGTCAATGGTGGCGATGGCAACGACATCCTGTTCGGCGACGTGATCACCATGCCGTCGGTGGCGGGTAACGGTATCGAAGCGCTGCAGAACTATGTGGCGATGAAAACCGGTGTCGATGCCAGCGCGGTGGACAGCAAGGCGATGCACCAGTACATCTCCGAGCACTACACCGAGTTCGATATCTCCGGGCCCAATGGCGGCAACGACATCCTGTCGGGCGGTAACGGTAACGACATCCTGTTCGGTCAGGGCGGCAACGACATCCTCGATGGTGGCAAGGGTAATGACATCCTGCTGGGTGGCTCGGGTAACGACACCCTCATCGGCGGCCCGGGTAACGACATCCTGATCGGCGGCAGCGGTGCCGATACCTTCGTCTGGAAGGCCGGCGATTATGGCAATGACGTCATCAAGGACTTCAACCGCTCCGAAGGTGACCGCATCGACCTCAAGGACCTGCTGCAAGGCGAGAAAGGCAGCACCATCGACAACTACCTCAAGCTGTCGACCGTGGAGGGCACCACGACGCTGCAGGTCAGCAGCGAAGGCAAGCTCAACACCGATGGCGGGCTGGCCAACGCTGACGTCACCATCAAGCTCGAAGGTGTGAACTGGTCCAACCAGACGATCAACTCGTTGATCAGCGGTGCCGACCCGACCATCATCATCCACAACAAAGACAGCTGATGGCCCATCACCGGGGCAACCGTAAAAGGTTGCCCCGGTATGTCTTCACCTGGCGCAACTGCCTGGGCAGGCCTTCCCGCCACGCACTCACACAGCGCATACTTTCGCGCCGCATCCACGCGTACGGCGCTTTTTGCCTATGCTGCTGTCTACCCTGAAGGAATCCATGTGACGAGGGACATCGCCATGTTCTACGTGCAACGCGACGCCGCTGGCCAGTTGCAGCGAGTGGAAGCTGCTGCGTTCGACGAATTTACCGAAATGCTTCCGGCCGACCATGCCGACATCCAGGAATGGTTTGCCGATGACGTCGTGGAAAACAGCCTCAATCAGCTCAAGCAAAGCGACCTGGACATGATCCGGGTGCTTGAAGACCTGATCGATGTCCTGACCGCCAAAGGCGTGTTCAAGATCACCGATCTGCCACCTGGCGCCCGGGCCAAACTGCTCAACCGTTCGACGGCGCGCAAGGCGCTGAGCAGCCTCAACAACCTGATAGATGAAGAAGAAGAGAGTGGCCTGATCTGACACCCAGCCCATGCACAGACCGGACTATGGTTATGCTTTAAAGGTATTTAAAATATATTTCTTATGACCTTATAGTTCACTCACTGCGTACCCGTCGACCAATCGATGCGCCGCACGACTCGAACCCACACGGGAGTCCCCCGTGCGTTTCCGATCGTCGCGCGTCATGAAGTCGCGCACTGCGTGGGAGTGAAACATGCCAGCTGCCTTGAACGCCCTGTCGCTCATCGATAGCGCGCCGTCACAACTTTTTGAAGTCCACCCGTTCGCCGGCGCCGTCGGCGCCGAAGTCATCGGCCTCGACCTATCCAGGCCGCTCAATGCCCAGGACTTCGCGCGTATTCATCGCGCTCACCTCGATCATCATGTTCTGGTTTTTCGCGATCAGCGCATCACGCCTGAGCAGCAGATCGCGTTCAGCCGCCGCTTTGGCGAACTGCAGATTCATGTGCTCAAGCAGTTCCTGCTCCAGGGGCACCCTGAAATCCTGATTGTTTCCAACATCATCGAGAACGGCCAGAACATCGGCCTGGGCGATGCGGGCAAGTTCTGGCACTCGGACCTCTCCTACAAGGCACTGCCCAGCTTGGGCTCGATGCTGCATGCCCAGGAACTCCCCGACGAGGGCGGGGACACGTTGTTCGCCGACATGCACAAGGCCTGGGACGCAGTACCCGCTGCGCTACGCACACTGGTAGCCGGGCGCAGTGCCGCTCATTCCTACACAGCCCGCTACGCCGAAACCCGATTCGAAGGCAATTGGCGCCCTGCACTGACAGCCGAGCAACTGGCTCAGGTGCAGGAAGTCATCCACCCCGTCGTGCGTACCCACCCCGAAACCGGTCGCCAGGCATTGTTCGTCAGTGAAGGGTTCACCACCCGCATCGTCGGGCTGCCGGAGGACGAAAGCCGGGATGTCCTGCAGCAGCTGTATGCCTTGAGCGTGCTGGAGCACAACGTCTACCGCCATCAATGGCAGCCCCACGACCTGGTGTTCTGGGATAACCGCTCCCTGATCCACCTGGCTGCCGGTTGCCCTGCACACCTGCGGCGCAAGCTCTACCGCACCACCATCCAGGGCGATGCCCCGTTCTGACGACAAGGATTCCATCATGCGCAAATCCATCAGCCGCCTGGCGGCAAGCATCGGGCTGGGCGCAAGCCTCGTCATTGGCAGCCTCGTGGCCCCCGCCGCCGCCCAGGCAGAAGGCAAGATTCGTATCGCCGAACAGTTCGGCATCGTCTACCTGCTGCTCAATGTGGTGCGTGACCAGCACCTGATCGAAAAGCACGGCAAGGCGCAAGGCATCGACATCGACGTCGAGTGGGCACAGCTTTCCGGTGGCTCGGCCATCAACGACGCATTGCTGTCCGGCTCGGTGGATATCGCAGGTGCTGGCGTAGGCCCGCTGCTCACCGTCTGGGATCGAACCCGAGGGCGACAGAACGTCAAGGCCGTGGCTTCGCTGGGCAATTTCCCGTATTACCTGGTCAGCAGCAATCCGGCTGTGAAGACCATTGCGGATCTTTCCGACAAGGACCGCATCGCCGTGCCGGCGGTGGGGGTGTCCGTGCAGTCGCGCTTGCTGCAATACGCCGCGGCGCAGCAATGGGGAGACGAGCAATACAACCGCCTGGACAAGTACACCCTGGCGGTTCCTCATCCTGATGCGACGGCCGCCTTGCTGGCAGGCGGTACCGAACTCAACGGGCATTTCTCAAACCCGCCGTTCCAGGATCAGGCGCTGGCCAACAAGAACGTGCACATCGTGCTCGACAGCTACGACTTGCTTGGGCCGAATTCGCCCACGCTGCTGTTTGCCACCGAAAAATTCCGCAAGGACAACCCCAAGACGTACAGAGCCTTCGTCGATGCCATCGCCGAAGCGGCCACGTTTGCCCAGAACGACAAGGCGGCAGCCGCCGATACCTACATCCGGGTGACCAACGCTAAGATCGACCGCGCAAGCCTCATCAAGCTGATCGACAACCCTCGGTACGAATTTACCGTCACGCCAAAGAACACCTACAAGCTCGCCGAATTTCTCTACAGGGTCGGCGCGATCAAGCACAAGCCAGCGTCGTGGAAGGATTATTTCTTCCAGGATGAACACCCGCTGCAGGGGAGCTGAGCCATGACTGCGCCATTGCCAGGCCACACGGTCAGCACCTTGAGCCATCCCATAGCACCGCCGTTGTTGAACGTGCAGGGCCTTACCCTTGAATACCGCACCCGGCAACGGGTGGTACGCGCTACCCATCAGGTCAGTTTCGAGGTGGATCAGGCTGATCGCTTCGTCCTGCTGGGGCCATCCGGTTGTGGCAAGTCAACCTTGCTCAAAGCCGTGGCCGGCTTCATCGAACCCCGTGAAGGACAGATCCTGCTTCAGGGGCAACCCGTCAGCGACCCGGGACCGGACCGCATCGTGGTGTTCCAGGAATTCGACCAGTTGCCGCCTTGGAAGACGGTGAAGCACAACGTCATGTTTCCACTGTTGGTATCGGGCCAATTGAAGCGGGCCGATGCTGAAGAGCGGGCGCTTCACTACCTGGAGAAAGTCGGTCTTGCAGCCTTTGCCGATGCCTACCCGCATACGCTATCAGGCGGCATGAAAGCGCGCGTGGCGATTGCCAGGGCCTTGGCCACGCAGCCGAAGATATTGCTGATGGACGAACCGTTCGCCGCACTCGATGCACTTACCCGGCGCAAGATGCAGGAAGAGTTGCTGCTGCTGTGGGAGGAAGTACGCTTCACCTTGCTGTTCGTCACCCACTCCATCGAAGAGGCCTTGGTGGTGGGCAACCGCATCTTGCTGCTCACGCCTCACCCCGGCCGGGTACGCGCCGAGGTGCACAGCCACCAATATCACCTGGGCAGCCTGGGGGGCAGCGATTTCCAGGCCAGTGCCCGGCGCATACACCGTTTGCTGTTCGATGAAGCGGCCGACCCCGCTCAAGTCGATGACATTGGTTTCAACGACATCCGCATTGCCTACTGATCAGGAGCTTGAGCCATGACCACAACCCCTGTGCGCCAGGAATACGAGGTGCAGCTGGAGCCATTGCTCAGCGTGCCTGTGGAACGCGACCTGTCGTTGAGTCAGCGCCTCTGGCAGCACGGTTGGCTGCGCAAGGCCGTCATCCTGATAGTTATCGCATTGCTGTGGGAAGCCGTCGCCCGTTATCAGGACAATGACCTGCTGCTACCGACCTTCCTGCAGACAGCTGCCGCGCTGTGGGAAGGCCTGGTCAGTGGAGAGCTGCCGGCCAAGGTCGGCGTGTCGCTGGTGATCTTGCTCAAGGGCTACCTGCTAGGGATTATCCTGGCCTTTGGTCTCACCAGCCTGGCCGTCTCCACCCAGCTTGGGCGCGACCTGCTGAGCACCTTGACCTCGATGTTCAACCCCCTGCCTGCCATCGCCCTGTTGCCATTGGCCTTGCTGTGGTTCGGGCTAGGCGACAACAGCCTGATCTTCGTCCTGGTGCATTCGGTGCTCTGGGCCCTGGCGCTCAATACCTATGCAGGGTTCCAGGGTGTTTCCAACACCCTGCGCATGGCCGGGCGCAACTATGGCCTCAAAGGGCTACGGCTGGTGATGCACATCCTGGTGCCGGCGGCGTTGCCCTCGATCCTGTCCGGGCTCAAGATCGGCTGGGCGTTCGCCTGGCGCACGCTGATTGCCGCAGAACTGGTCTTTGGTGCCAGCAGCGGCAAAGGTGGCCTGGGTTGGTACATCTTTCAGAACCGCAACGAACTCTATACCGACAAGGTGTTCGCAGGCCTTGCGGTGGTCATCCTGATCGGGCTGCTGGTTGAGGGGCTAGTCTTCAACACCCTGGAGCGCCTGACGGTCAAGCGCTGGGGCATGCAGCGCTGAGCTTGCAAGCGCCGGCGTTGGCCGCTCGCATTGGCCAAGGCCAATGCGAGCGTCCCTGGTCATGGTGTTAGATACTGGGCTGCGGCGTTGCTGAGAATCTTGCCGATCTCTTCGCGCAACTGCGCAGGCTGCTCGACCACCAGTTCGTCCCCACGGCTCAAAAGCCACCAGCGCAACGAGCTCCCGTCGCTCACCGTGGCCCGCAGCCGATGCCCCTGGTCATGGGCGATCAACTGCATGTCGCTGCTCAGTGGAGCCTCTCGGAGCTGGCGCGCCAGTGGGTCACTGATGCGCGCCACCAATTCAATGCCTTCGCCCGGTGGCGCTTGCAGCGCTTCTCCTTTGAGATGCGCCAGCAGATCGGTGGTGCCGCGCAGCTCGCTGACAACGCCCGCGGCCCAGTGCCACCCGTAGGGAATGCTCTTGTCGTTGCGCTCCAGCGGGAAGATCAACGACAGGTCATTGAGGTCGCGCTCTACGGTTCGCTTGCTGACGGTAAAGCCCAGGTCTCGTAGCCGACAAGCCAGCTCGGAACTGGTGAGGCCTGGAGAACGGCCCGGTAGCTGGCGCAGCAGCGCCCACTGACGGCTGAGGGTGGCGCGAGTGGTGGCGAACGGCAAAAGGTAACGTCCTTGTCTAGGCTTGCCGCTCTAGGATGGCGGCACGCGAGGGGCATGGCAATTGGCCACGGACCGCTCAGATCAAGTAAGTGACGTTTGGTTGCCTGCATCCGAATCGTTCGCGACAGGTTTTGACGTCCTGTTGCGCAGAATCACGCCTCATCACAGCCGAAGGTTGAGGTTGTGCGTCGTTCAATGAGGATGAACATGTCTGCTGTCGGCAATATCCATTCGCTGCTCGCCCGCCTGCTTCCGGCACAGGTGATCGTTTCGCCCGCTGTCGCCCGACGCCAGCGGCTGTTTGCAGGTGTCGGCATGCCCAGTCAACGGACGATGCTGGTCAGCCGTCTGGACGAAGCCAGTGACCTGCAAGCGGTCTACCAGGATCTGCGCCTGCAAGCCCTGCAGGGGAATGTGGCAGCGCTGAACGACCTGGGTTGGATCTGGCTCAATGGCAAGTACTGGCGTGCTGATACGGTGTTGGCCGGGCACCTTCTGCGCATGGCGGCATTGCAGGGCAGTGCCGTGGCCTGGTTCAACCTGGGGCAGCAGCACTACTTCGGCAAAGGTGTGGATCGTTCCTACACGCAGGCCGCCGAATGCTACCGCCAGGCGTTCGAGCGAGGCATGTCGCATGCGGCCGCTGCGCTGGGAGACTTGTACGAAGAAGAAGTGTGCGATGGCCCTATGCAATGGCAGGTCGATCCGCAGCTGGCCTACCGATGGTTCCTGCAGGGTGCCGAACAGGGTGAGGCACGCTGTCGTTTCGAGGTTGGCTACCGGCTGATTCACGGCCTGCATGTGCAACCGGAGCTCAAGCCGGCATTGTACTGGCTCGAACTGGCGGCCGCTGCGGGTGTGGTGCAGGCGGCAGAAGAACTGGCCGTGCACTTCAGTCGACGCGATCAGGAGCGCTATCAGCAATGGCGCGATCGCGCCGTGCAGATGGGCAGTACCTTGGCCCTGACCATGAAGCTGGAAGACCAAGTTCAGCCTTGAGGCGCTGGCGTGGGTAGCGGTTGGCCTGGCCGTGTGAACAAGATTTCATGCAGGCGCTTCGTCGCCCCCGGTTGACGGAAGGGGGAGCATCAGGCGTATATTGATAGTTAGCAAACTATGAATATATGTGATTCCCATGTCCCTTGATCTTCTGCGTCTTCAGGTCAGCAGTGGCCTGGTCGTTGCCGCTCGGCACTGGCGCCGCATCTGCCACATGGCACTGACCGGCTACGGCATTTCCGAAGCCTGTGCCGCGCCACTGCTGATGATCGTGCGCCTGGGCGATGGCGTGCACCAGGTGGCGGTCGCCCAGGCGGCCGGGCTGGAAAGCCCGTCCCTGGTGCGCTTGCTCGACCAGCTGTGCAGGGCCGGGTTGGTGTTGCGTAGCGAAGATCCGATGGACAGGCGCGCCAAGGCCCTGAGCCTTACGGCTGAAGGGCGCGTGCTGGCCGAGGCCATCGAGGCGGAGTTGGTGAGGGTGCGCGGTGATGTGCTGAGCCGGCTCGATCCAGAGGACCTGCAGGCCACGCTGCGTGTACTGCGCGCATTCGAAGCAGCCGGGCTGGGCAGCACGGGCGGGGTCGCATGAACGGCTTCTTCAGCTCGGTGCCACCGGCGCGCGATTGGTTCTACGGCGTGCGCACATTCGCCGCCTCCATGATCGCGCTATATATCGCCCTGCTCATGCAGTTGCCGCGCCCGTACTGGGCCATGGCGACCGTCTACATCGTTTCCAGCCCCTTCCTGGGGCCTACCAGCTCCAAGGCGTTGTACCGCGCCCTGGGCACCTTGCTGGGCGCCGCTGGGGCAGTGCTGCTGGTACCGCCCCTGGTGCAGTCGCCGCTGCTGCTGAGCATCGCAGTGGCCCTGTGGACGGGGACGTTGCTGTTCCTCTCGCTGAATGTGCGCACGGCCAACAACTACGTGTTCATGCTGGCCGGGTATACCTTGCCGATGATCGCCCTGGCAGTGGTCGATAACCCATTGGCCGTGTTCGACGTGGCTTCCTCGCGGGCCCAGGAAATCTGCCTGGGGATCGTCTGCGCAGCCGTGGTCGGGGCCATTTTCTGGCCACGACGGCTGGCGCCCGTGGTGGTAGGGGCGACAGGCAACTGGTTCAACGATGCCATTCGCTACAGCGACAGCTATCTTGCCCGGCAGCAGAGCACGGTCGATGTCGGTGGCATGCGCGGGGCGATGGTGGCGACCTTCAACTCACTGGAGTTGATGATCGGCCAGCTCGGCCATGAAGGTACCGGCCCCCATACCTTGAAAAACGCCCGTGAGCTACGTGGGCGCATGATCCACCTGCTGCCGGTCATCGACGCGCTGGACGATGCATTGGCGGCCTTGCAAGGGCACGCTGCGCAGCAATTTGAACACATCCTGCCTGTGCTCGATGCTGCACGTGAATGGCTCAAGGGCACCGCAGACAGCCCCTCTGTCCAGCGGTGGGCAGCTCTGCATCAAAGGATCGACGATCTGCGCCCGGATGCGGCTGCACTGGACCAACGGGCCGAGCTGTTGCTGTCCAATGCGCTCTATCGGCTCACCGAATGGGTAGACCTGTGGCAGGACTGCTGTACCTTGCAGCATGCCCTGCGTACCGACGACGCCACACCCTGGCGCGCCGTTTACCGGCACTGGCGCCTGGCGCGCTTGCGGCCATTCTTCGACCGGGGCCTGATGCTCTACTCGGTCACCTCCACCGTCCTGGCCATCATCGTTGCCTGCGGCCTGTGGATCGGCCTGGGCTGGAATGATGGCGCCAGTGCGGTGATCCTGGCTGCCGTCTCATGCAGCTTCTTCGCGGCGATGGACGACCCGGCCCCACAGATCTACCGTTTTTTCTTCTGGACCCTGTTGTCGGTCATTTTCTCGAGCCTGTATTTGTTCCTTGTGCTGCCCAACCTGCATGACTTCCCGATGCTGGTACTGGCCTTCGCCGTGCCTTTCATCTGCATCGGCACGTTGACGGTACAGCCACGCTTTTACTTAGGGACATTGCTGACCATCGTCAACACCTCGACCTTCATCAGCATCCAGGGTGCCTACGACGCCGATTTCTTCACCTTCCTCAATTCCAACCTCGCCGGCCCGGTTGGCCTGCTCTTCGCGTTCATCTGGACCCTGGTCATGCGCCCCTTCGGTGTGGAGCTGGCTGCCAAGCGCATGACCCGTTTCGCCTGGCGCGACATCGTCGAGGTGACCGAGCACGCAACCTTGGCCGAGCATCGCAAGGTGGGTGTAAAAATGCTCGATCGCCTGATGCAGCATTTACCTCGCCTGTCGCAAACCGGCCAGGACAGCAGCGTGGCGCTACGGGACTTGCGTGTTGGGCTGAACCTGCTCGACTTGCTGGCGTACATGCCGCGTGCCGGTCAGGTCGCCCGTGAACGACTGGCCTTGGTGGTCGCTGAAGTGGGTGCCCATTACGCGGCCTGCCTGCGCGCCGGTGAGCGGCTGCACGCGCCACCTGCACTCTTGCGCAACATGGAAAGGGCCCGGCTGGCGCTCAGTCTCGATGAGCCCTGCGAACGCCTCGACGCCCGCCCGCATTTGTTGCATGCGCTGGCTGGCCTGCGCCTGGCGCTGCTGCCAGGCGTCGAGGTCATGCTCGAGCCTGCGGAGCAACTGCAACTACCGTCTGGCCTGGATGGAGCACCCCTGTGATCGGTGAACTGGATATCAGTGGGGTATTCCTGCCCACGCTGCTGGTGATGATGATTGGAACCTACCTGCTGTTTCTGGGTGTCCACGCCGTACTGGTGCGTGTGCACTTCTATCGCCTGGTCTGGCACCGGGCATTGTTCAACGTTGCCCTCTACGCCGTGCTGCTCGGTGCGGTGGACCACTTCTGTCGAAGCCTGATGCTGCCATGAAAAAACCTTTGCTGACCCTGGGCCGTGTGGTCCTTACTCTGTTGGTCGTGACATTTGCCGCCGTACTCGTCTGGCAGATGGTTGTGTACTACCTGTTCGCACCCTGGACGCGCGATGGCCACATTCGCGCCGATGTGATCCAGATCGCCCCGGACGTATCCGGGTTGATCCAGAAGGTCGAGGTGCGCGACAACCAGACCGTCAAGCGTGGCGATGTGCTGTTCACCATCGACCAGGACCGTTTCACCCTGGCGCTGCGTCAGGCCAAGGCCACGCTCGGCGAGCGTCAGGAAACTTTGGCCCAGGCCTCGCGGGAGGTGAACCGTAATCGTAAGTTGGGCAACCTGGTCGCGGCCGAACAGCTCGAAGAAAGCCAGTCGCGCCAAGCGCGCGCCCGCTCGGCGGTCAGTGAGGCGCAGGTGGCTGTCGACAGTGCCCAGTTGAACCTGGATCGCTCGGTGGTGCGCAGCCCCGTGGACGGTTATCTCAACGATCGCGCGCCGCGCAACCATGAGTTCGTAACCGCCGGGCGACCGGTGCTGTCGGTGGTCGACAGTGCCTCTTATCACGTCGATGGCTACTTCGAGGAAACCAAGCTGGGGGGCATTCACATCGGGGACGTGGTGGATATTCGTGTGATGGGCGACAACACCCGCCTGCGCGGGCATGTGGAAAGCTTTGCAGCCGGCATCGAGGACCGCGACCGCAGCAGCGGCACCAACCTGCTGCCCAACGTCAACCCTGCCTTCAGCTGGGTGAGGCTGGCCCAGCGGATTCCGGTGCGGATCGCCTTTGACGAAGTCCCGCAGGATTTCCGCATGATTGCCGGGCGAACCGCCACCGTCTCGATCGTCGAGGACATGCACCCATGAAACGGCTGATGCTCGCAGGGCTATGCCTGTCGCTCGGCGCCTGCATGACGGTCGGGCCAGACTACGAGCTGCCCAAAGAAGCGGCAATCCAGCGCACTGACCTCAACGGCCCCCTGCGCCAAGATGCCGACAGCGTGGTGTCGGCACCGGTGCCGGAAGATTGGTGGCAGTTGTATCACGACCCGCGGTTGAACGCGCTGGTACGCCAGGCCCTGAGTGCCAATACCGAGTTGCGCGTGGCTGCGGCGAACATCGCCAAGGCCCGTGCGCAGGTCGACATCGCTGAATCTCAAGGAGGCTTCGACGGTGGGGTGAAGCTAGGTGCCCAGCGCCTGCAAGAGTCTGGGGAAGCTTTCTTGCAGCCCGAGAAGGTGCCTGTGGCGAACATCGGCGAGGCGATCATAAGCGCGTCCTACCAGTTCGACCTGTGGGGCACCTTCAAACGCGGTACGGAAGCTGCCAGGGCCAGTGCCGATGCGGTACAGGCCGCAGCGGACACGGCGCGGATCACGCTGGTGGCGGATGTGGTCAAGGCCTACACCCAAGTGTGCTCGGCCAACGAGGAATACCACATTGCCCGTGAGTCGCTCGATTTACAGGCGCAAAGCGTCAAGCTCAGCCAGCGCCTGCGCGATGCGGGGCGTGGTGATGAAACTCAGGTGACGCGGTCGCAAACCCAGTTCAAGTCTTTGGGCGCCGAGCTGCCGCGATTCAAGGCCGAACGTGAGACAGGCCTGTATACCCTGGCCGCATTGCTGGCGGTCCCCATGCAGAAGCTGCCAGCAGGAACTGCCGATTGCTCTGAACTGCCGCAGCTGACTCAGTTAGTGCCGGTGGGCGATGGCGCCGCGTTGCTCAAACGTCGCCCCGACGTACGCCAGGCAGAGCGCCAATTGGCGGCTGCCACCGCCAATATCGGTGTAGCGACCGGCGCGCTTTATCCACAGATCAGCATCGGCGCGCAGGTCGGGACCATCGGCATCCTGGACAACCTGGGCGAGCCTGCGACCAACCGCTGGGGCTTCGGCCCGCAGATCAGCTGGAGCATCCCCACCAACGGCACGCGGGCCCGCATTCGCATGGCTGAAGCGTCCACCCAGGCGGCCTTGGCGAATTTCGATGGTGTGGTACTCAATGCCATACGCGAAACCCAGACAAGGCTGGCTCAATACAGCGCACTGCTGGACCGGCGCGATGCACTGGCCGAGGCAGAGAAGTCTGCTCGGGAAGCGGCCGACCAGACGCACCGGTACTACCAGGCCGGGCGTGAGTCATTTCTGGCGGACTTGCAGGCGACGCGGACCTATACCGACATGCGTGCGCAGTTGGCGGCTGCGAACAGCCAGGTTGCAATGGGGCAGGTTGGCGTGTTTCTGGCGCTTGGAGGCGGTTGGAAGCGTCCCATGGAGCACTGAGGGGTAAATAGAGTCTGTGTAAAAGTATCGAGACAAGGGTCAGGCAAGGCACGCGCAGCCGAGAAAACAGAGTTTACGGTTTGTGAATGAGTGTTCCGCGGCCAATGTACAGCAGGGGCTGCAGCGCAGCCCCAGTCAATCACAAGGTCAGGCCGGCTGGGGCGCTCTCAGAATGTTCTGCAGCAACTGAACACTTTCGACCGCGTCGTGACCCAGGCTGGTCAGGTAGCCCCCGTCGGGTTGATCGGTCAGGCCTTTTTCGTGCAGCCGCTGCGCGGCGGCGATGAGCGTCGGGGATGCGGTGTTGTGAATCTTGATGCCTTCCTGGCTGCTGTCGAGATTGAACAGTGCAAGCACTTCCAGTTCAGCGATCAGTTCGGGTGAAAAGGACATGGCGACTCCTGACTTCCAGACGAGGATAGCGGCACCGCGGGGGTGCCTGAATCTGGAGTGTAGCCGGGTTATTCGTCGTCGCCTTGATCCATCTCAGGAGGCAGTTCGGGTAGCGCGCGCAAGGCGTTTTCATACCACTGGCTGTCGAAGGCTCGGTCCTGCGCCAGCATGTTGTCGATCTCGAAGGCCAGCACGTGGGCCATCAGGTTGAGGATATCCTCGCGCTCATACCCGACCAGTGTCAGCTTGTTGAACGTAGCCTTCGCCGCAGCCGGCTCGCCGCTTTCAATTTGGTTTTCAATGGCCTGGGTCAGCGTGGCTTCGGCGAACGCTTCATCGTCATTGTCGATATCGGTGGGCTCGCTCATGGGATTACTCCTGTCGTGGGCGCTACAGTTTGCCACGTCCGTGGTGGCAATGCCTGGTCATTGACCGGGTGCATGACGCTGGTCAGCCGATGGCCAAAAGGGCTATAAAAGCCCTGCCATTCCCATACGGCCCGGAGGCTGTCGAACCATGCTCAAGCTCCACGGATTCCCTGTCAGCAACTACTACAACATGGTCAAATTGGCCTTGTTGGAAAAGGGCGCGCCTTTCGAAGAAGTCCTGTTCTTCAGCGGTCAGACGCCTCAGGTGCTGGAAGTCAGCCCACGGGGCAAGGTGCCGGTACTGCAGACCGAGCACGGCTTTCTCAGCGAAACCACGGTGATCCTCGACTACATCGAGCAGACCCAGGGCGGCAAGGCGCTGCTTCCCGCTGATCCGTACGCAAAGGCGAAGGTGCATGAGTTGGTCAAGGAGATCGAGCTGTACATCGAGCTCCCTGCGCGTACATGCTACGCCGAAGCATTCTTTGGCATGCCCGTGGAACCCTTGGTCAAGGAAAAGGCGCGCACCGAGCTTCTGGCAGGTTTTGCCACGCTCAAGCGCAACGGGCGTTTTGCACCTTACGTGGCAGGCGGGCAATTGACCCTGGCCGACCTGATGTTCTGCTTCTCGGTCGACCTGGCATGCGCCGTAGGCAAGAAAGTGCTCAACATCGACTTCCTTGAAGATTTCCCTCAGGCCAAGGCATTGCTCGAACTAATGGGGCAGAACCCCCACATGGCGAAAATCGTCGCAGACAAGGAAGCGGCAATGCCGTCCTTCCTGGAAATGATGCGCAACAGGCGCTGAGGCGGCGGGCTAGTCCGACCAGATGGGGGCTTGTGTTACAGCCCCCAACAATCTGAATATTTTTGGCAAAGCGACGGGGCAGGGTAGCCCCCGCCCCGTCACTCAGCGCCGTTAGCGTGCGGCCAGCAACGCCTTGCCGCGCGCCACCGCTGCACGTACCTGCGCCGGTGCCGTACCACCGATGTGATCACGGGCATTTACCGAGCCTTCCAGCGTAAGGACGGCGAATACGTCCTGTTCGATCTGGTCACTGAATTGACGGAGCTCTTCCAGGCTCATCTCTGCCAGGTCCTTGCCGCTATCGACGCCGTACTTCACCGCGTGGCCCACGATTTCGTGACAGTCACGGAACGGCAGGCCACGGCGCACCAGGTAGTCGGCTAGGTCCGTTGCGGTCGAGAACCCGCGCAAGGCGGCCTCGCGCATGATGGCATGCTTGGGTTTGATGGCCGGGATCATGTCGGCGAAGGCACGCAGCGAATCGCGCAGCGTGTCTGCGGCATCGAACAGCGGTTCCTTGTCTTCCTGGTTGTCCTTGTTGTAGGCCAGCGGCTGGCCTTTCATCAGGGTCAGCAAACCAGTCAGTGCACCGAAGACGCGCCCGCTCTTGCCACGCACCAGCTCGGGCACGTCCGGGTTCTTTTTCTGCGGCATGATCGAGCTGCCGGTGCAGAATCGGTCGGGCAGGTCAATGAACTGGAACTGGGCACTGGTCCACAGCACCAGTTCTTCGGAGAAGCGCGAGAGGTGCATCATCGCCACACTGGCGGCGGCGCAGAATTCAATGGCGAAGTCACGGTCCGACACGCCGTCCAGTGAGTTGCCTGCCACGGCTTCGAAGCCCAGCAGCTTGCAGGTCAGCTCACGGTCGATGGGGTAGGTCGTGCCGGCCAGCGCAGCACTGCCCAATGGCATCCGGTTGGTACGCTTGCGGCAGTCGACCAGGCGTTCATGGTCGCGGCTGAGCATTTCGAACCAGGCCAGCAAGTGGTGGCCGAAGGTCACCGGCTGTGCCGTCTGCAGGTGCGTGAAGCCGGGCATGATGGTTTCGGCTTCGCGTTCGGCCTGTTCCAGCAGCCCTTCTTGTAGGCGGGTGATTTCGGCCAGAATCAGGTCAATTTCGTCACGCAGCCATAGGCGAATGTCGGTCGCGACCTGGTCATTGCGGCTACGGCCGGTGTGCAGTTTCTTGCCGGTGATACCAATGCGGTCGGTCAGGCGCGCTTCGATGTTCATGTGCACGTCTTCCAGGTCGACACGCCAGTCGAAGGTGCCAGCCTCGATTTCGCCCTGGATGGTCTTGAGCCCATCGATGATGGTGTCGCGCTCGGCATCGCTGAGCACACCGACTTGCGCCAGCATGGTGGCATGAGCGATGGAGCCCATGATGTCGTGGCGGTACAGGCGCTTGTCGAAATCGACCGAGGCCGTGAAACGGGCGACGAAGGCGTCTACGGGTTCACTGAAGCGGCCGCCCCAGGACTGATTGGTCTTGTCAGTGCTCATGGTTTCACTCATTACAGGCGTGAACGAAAAATTGCCGCGATGATAACAGGGTTAGGCCCAGTGCCGCAGGGCGCCTGCAGGGTGGGCGCGAGGAAAAGGCATAGCGCGCTGTAGGCAACGGAGATTTTACGGATTGAACGGCAGTGTTCCATGGACCGTCTACAGTTTGACAGAGGCGGGCAGCTAATCTGCCAGCCACAGTGAATCTTTGGCTATCGCACCGGTCTAGAGCGTGACACGCAGCGTCGCTTCAAACACAGCTGTCTACGCTTTTAACCGTGCGAGACTCACTCAGGAATCCAGCGCAATTATGAATGTCCTGATCGTTGATGACGAACCCCAAGACCTCAAGCGCCTAAGCCTAATGTTCGGTGAACTCGAGGGTTATACCGTGCTGGAGCCAAGTGCCACCAATGGTGAAGAGGCCCTTGCGCTGATCGAAAGCCTGAAACCCGACATTGTCCTGTTGGATATCGGAATGCCTGGCCTCGATGGTCTGCAGGTCGCCGCCCGACTGTGCGAGCGTGAGGCGCCGCCTGCGCTCGTGTTCTGTACCGGTGATGACGAGTATGGGGAAGATGCCTTCAAGCAAGCCTCCCTTATCTACGTGACCAAGCCTGTTGACGGGCCGGCGCTTCGGGAGGCACTGCGCAAGGCCGAGCGACCAAACCGCGGCCAGCTGGCCGCGCTCACGCGTCCAGGCCACGAGGGCAGTGGCCCTCGCAGCCACATCAGCGCCAGAACCCGCAAGGGCATCGAGTTGATCCCTATCGCTCAGGTCATCTACTTTATCGCCGATCACAAGTACGTGACCCTGCGTCATGAAACGGGCGAAGTGTTGCTCGACGAGCCGCTCAAGGCGCTTGAGGATGAATTTGGCGACCGTTTTGTGCGTATCCACCGCAATGCACTGGTTGCGCGGGAGCGGATCGAACGCCTGCAACGTACACCGCTGGGGCATTTCCAACTGTACCTTCAAGGGCTCGACGGTGATGCCCTGACCGTGAGCCGGCGCCATGTAGCAGGCATGCGCAAGATGATGCAGACCCTCTGAACGCCTGAGCCAGTGACGCGCCAGCACTCATGACAGCCGCACGGGGGCGTCCCGCTGGGCCTGTCATTGGCAGCTTCGGCCATGCTGTTGATCCGTATCTGCTAGTGCCGCCGGTGATGCTGTTATCATCGGCGGCATTTCTCTGGTTCGGGGCGTTACATGTCCACTCGCGAAATCCGTATTGCCACCCGTAAAAGTGCCCTGGCCCTGTGGCAGGCCGAATACGTCAAGGCGCGCCTGGAACAGGCCCACCCTGGCCTGAAAGTCTCCCTGGTGCCCATGGTCAGTCGGGGTGACAAGCTGCTTGATGCACCCTTGGCCAAGATCGGCGGCAAAGGGCTGTTCGTCAAGGAACTGGAAACCGCTCTGCTCGAGCACGAAGCCGACATTGCCGTGCACTCGATGAAAGACGTCCCCATGGACTTTCCCGAGGGCCTTGGCCTGTATTGCATCTGCGAGCGTGAAGATCCGCGCGATGCCTTCGTTTCTAACCGATTCGACAGCCTCCAGTCGTTGCCCGCCGGCAGCATCGTCGGAACCTCGAGCCTGCGTCGACAGACCCAACTGCTGGCCCGTCGTCCCGACTTGCAAATCCGCTTTCTGCGCGGCAACGTCAATACACGCCTGGCCAAGCTCGACGCGGGTGACTACGACGCCATCATCCTGGCGGCAGCCGGGCTCATCCGCCTGGGCTTCGAAGCGCGAATCACCGACAGCATCAGCGTCGACGATAGCCTTCCTGCCGGGGGGCAAGGCGCCGTCGGCATCGAGTGCCGCAGCGCCGACGCAGAGATCCACGCGCTCCTTGCGCCTTTGCATCATCTCGATACGGCCGATCGTGTGGTAGCCGAGCGCGCCTTGAACAAGCGCCTCAACGGCGGTTGCCAAGTGCCGATCGCCTGTTATGCCGTGCTCGAACAAGACCAGCTGTGGCTTCGCGGCCTGGTAGGGCATCCAGACGGCGGTACCCTGTTGGTCGCCCAGGCCAGGGCGCCTCGTCTGCAAGCCGAAGCACTCGGTATGCAGGTGGCCGAAGACCTGCTCAACCAGGGCGCTGAGGCCATCCTCAAGGAAGTCTACGGCGAGGCAGGGCATTCGTGAGCCCTTGGCGCCTGCTGTTGACCCGACCCGCCGAGGAGTGTGCAGCGCTTGCCCACACACTGGGCGAAGCCGGCATAGCCAGCAGCTGCATGCCTTTGCTTGCAATCGAACCTGTCATGCTGCAGCGGCCGCAGTTGGAATTGCTCAAGGAACTGTCCACTTACCAGGGGTTCATCGTGGTCAGTAAACCGGCCGCCAGGCTGCTGCTGGCGGCAGCGGAGCAGCGGCAGCTATCCCTACCGCCCCAGGGTTGGTTCACGGTAGGCGCGGCTACAGCTGCGGTGCTGCAGGATGCACAGCTTGATGTCAGCTTCCCCGCAGGCGGGGACGACAGTGAAGCCCTGCTCGAATTGCCTGCGCTGCAACAGGTACTGGCGAACCCAGCGCCGCGCATCTTGATCGTGCGGGGTGTCGGAGGTCGCGAACTGCTGGCAGAGCGTCTTGCTCAGCTAGGTGCTACCGTCGATTATCTGGAACTGTATCGCCGCAACCTGCCGCCCTACCCTGCAGGCTACCTGTTGCATCGCATCGAAGCGGAACGCCTTAATGGCCTGGTGGTCAGCAGTGGACAGGGTTTCGAACACTTGCAGCAACTGGCTGGTAGCCAATGGCCGCAGCTGGCACGCTTGCCGGTGTTCGTACCGAGCCCGCGGGTCGCCGAACAGGCCCGGGCCGCAGGTGCCCAACACGTTGTGGATTGCCGTGGCGCCAGCGCCACGGCCTTGCTGGCAGCCGTGCAGCGCAGCGCTGCACCTGCCGACCCAGGCGCCAAGCTCTAAGGCGGCGCGCCCCCATGCAAAGGATGGATACGTGAGCGAGACTGTCTTGTCCAACAAGGATCAAACATCGGCACAGGCGCCGACGGAGCCTGTCACCCCAGTGCCCGCCAAGCGCTCCGGCAATGGCTTGGCCGCGCTGGCCCTGTTGTTGGGCGCTGCCGGCATCGCTATCGGTGGTTGGGGCGCTTGGCAAGTGCACCAACTGCAAGGCAGCGAGTTCGATCAGGGCCAGCACCTGGAGGCGCTGAACCAGCGTGCCGAGGCACTTCAGCAGCGCGAACAGAAAATCAGCGCGCAGTTGGCAGGTCTGCCGGCAGCCAGTGAGCTTGAAGACCGCCGTCGCCTGGTGGCGCAGCTCCAAGGCGATCAACAGCGTCTGAGTCAGCGGCTTGAGACCGTACTTGGTGAAAGCCGCAAGGAATGGCGCCTGGCCGAAGCCGAACACCTGTTGCGTCTGGCGACCCTGAGGCTGTCGGCCTTGCAGGACATCACCAGCGCCAAGGCACTGGTCGAAGGCGCGGACGAGATTTTGCGCGAGCAAAGCGACCCTGGCGCCTTCGCCGCGCGCGAGCAACTGGCCCGCAGCCTCGCCACCCTCAACAATACCCAGCAACCTGACCGCACCGGCCTGTTCCTGAAATTGGCGGCTCAGCGTGAGCTCGTCCAGCAACTGAGCGCCCAGTCGCCCGAATTCGACAATGACGCCAATGCCATGGGTGCGCTGACCAGTGACGGCGATAGCGCCAGTCGCCTGGCCAAATGGTGGTCGGAAATATCCAAGTATTTCCAGATTGAATTCAATGCCGACGAGAATGTGAAACCGTTGCTCGCCGGTCAGCAGCTCAACCAGCTGCGCCTGGCGCTGAGCCTTACGCTGGAGCAGGCGCAATGGGCAGCGCTCAACGGTGATGCGAAGGTCTATGCCCAGGCATTGGATGATGCACGCAGCGTGCTGCTGGCCAACTTCAACGCCGACAACCCGCAAAGCAAAGCCATGCTCGACAGCCTCAACGCACTGGCCAAGCAACCCGTTTCGGTCGTGACCCCTGATCTCAGTGAAAGTCTTGCCTCCGTTCAGGCCTATATCCAGCGCCGGCATCTGCCTGCCGAGGACAAGGGAGACAAGCCATGAAGCGTGTCTACCTGTTGGCGGTATTGGCCATTGTGGTGGCGGCGGCCCTCGGCGTAGCCGTTGCCAAGCACAGCGGCTACGTGATGATTTCCTATGGCAGCTTCCGTTACCAGTCCGGGCTTTGGGCCGCGCTGTTGGGGCTGCTGGCCGTCATCCTGGCGCTGCTGGTGTTGCGTTTTCTGGTCGGCCTGGTCCTGGCCTCTGGCGGGGCGGTCAACCCCTGGTCCCGGCGCAACCGCAGCCGGCGTAACCGCGTTGCCATCGAACAGGGCCAGCTGGACTTGGCAGAAGGGCGCTGGGCCAGCGCCCAGCGTCATCTGCACAGGGCCGCAGAGGCTGAACGCCAACCGCTGATGTATTACCTTGGCGCCGCCAAGGCCGCCAACGAGCAGGGCCGTGTCGAGGAAAGCGACGGTCTGCTGGAGCGTGCGCTGGAGCGGCAACCTCAGGCGGAGCTTGCCGTAGCCCTGACCCATGCCCAACTGCAAATGGACCGTGGCGACAACGACGGGGCGCTTCAGACGTTGCTGGCCATGCAGGAGCGTCATCCGCACAACACTCAGGTACTGCGTTTGTTGCAACGCTTGCAGCTCGAGCGCGGCGACTGGCCTGCGCTCATTCGCCTGATGCCGGACCTGCGCAAGAACAAGGTGCTGCCCGCTACCGAGCTTGCCACGCTCGAACGTCGTGCCTGGGGGCAAAACCTGAGCCTGGCACAGAACCGGGGCGAAGATGCGCAAACGGCTCGCCAAGCCTTGGAGCGTGCCTGGCAGCAATTGACCTCCGCCCAGCGTCAGGAGCCGCAACTGGTCCTGGCCTATGCCGAACAACTGCGCCAGCTCGGCGCCCAGGACGAGGCCGAGCAGGTGTTGCGTACGGCGCTCAAGCGCAGCTACGAAAGCCATCTTGCCCGGCTGTACGGTCTGGTGCGCGGTGAGGATCCCGCGCGCCAGCTGCAGACCGCCGAAGCTTGGCTCAAGGACCATCCCCAGGATGCCAGTCTGCTGCTGACGCTGGGTCGACTCAGCTTGCAGAATCGGTTGTGGGGCAAGGCCCGTGACTACCTGGAAAGCAGCTTGCGCATGGAGCGCAACCCCGAAGCCTGCGCCGAGCTGGCGCGTCTGCTCGCTGGCCTTGGCGAAACCGAACGCAGCAACCAGCTTTTCCAGGAAGGGCTTGGTTTGCTCGATGAGCGTTTGCTGGCGCTGCCTTTGCCGGAGACGGTTCGCGCTTGACCTGACCCTGGCCCGCGGGAAGCCGCGGGCTTCATGGGCAGGTAATCTTTCGGTTTGGGGTGGAGAAATCCTGACGTATTTTCTTACGGTGCGTCTTACACGGCAGTTGGATATTTCCTAGGCAACGCTGGGAATTGTCTCGACTGTTGTGCCTTGAAACAAAGGATGTGTTTCCTCTACCGTTTCAAGCCACGACCACCGATACCGGGATCCCCACTGCCCATGCTGCCGGCCCGCCTGCGTACTTTCTTCTTCCCTGCCTGCCTGGTGGCGCTCACTGCCCTGGTCACTGCATTCGAGCTGCAGGATGCGCTTGGGCTTTTACCGTGCCTACTGTGCCTGACGCAACGGGTGCTGCTGGCAGGGTATGTCCTGGTGTGTCTAAGCGCGGTGCTGCATGGGCCGACACTTGAAGGCCAACGCCGCTATGCCCAGCTAGCGCTTGGCTTTGCTCTGGGTGGCGCTGCAGTAGCCGCAAGGCAAGTCTGGTTGCAGGGGGTGGTTGTCGATGATCTGGTGTGCCCCGTCGCCATCGACCGCAACGCCGGGCAGTACTGGAACGAGCTTGCCCGGCAACTGTTTTCCGGGGCCCCTGATTGCAATGCCCTTACCTGGAGCTTCATGGACTTGACGCTACCCGAATGGAGCCTGATGGCCTTTGTGCTCCTGGCTGCGTTGGCGCTTGGCCATCTACTTGCAAGTCGCCTGCATGCCTTGATCATCCATGACCTCGAGCAACGCTGAACTGCCGTAGACCGGTGGTCTTAAAGCGGTTTATTAAACACTTGTACGAAGTTATTACCCTGCATACCTTGAAGGGCAGCTTGCGTGGGAATAATCTCCGAGCACGCATACCGAAAATCCAAGGTTTGATGCTGTCCTGCTGATTCAAACTCGTGCCATAGCAGCGCTACGCGAGGAGCAGCGGCATCTGCCCACAGGGGAAGAGATCGCCATGCTCGATAGTTGTCAGAATGCACAGGAACGCTGGGGCGGGGTCAACGCGCTGATCGACCGTTGGCTGAGCGAGCGCGAGCAACTGGTTCATGCCTATCGTGCTTTACGCGATGCCAAGCTTGCTTTTGCAGACAAGGACACCAACGGCGACTTCTGTGCGCTGCTTGTGGACTACGTCTCGACGTGGCACTTCGGAATCTGTGAACAACTGGTCATTGAGGCCGAGGCATTTGGGGACACCCGAGCCCTTGACCTTGCAGGCGAGATCAACCCACGCATCGATGACATTACCCAGATTGCACTGGCCTTCAACGATCACTGCGTCAAGGCTGAATGCAGGGACACCGAGCGCTTCGCCGAGAAGCTCGGCAAGCTTGGCAGCTTGTTGCATGAGCGCTTCGAGCTTGAAGACTGTCTGATTGAAGTGCTGCACAACGCGCACAAGGGAGAAGGGCTGACGCCCGTCTGAGGGTCATTCAGTCCTTGGTTTGCAGCAATTGGATTTCAAAAACCAGCGGCGTGTAGGGTGCGATCAAATCACCCGCGCCGTCGGCGCCATAGGCCAGTGCAGACGGAATCACCAGTCGCCATTTTGCCCCCACCCGCATCTGCGGCAGCGCCACCTGCCAGCCCTCGATAACCGAGTCGAGGCTGAACCACTGCGGTTCACGGCTTTGGTCGAACACGTCCCCGCTGGGCAACCGCCCCACGTAATTCACCAGTACTTTGGCGCCTGCCTTGGGCTGCGGGCCATTGCCTGCTTGTAGCTCGCTGTACAGCACGCCTTGCATCAACTCACGCACACCAGCACGCGCCTGCTCATTGGCCATGAAACGTACCTCTGCGGCTTCAGGCGCCTGGGGCACAGCGTCTTGCTGCTGCGGTTGGTGCTGTTCGAGCAGCGCCTGCATGCGGGCCTGGCTCAACTTCAAGGGCTGTTGCTGGTACGACTGGCGCAAGCCCTCAATGAGCGCATCGAGCTGTAGCCCTGGCATTTCGTGTCGCAGCCGTTCACCCAGGCTGGCGCCCAGGCTGTAGGCGAGGTCCTGATCATCGGTGTTGGCCACGGCCAACATCGGCAGTAGGCAAAAACCTAGAACAATGGATCGAAGCATGACCAATTCCTACGGCGGTGGGTGGCGAAGTATGCCAGTGTCCAGGGCGGTGCGGGCTCGCCCGGTGCCGGGCACATGATGCATTCAGCAACGGCAGTTAGCGTCGGCGATGAGTTGTTGATTGCAGTGTTTGCGATGCGCAATGTACTCAGACGTTGATATGCAACAGTGTATGGATATTGCGGTCAAGATGCCCTAGCGGCCTGCGCAGCGGAAGCATAGTATGAGTCGCACTCTCATCAGTCAGGAGGTAAGTCATGTCGGCCAAGAAAAAGCCAGTCAGCACGCCGTTACACCTGCTTCAGCAACTTTCGGGTAGCTTGCTTGAACATTTGGAAGAGGCCTGCTCGCAAGCGCTGGCTGATGCAGAGAAGCTGTTGGCCAAGTTGGAAAAGCAGCGCGGCAAGGCCCAGGAAAAACTGCATAACGGTCGCTTGAAGTTGCAGGACGCAGCAACGGCGGGCAAAGCCAAGTCGCAAAACAAGGCCAAGAAGGCAGTTGCCGAGCTCGAAGCGCTGCTCGACTCGCTCAAGGACCGTCAGACCCAGACTCGCGGCTACATCCAGCAGCTAAAGCGCGATGCTCAGGACAGCCTGAAACTGGCCCAGGGTGTTGGCAAGGTGCGTGAAGCTGCCACCAAGGCCCTCGACCAACGTGCAGCCCAGGCTGCCGCCCCAGCCGCTACCAAGCCTGCTGCCAAGACCACAGCCGCCAAATCGTCCACCCACGCTACCGGCAAGGCCAAACCAGCCGCGCGAACCGCAGCGACCAAGCCTGCGGCCAAGGCCGCCGACGCTAAATCCGTGGCAACCAAACCCGCTGCAAGCTCGACCTCGAAGCCTACCGCGGCCAAGGCTGCCGCGAAGCCGGCCGCGGCCAAGTCCCCTGCCAAAGCAACGGCGGCCAAGTCTTCCGCGACCGAACCTAACGCAGCCCGTCCCCAGGCGGCTAAGTCTGCATCCAAGTCTGCATCAGGCGCTGCGGGTGCAAAAGCCACAAGCAAGCCCGCACCTGCCAAACCCTCGACCCGTGGCACCGCTACCAGAACGGCGACTCGCACTGCCAGCAGCCGCTCCGCGAGTGCCAAGCCGGCAACAGCTGCGGAAGAAAGAGCCCCATCGTCCGGCAACTCGGTGAGCCCTGCCACACCAGTATCCGATGTAAGTGCTGCTCAGTCGTCGTCCACCGACGCCTGATGCGCCAGTGCCGCCGCGCGCAATTGTTCAAGCGCGCGGTGATCTTGCAGCTGGCTCGGCACAAGCCCAGCCAGCCAGTCGCCCGTTTGTCCAGGTCTGCCAGCGGGCCACTGTGATGCACAGGCTTGCAAGCGCTCCAACAGCGCTCTTTCGGCCGAAAGCTCCAGCTTTTTGAGTTGCTCTCGAAGTTCAGCCAACGGTTGATCCTCTTTGGCTGATTCTCGCCATTGTTCGCGCAGGCTTCGTAAGGGCGATACCACATCCCGTTGCCAGGGCCCTGCACAGCCCTGCAATGCCTCGATGCGCAGTTGCTGCACCTCGATTGACCTGGCCTGCAGCCAGGTGGCGCACAGTAGCAGGCATACATCGCCTCCTTGCCGTTGCAGGTCGAGGCAAGCCGCTTCCACACCGGGCCTGGCGTACAGGCTCAGGGCGTGATCCCACAAGTCGCTTTGCATGGTTCCACTCGCGCTATGGGCCGAGGAAGCTGGTAGACTCCGCGACCATCATGATCAGACTATCCAACCTCACTTTACAGCGTGGTCCTCAGCGCTTGCTAGATGGCGCCGAGATGACCCTGCACACCGGTCACAAGGCCGGCCTCATCGGTGCCAACGGTGCCGGCAAATCCAGCTTGTTCGCCTTGCTGCGCGGTGAGTTGTCGCCCGATGGCGGTGATTGCCACCTGCCGGCAGACTGGCGGATCGCACACATGCGCCAGGAGGTCGATACCCTTGACCGGGTGGCCGTGGACTATGTGCTCGACGGCGATGTGCGATTGCGCAGGGTGCAGGCTGCGTTGGCAGAGGCCGAACAGGCCCATGACGGTACGGCACTGGCCCGGCTGCATAGTGAGTTGGACAGTGCTGACGGTTATACCGCCGATGCGCGAGCGCGCAAGCTGCTGGCGGGGCTGGGCTTTACCAACGAGCAGATGGACCGCCGCGTCGGCGACTTCTCCGGTGGGTGGCGGATGCGCCTGAACTTGGCCCAGGCATTGATGTGCCCCTCCGACCTGTTATTGCTCGACGAGCCGACCAACCACTTGGATCTGGACGCCATCCTCTGGCTGGAAGACTGGCTCAAGGGCTACCCGGGCACGCTGTTGTTGATCTCCCATGACAGGGATTTCCTTGATGCCGTGGTCGATCACGTGCTGCATGTCGAACAACGCAAGCTTAACCTTTACAAGGGCGGCTACAGTGCCTTCGAGCGCACCCGTGCCGAACGCCTGGCCCAACAGCAGCAGGCCTACGAGAAGCAGCAGGCGCAGCGCGCGCACATGGAAAAATACATTGCGCGCTTCAAGGCCCAGGCCACCAAGGCGCGTCAGGCACAGAGCCGCATAAAGGCCCTGGAGCGCATGGAGGAGCTGTCAGCTGCTCACGTGGATTCGCCGTTCGATTTCGTGTTCCGCGAGTCGCAGAAAATCTCCAGCCCCCTGTTGAGCTTGTCCGAAGGGCGACTGGGTTACGGCGACAAGGCCATCCTCGAGAAGGTGAAGCTGCAGCTGGTGCCAGGTGCACGCATTGGCCTGCTAGGCCCCAACGGCGCAGGCAAGTCCACCTTGATCAAGAATCTTGCCGGTGAGCTTGAGCCGCTGTCCGGGCGCCTGGTGCGAGGTGAAAACCTCGCCGTCGGCTATTTTGCCCAGCATCAGCTCGACTCGTTGGACGACAAGGCCAGCCCCTTGCTGCACCTGCAGCGCATTGCCCCAACCGAGCGCGAGCAAACGCTGCGCGATTTCCTCGGTGGTTTCGATTTTCATGGCGACCGCGTAGACGAGCCGGTCGTGAATTTCTCAGGTGGCGAAAAGGCACGGCTTGCGCTGTCGCTCATCGCCTGGGAGCGGCCGAACCTGCTGCTGCTTGACGAACCCACCAACCACCTGGACCTGGAAATGCGGCTGGCCCTGACCATGGCCTTGCAGGAGTTTGCAGGGGCAGTGGTAGTGGTGTCCCACGACCGGCACCTGCTCAAAAGCACCACTGATGACTTCTTGCTGGTCGCCGATGGCAAGGTCGAACCCTTCGACGGGGACCTCGATGACTATAGCCGCTGGCTCGTGGACTATCGTCAGCGCAACGCGCCGGTCAGTAGCGCGGTAACCAACCCCGACAAGACCGACAAGAAGGCCATGCGCCAAGCTGCGGCAGCATTGCGCCAACAATTGGCGCCACACAAGAAGACCGCTGACAAGCTTGAAGCTGAACTCAACCAGGTGCATGCACAGTTGGCCGAGATCGAGGCTGCGTTGGGTGATGGTGGTCTCTACGAAGCGGCGCGCAAGGAAGAGCTGCGTGAATTGCTGGCCCGGCAAACTGCGCTGAAGCAACGTGAAGGTGACCTCGAAGACGCTTGGATGCAGGCATTGGAAACGCTTGAAGCCATGCAGGCCGAACTCGAAGCGCTCAGCTGACGCGCGCTCTGCGAGCTTTGCTACCGGCCTCCCGGAAGCAGAGCTGCAGAATCGTTCAAATTGCGCTGGTCATTTTTTCATCGGCACCTTAGCTTAATGTTTTGAAACATGTGCATGAGCGAGGTGTGGGATGTCGATGGAAGTGTGGTTGGGCTTTTTTGCCGCCTGCTGGGTAATCAGTCTGTCTCCCGGCGCGGGCGCTATCGCCTCGATGTCCAGCGGGCTGCAGTACGGGTTCTGGCGCGGTTACTGGAATGCGCTGGGCTTGCAGATTGGCCTGGTGATGCAGATCGCAATCATTGCTGCAGGTGTCGGAGCCATCCTGGCTGCCTCGGCCACCGCCTTCCATGTAATCAAATGGTTCGGCGTCGCCTACTTGGTATACCTGGCCTATAAGCAATGGCGCGCCTTGCCCATGGACATGAGCGATGAATCCGGTATACGACCCATCGGCAAACCGCTGAGCCTGGTGTTCCGAGGTTTTCTGGTGAACGTCAGCAACCCCAAGGCCCTGGTTTTCATGCTGGCGGTGCTGCCGCAGTTCATCAATCCCCATGCGCCTTTGCTGCCACAGTACATCGCCATCGCCGCGACCATGGTTGCCGTCGACATGCTGGTGATGGCGGGCTATACCGGGCTTGCAGCCCGCGTGCTGCGGGTGCTGCGCACACCCAGGCAGCAAAAGCGCCTCAACCGTACCTTTGCCGGGCTGTTCATCGGTGCGGCCACGTTCCTGGCCACCTTGCGCCGCGCGCCGCTGTAGATCCAGGGCAGGGGGGCTGCGCCTTTTGGCTCACAGCCATCTGCTCAGGGCATTAGTGGGATTTATCGAGTCTTCTGCTTTGGCGCGCTGTCTATTCCCCAGGCACGATGATTGCAGTCATCCTGCCTGGGGCGCTGATGCCCACCCTTGAGCGCAAGCTCTTAAACAGGACTGGCGCTTACACCGAAGCGCATGCCGGCACTGCGGAGGAATCATGGACAAACCGACTCACCACTTTTCCGAATTGTTCAAGCAGCTTGGACTGGACGACGATCCGGTCGAGATCGAGCGCTTCATCACCACCCATTCGCCGCTCGACGATGATGTGAAGTTGGTCGATGCACCGTTCTGGAGTGAAGGCCAGCGTGCTTTTCTCAAGGAAAGCTACACTGCCGATGCCGACTGGATTCCCATGATCGACCAGTTGAACGAAGCACTTCATCCGGCCAAGAAATAAGTTACCCGCAGCGAAAGAGTAAGTGGCCGTGAGTCGCCCCAGTCAATGCGCCGTTACCGCCATTCAAGCGGGATAGGGTGTGGACCGTTCTGGACTCGGCTGACGGCCAGCCTTACCTGTGGCGCGTGCGGGCAAACGCGTTTCCAAGCGTTTCACTCACCGCGGATGTACTGCTCGAGCTGCAAGATCAGCCCTGCCTGCTCCGCAATGGTCTCCTTGACCAGGTCGCCAATCGACAACAGCCCCAACAGCTCACCGTTGCTCACCACCGGTAGATGGCGCAAATGCCGGTTGGTCATCAGGTTCATGCAGTATTCAAGGTTGTGCTTCGGCTCCACGGTGACCACCGGTGCGCTCATGATATCGCGCACCGGCGTGGCGGCCGACGAGCGTCCCTTGAGCACCAGCTTGCGCGCATAATCGCGTTCACTGACGATACCTACCACCTCGTTGCCTTCAACGACAGGCAATGCGCCGATGTTCATCTCGGCCAACAGTCTGAGGGCGTCGAGCACTGAGTCGTCCGGGCCGATGGTATACACGGTCTGGTGTTCGGACTTGCTCTTGAGGATTTGTTCGACGTTTTTCATGGCGGCCTCTGCGGGTGGAGGGAAACACTGGCGATGGTCATGCAAGCATTGACCACCCGACGTCGTCCGGCAATGCAGGAAACGGCATCGAGGTGATTGAAAAACGTCATGAGCATGCAGAGGGCGTTTGCCTCAACCCTCTCGGGTGATCAGTCGTCGGTGACAGTCCTCGGGGCTTAACTGCCGGCCTGCACGGGATCGAACGATGATCGTCTCGATGGGCTCGTCCGTCACGTTATCCAGCATGATCGAATGGCACTCGCCTGAACCGTACAGGAAACGCTCTCCCCACTGGCGCATGCTGATGACAATGGGGAAGGCGGCCCGCCCCATCTCGGTCAGCACATACTCCTTGTAAGCGCTCCCATCCGAAGCAGGCCGTATCTCGAACACGCCCAATTCGACCATTGCCTTGAGCTTTACGGTGAGGATGTTCTTGGCGACACCCAGTCGCTTCTGAAAATCACTGAACCGCCGTACGTCGTCAAACGCTTCGCGGATGATCATCAATACCCATCGGTCCCCAATTGCTTCAAGGGTGCGCGCCACTGGGCATTCACTGCGCGCTAGCTGTTCCTGTTTGGCCATGTTTGTCCATGAGCAGATGTTGAAAAGCGCTAACCATATGAGAAAACGTTCATGGCCAGTAGTTGCATTTAAAAACCTGTTTTGTTAAAAATCGCTGCAAGTGGTTTTCTTTTAAAACCGATTCCAAGGATGGAAGTGCATGCCGTACAGGCCAGACAGCCCGGTCAAGCGCGCGGCGACAGCCGAAGCATCTGCCAATGGCTACGACACACCGCGTAGTACCACACTCAGCTCCTCTCAGACCTTCCTCTTTGCCATTACCTGCGCAATGGCCGTGGCGAATGTCTACTTCGCCCAGCCGCTGCTCGAGTCCATGGCCAGCAGCTTGGCGGTGCCTGCCAGCACCATCGGCATCGTCGTCACGGCCACCCAGGCAGGTTATGCGGTCGGTTTGCTGTTCATCGTGCCGCTGGGCGACTTGGTCAACCGGAAAAAACTCATCCTTTGCCAAATGCTCCTCAGCGCCTTGGCCCTCTGTGCCGTAGGGCTGGCGCAGGCCTGGGCCGTGCTGCTGGGTGCGATGGTCCTGGTGGGATTGATGGCCGTGCTGGTGCAAGTGGTGGTGGCCTACGCTGCGGCACTGGCAAGCCCCGAGCAACGTGGCCAGGCCGTGGGGACGGTGACCAGTGGCGTGGTCCTGGGGATTCTGCTTGCACGTTTCGTGTCTGGCGCAATGGCCGATCTGGCCGGGTGGCGCAGCGTGTATTTCGTGTCGGCCGTGCTGATGGCGGGGATGGCCTTGGTGTTGTGGCGCACGCTGCCCGCACCTCCACGGGCTTCGGTCAGCGGCGGCTACTTTGCCCTGCTGCGTTCGGTGCTGCAGCTGTTTCTAAGCGAACGTACCCTGCGCGTGCGTGGGGTCTTCGCGTTGCTCATCTTCGCAGCCTTCAGCGTGCTCTGGACTTCCATGGTCCTGCCGCTCAGTGAGCCAGACCTTGCGCTTTCGCATACCCAAATCGGGCTGTTTGGCCTTGCCGGCGTAGCAGGGGCCCTCGCCGCAGCGAGGGCCGGGCGACTGGCAGACCGTGGCCTGGGCAATCGCACCACAGGCATTGCGCTGGCCGTGTTGACCCTGTCCTGGCTCCCGACGGCGTTTGTCCACAGCTCGCTGCTGGCAATGGTCCTGGGCGTGGTGATGCTCGACTTCGCCGTGCAGGCCGTGCACGTCACCAACCAGAGCCTGATCTTTGCTGCACGGCCGGATGCGCAAAGCAGGCTCGTTGGCGCCTACATGTGCTTCTACTCGCTGGGCAGCGGGCTCGGTGCCATCGCGGCGACCTACACCTACGCCCAGGCGGGTTGGGTCGCCGTGTGCCTGCTGGGCGCATCGATCAGTGCCGTCGCCTTGATCTACTGGCTGTGGTTGAACTTCAACGACCGATAAGTACTTGCGCTTCAACAGGTGTGCTCATTGTTTCGACACAGCCACCTGATGCCGTGCGCGCGACACCGCAACTTCAACTGACCCGAGGCACGTATGGCGCTGCACAAACTGACCGTTTCCTCCCACGGCGTCGACTTTGAACTGCCTTCCAATTCACCCCTTACGGACATCGAATGGGAGGCCGGTGGCAAGAATGTCATCCCGCTGGGTTGCCGTGTCGGGGCCTGCGGGGCGTGCCTGATCAAAGTCAAGAAAGGGCTGGACGCGTTGAATCCACGCAACGATGAGGAAACAGCATTCATAGAACTGTTGGGCTATAGCGGGGCGGACTACCGTCTGGCCTGCCAGTGCCTGATCAGAGGTGAATTGGCCATTGATGTCATTGGCTAGGCAGTGCGTTGTTCACGTCGACTCATGATGAGTGGCGTCTTGTATCAGAACCCAAAAAGAGGCTCGAATATGCTGAACCGTGTAAAGAATGTGGGCTATGGCGATCGCACACCGTTCCTCAATGCTGCTGCATCGGTCAACCTGCGTGGGGAAATCGACAGCATCATCGATGAACAGGTCGAGCAGTGGTACAAGACGGTGCCGCAAGCCGCGCACCTGGAAGGCAAGGATGTCAACAGCGCCTACTACAAGCGTCACCTGATCGAAACGGCGTGGCGTATCCGCCTGCTGCGCGTTGCCGAGGCCAAGGCATTGGTCGAGGTGGCGAAAGTCAGCCCGGAAGCTGCGCAGATCTGGGCCCACTACGAGCAGGAAGAAATGCTGCATGACGACCTGTTCATCCAGGATCTTCAGCGTGTAGGCGTCAGCCGCGAAGAATTCCTTGCCACTGAGCCCTACTTGTCCACCAAGCTGTTGGCAGGCTTCTTCTCCTACCTGCTCGACCATGAAGGTCCCCTGGGCGTCATCGCCTACTCGTACCTGGTCGAGTACGTCAACGTCAAGCTTGAGCCGCGCAAGCTCGAAGCGCTCAAGGGCTCGGTCGGCGAATCCAAGATCGCAGGTCAGATTTCCCACTCCCACACCGACATCAACGATGACCACCCAGGCGAGGTATGGGCGGCGTTGCGCTTCTTGATCAAGGGTGAGCAGGACATCGCTGCGCTCAAACGCTACCTGGCCGAGCATCAGAAAGTGCTGGCCATGTACTTCAACGAGTTGTACCTGGACACGCTGGCCAGCCCGCAAGCCAAGGTAGCCTAAGCCATGGTGCAGGCAATGAAGACGACGCGACCTGGTGTGCTGATCCTGAGCCATTGCGGCTTTTCCTTTCTGGAAGACTTGAAGTTAGAGCTGCATCGTCGTCAGCTTCGCTGCTTCGTGCTTTCTTCATTGCCGCTTCCTGAACATGTACCCGCTCGTTTGCAGCAAATCGAGTCCTGGGCAGACCGGCTCTATGTCGGCGACGCTCACCAATTGCGCAGCGACGAGGTTACCCAAACCCTCCAGCGGCTGCATGAAGCAGGCGAACAGGTCACCTGTTGCATCAGCGTGTGGGAGGGGTATCGGCACCTGATGGCGCAGGCCAACCTGTCGCTTGGCACCTACGACATTGCCCCTGAGCAAGCGCTTGCCCTGCGCAACAAGCTCGCGGTGCGTAACCAACTGGCGGCGGCCGGGCTTTCACACGTCCAGGCGCATGCACTGTCGGCACCGGTCCTGCAGGCCTTGCAGCTGGACGGCCGCCACTACTTCATCAAGCCGATCCACGGCATTGCTTCCTATGCCGCCTTCCCAATGCATCCGGACACCCGTTGGGACACGTTGGAAGCCCTGAGAGAGGCTTCGGCAAGCGACACCGTGTATGCCTCTGCCTTCAACGAAGGGCTTGAGTTCATGGCCGAGGATTACATACCCGGTAAAGAATTCAGCTTCGAGACCCTATTGCTCGATGGTCAGGTCCACGTCGTGGCCATCCATGAAAAATACGAAGTCACAGAGACCGCCGAAACGGTATTGGAAGACAGCTGCACCACACCGCCGGCCAGCCTCGATCAGGCACAGATTGCAGCCGGCCTGGCATGGCTGAATCAAGTGCTTGGCTGTCTGGCGTTGAAATGGGGCTGCTACCATATCGAAGCCAGGTTCACGGACGAGCATTGGGACCTGATCGAAGTCAATCCACGGGTTGGCGGCAGTCTGATTTCTCATAGCGTAGAAGCGGTCGCTGACGGGCACAGCATGCTGTCGCTGTGGCTGGACCTGCTATTCGCAAGCCAGGACGATGGGCCTCTGCGCGAGGCCTTCGCACATCGTCTGGACAGGCTCGGCTGGCACGCTGATGGCACCACCGCACAGACGACGGCCACGTTCTTTCGCGTCTATTTCGCCAAACCCGGCACCTTGCGTTGCGTCGAGCTGGCTACGGCCGCACCGGCGCCTAGCGTCACACACATCCTGCTCAAGGCAGGCGATGTGATTCCTGCCCATGCCCGTGAAGTGTTCCTCGGTCAGTTGCTGTGGACATTCCCGCGCACAGAGCACCCCGCTGAACTCAAGCGCTTGTCTCGTATCAGCGCAGATGCGCTCGATATCCAGTACGAAACCGAAGGCTTCTGACGCCCGCCACGCACCGGAGACAACTGACATGTCCTTGCAAAGACCCGTTTTGCTGGTTGTGGATTACAACTTGAGCCGTATTGGCGACGTTCAACACATGCGCAACCATGCCCGTGAGCGCTGGAATGCCGAAACCTGGTTGGTTCGCAGTGCTCCCCAGGCGCACGATCTGCGCATCAGCGATCGGCTGATCGACGCAGACCCGTTGGCACCGGACTTCATCCAGCGCGTGCTTGAGCAGCTAGGCGACGATGCCACGCGTGTGAGTGCTGGGATCGTGTTTTCCGACAATGCCGTAGCCAGTGGCGCTGCGCTGCTCGAACGCCTGGGTTTGCCTGTTGACGACGCCCGCCTTGCCTTGGGTGCGTTTGATAAGCTGGCTTATCGGATCAGCGAGCAGCGCATCGGGCCGATGCTCACCCAACTCGGCGTGATGGTGCCGGATTTCGAGCGCATCAGGTGCCTTGAAGACGTCCAGAACTTCGCCCAGCGTCAGACACGCGGCTTCGTCATCAAGCCCACGACCGAGGGCAATAACCGCGGCGTGGTCCTGGTCGCCCCGGGCGCAGACTGCGACCAGGCGTTTGCCGAGGTGGAGCCGTACCTGGCGAACGGCGTGCTGGCCGAAGCCTTGATACCCTTTGACCGTGAATTCTCGTACGACGGATTGGGCGAGTTGTGGTTCATCACCGAGAAAGTCAGCGCCACCGGGCGCTACCCTGTGGAAGTGGCGCAGATCCTGCCGGCCCGGCTCGACCATCAGGAGCGCATGGCCATCCGTGTGGTGGGCGAGCAGGTCAACCGATTGGTTGGCCAGCGCATCGGGCCGTTCCACAATGAGATCAAGCTCAGCGAAAAAGACTGCAACACGGCGGTGGTCGAGCCCAATCGGCGTCCTGCAGGCATGAAGATCTGGACGCTGGCTCAGGCCGTCCACGGGCTTGACTTGTATGCAGCCTGGATCGACTCGGTATTTTCGGCAGCCATACCCAAGGAGCTGCCAGAACCGACCTGTAGCGCAGCCACCCTCATGTTCGGCGTGCCCCAGGACATGACCGTCGAGGTGGCCCAACTGGGCGATGTTCATGCCCTGGTGGTGGAAACGATCGCCTGCGCAGCCCAGCAGCTGGGCATCGCGCAGGACGCCGTCGTCTTGCTCGAATGCGCTTGGGTGACCCGTGCGCGCCGTCTCGTCCATGCAACGCCCCGCGACAATAGCGACTTCGTGGCGCAGGCCTGCGTCGCGCTGCACGATACCCAGGCCGATATCCGTGATCTGGTGAGTGCGCTGCGCGAACGATGGCTGCAAGTCATGGCGCGCAGCCTGGCTGCCGAACCCCTGCTCAAGGCCGCTTGCTGAGCGACGCCCTCCACGCTTCGAGAACAATAATATGAAGATTCTGATCCTCCACCGTGTGCCTTACCCCCGAATCGAATACCACCGTGGCATTGATCATGTGCTGCACGAAGTCACCTATTTCGGTAAGCAAGCTGCAATCGACACGCTGCCTGCCGATTTGCAGTGCGAGCGGGTGGTACGAGCAGGTACCGCCAGTGCCAGCGAGGAAGCATTGGCATGGTTGTCTGATAGCCCCCAGCACTTTGATCGCATCATTTCGATGTCCGAATACGAGTTGCTCGATGCTGCGCGCTTGAGAGAAGCACTGGGCGTTGAAGGGGCGTCAGTGCAGACCGTGACCCTGGCGCGCAACAAGCTACTGATGAAGGAGGCGGTGCAGGCTCATGGCTTGCGCATACCGCGGTTCATGTCGCTGGCCTGTTATCTGGAGGCGCAGGGCCAGGTGCCTTGGGCGGGCAAAACGGTCTTCAAACCCCATAGCGGTGCTTCGAGCGCGGACGTCAGCGTACATGTGTCATCTCAGGCCCACCCCGAAATCCGGCGCAAGATCCATGAACAGTCGTTGCACATCGATGATTTTCAGGTCGAGGAGTACATTGCAGGCCCGATTCGCCATTTCGACGGCTTGGTGCTCGACGGTCGAATCGTCACGATGCAGGCCAGTGAATATGTAGGCACCTGCCTGGCCTACATGGAGCAGGGCGCGCCGCTGGGCTCCTGGCATGTGGACAGCTGTGCATCCACACGGGAGTGGGTGGGGCAGGCGCTGAACGCGGTGCAGATCACCCAGGGCGCTTTTCACCTGGAAGCCATCATGGACGCCAACGGGCCGGTGTTCCTCGAAGTGGGTAATCGGGTCGGCGGGGCTGACGTGGTGGCGACCTATGAGATGGCCACAGGGATCCATTTGCCTTCGCTGGAACTGCGTATCTATGTCGAGGGCGAACTAGACTTTTCGACACTGAGCGGCCGGCAGGCGGACTTGGGCTACGGATGGTTCGTGTTCCCTGGGCACACTCACCCGCAGCGCACGTTCCATGGGCTCGAGGGCGCAGGTGAACTGCGCAGCAGCCCTTGTATCGTGCAGTGGAACGAACTCGAACCGGGTGCACCATTGCCTGGGCACGTGACCTACTCGGCATTCGAAGCGCCGCTGGCGGGCATCGTCAAGACTGCCGACCCCGAGCGTACCCGCGACTGGATAGGCGATTTGTTCTCCCGGGTATCACTGGCCCGGCACCTGACCTCCGTTGCTTAACTTCTTCTTCAAGGCAGCCTGCCAATGAAACCACAGCATGTAGTGCTGGCCGTTCTGATCACGGCCATCTGGGGCATCAATTTCTCTGTCATCAAACTGGGGCTGGCCACTGTCGATCCCCTGATCCTCGCCGGGATTCGTTTCAGCCTGTGCGCGCTGCCGGCGATTTTCTTCATCCGCAAACCTGATGTGGCCTGGCGCTACATCATTGGTTATGGCCTGGTGTTCGGCATCGGCTTATGGGGTGTGGTCAACCTCGGGATCAAGGCTGGGCTGTCTGCCGGCATTGCTTCGCTGGTGCTGCAGTTCAGTGCATTCTTCACCATCCTGCTGGGCGGGGTGGTCTTCAAGGAAGCACTGACGCGCTTTCAGGTGCTGGGCATGCTGGTCGCCTTTGCGGGGCTGCTGTGCATCATTACGATCAGCGACGGCTCGGTGACGTTGCCTGGTGTACTGCTGGTACTCCTTGGCGCTGGCGCATGGAGTGTCGCCAACGTCATCAACAAGAAGGCCAGGACCAAGGACGTGTTCGCGTTCCTGGTGTGGTCCAGCGCTTTTGCACCGATCCCGTTGTTCGTGCTCGACTACGCGGTCAACGGCAGTGCCGGCTACACCGCGCTGGTCCATCAGGTGGACAGCACGGCCATTCTGTCGATTCTCTTCCAGGTCTACCCCAACACCTTGTTTGCCTACTGGATCTGGAATTCGCTGCTCAAGACGTACCCGGTATCAACCGTCGCACCGCTTTCGCTGCTGGTGCCGATTTTCGGCATGCTCGGCTCGGTACTGGTGTTCAACGAGAGCGTGCCCACCAGCAAGGTGCTGGCCGTTATCCTGATCGTGCTGGGCCTGGCTGTGGGCCTGTATGGCCAGCGCCTCTTCAATGCTTTGTCCGCGCGCACCGCGCGAACTTCACTGTGAATCGATAGGAAGTCGAAATGAGTTTGGGAAGACGTGGATTCATGGGGGGCGCTGTGGGCGCCACCCTGGTTGGCGGCAGCATGATCGCCAGCTTGTCCAACGCAGGCGCCGCTCCGGTGCCTGAACCGGAAGCCCCGGCATTCGATCCCGCCGACTGGGCATCGGTACGGTCGCAGTTTCAGCTGTCGCCCCGGTATGTGCATATCTCCAACTTCTTCCTGGCATCCAACCCCAAGCCGGTGCGCGATGCCATGGCGCGGCACCGGGAGGCCTTCGACCAGAACCCCTATACCTACCTTGAAGACCACATGTTCGCCAAACCCGAAGACATGGTCTGGCGCAAGGTCTGCGAAACGGCAGCCGCCTATACGGGTGGGCGCGCAGAGGACATTGCCCTGACCACCAGCACGACCCAGGGCCTGGCAATGATCTACAACGGCATCAAGCTCAATCCCGATCAGGAAATCCTCACCACCCACCATGAGTGGTACACCCACGACGAAGCGATGCGCCTGGCCGTGGTCAAATGGGGTGGCAGCATCAGGCGCATCGATCTCTACCAAGGGCCGCAGGACGTCAGCGTCGATGCCATCGTGGCGCGTATCGAAGCCGCCATTCGCCCTTCGACCCGCATTCTGGCAATGACCTGGGTTCACTCCGGCACCGGCGTGCGATTGCCGGTCAAGGAGATCGGCGACCTGGTGGTCCGGCTCAACAACGGCCGTGACGAGGCGCAGAGAATCCTGTACGTAATTGACGGGGTGCATGGTTTCGGCTGCTCCGAGGCGCAGGTCGCCAGCCTGGGATGCGATTTCTTCAGTGCCGGTACGCACAAGTGGATACTCGGCCCCCACGGCACCGGTCTGGTGTGGGGACGCGAGGGGCAATGGCGCCACGTCATGCCGACCATCCCCACCATCATGGCGGCCGAGCCTGCCAATGCCTGGCGCCAGGAACGTGCGCCGCAGGGTGATACGCAAGCGGCCTGGGTAAGCCCCGGGGGGTTCCAGGCGTTCGAGCATCAGTGGGCGATGATCGAGGCGTTCCGATTCATCGAGCAAATTGGCCGCACGCGCATTGCCGAGCGTGTCGCCGAACTCAATGGCCAGCTCAAGGAAGGGCTGGCCAAACTGCCCAACGTTTCATTGCTCACGCCCCAGAGCGCGCAGTTTTCAGCGGGTATCGTGTGCTGCGACGTCAAAGGTCAGGCGCCCAAGGACGTGGTGGCGAAGTTGAAAGCGCAGAACATCATTGCCAGCGCAACGCCCTACCGTCACACCTCGGTTCGCTTCTCTGCCGGGATCACCAACACCCCCCAGGACATTGAGAAGACCCTGCAGGTGATGCACAGCCTGACGTGATTCAGGGCTGTGCAGGGTTCACCGGACGCGCTACCCGGCCCTCTAGGCCGGGTAGCGATGCCAAAGGCAGAGGCGGGGCTCAGAGCTTCGGCATCTGCCCGATCCGCGCCACCATTTCGCTGACCACCTGCAGGTCCAGCATGAACTGGTCCACGGTCTTGAACTCGTTGTCGTTATGCCCGGTGTACTTCACGCCGGGCATTGCCAGACCAAACTGCACGCCGTTGGGCAGGTCATGCACCGAGGTGGCCCCGGCGGACGTACCGAAGGTGTGCTCCATGCCCAGGTTTTCGCTGGCCACGGCCAGCAGTGCCTTGACCCACTCGCCTTCAGGGTTGCGGTACATCGGCTCATCCAGGCTGTAGTCATAGGCTGGAGTGATATGGCTTTGCTGCGACCATTTGCCGAGCTTGTCGGCGATTTCATCCTTGATCGGTGCGACCGCCTTGCCCTTGGGGATGCGCAGGTTGATCGCCAGCTTCAAGCCTTTGTCATCCACACCGACGAAGGTTGGCGAGGCGGTAAGCGGCCCCATGAACGCATCGTCATAGGCGATGCCCAGCTTCTTGCCCAGGTAGTCCAGGCCCCAGTTGTCCGCCGCATAGCGGGCAGCATCGGTGAACTGGTTCTGCTTCAATGGCACCGTTTTGCCCACGCCATTGATGAAGTCCAGCATGCGCGCGACAGGGTTCACGCCCGATTCGGGTTCTGAGGAATGAGCTGACATACCGGTTACGGTGAGCACCACCTGCTTGCCGTCGGGTTTGGCAGCGATGCTGAAGTCGCCACCGTTTTGCTTCACGTACTCGGCACCGGCCGTGTTCAGTCGCTGCGCCAGTGCGCTGGCGTCGTCGGTGAGCAAGGTCGCTACCGAGGTGGACGGAATCTGATTGGTAGCAAGCCCACCGGTGAGGTTGACGATTTCGGCCCCCTGGCCGCTGGCCGCACGCTTGGCAAAATTCGCCATTATGGTGCCGTAGCCTTTTTCCGCGATGACTACCGGGTAGCCGCCATCCAGGGCGAGGTTGTAGTCAGGCGTGGGGTTGCGCTCGAAGTAGTACGGGATGGCATCGCCGCTGGTTTCTTCGGTGGTGTCGATCAGCAGTTTGAATTGCCGCGCCAGGGGCAGGTTTTCATCCTTGGCGACCTTCAGGGCATACAGCGCTACGACGATGCCATTCTTGTCGTCCTCGGTACCGCGGCCGTACATGCGATCACCGACCAGGGTCACCTTGAACGGGTCCAGGCGCGTGCCGTCGGCAAGCTTCCAGTTTTCCGGTGTGACAGGAACCACGTCGGCATGGGCATGGATACCGACCACTTCCTTGCCGCTTCCCAGGGAGATTTCGTAGACACGGTTGTCGACGTTGCGAAAAGCCAGGCCAAAGCCGTCGGCCAGTGCCTTGATCTTGTCGGCGATCTTCAGGAACTCGGGGTTTTCATGCTGAGGTGTGCCCTCGACGGTGACCGTGGGAATGGCCACCAATTCGCGCAGCGTCTGGGTGGCGGCCTTGCCGTACTTGATGCGGGTGTAGAGCCCGAGCAGGCGATTGATCTCGTTCTGCTGCTCGGCGTCCAACGGCTTGCCGGCCAGGTAAGTGTCCAGGGTGGCGCCCAGGCCATCGGCCTGGTTCAGGTCGCTGCCTTTGAGCTTGCCGAGAAACTGCTTGAAGTCATGCGGATCGCTGCCGTCGAACGCCTTGACGATCGCCGCAGACTGCTGCTGGGTGAGGTTGGCCTGGGCAGGCAATGTGAACAAGCCGATGCTGGCCGCCAGCAGGGAAACAGAGGTGAGCTTTTTCAGGTGCATGAGTGTACGCATTCCTTCGCCAGTCATTGATGAGGCCCCGTCGTGCGGGAAGGCCCTCACGCTAACACCAATGACCTGTGGTACGGCAGTACCAGGCGTGTGACATGGCGCACAAACGAAAAAGCCCCAGGCGTTGGCCTGGGGCTTTTCATGTATGGCGCACTCGGCGGGATTCGAACCCACGACCCCTGCCTTCGGAGGGCAGTACTCTATCCAGCTGAGCTACGAGTGCAACGCGCACGCATGATACCTATCTCGTTCGTCGGCGTCCATCGCCTTGATCTGTAGCCCTTTTTACCTGCTGCCGTGTTTCGCCTCCACTAGGTACGGCTACTATTCCGGTTCGTGCTCGCCCTGGTCCGACAGGCTGCATCACACCCTGCCAGTGAGCCGTTTCCAATAAAGGTGTTCAACCGCTCGTTCTTTTTTTCGAACAGCCTATTGTCCAACACCCCAGCAGACGCTTAGCATTCGTTTGAGATTTCAAACGCTCGGAGCCCTGCGCTGGGCGCTTTCAACAATCAACAATTCGGGAAGCCGACATGCAGCTCAAAGACGCTCAGTTGTTCCGCCAGCAAGCCTTCATCAACGGTGAATGGCTGGATGCGGACAGCGGCCAGACTATCAATGTGACCAACCCTGCCACGGGCGAAGTCATTGGTACCGTGCCGAAGATGGGTACTGCGGAAACCCGCCGCGCCATCGAGGCAGCCGACAAGGCCCTGCCGGCCTGGCGTGCCCTGACCGCCAAGGAGCGCTCGACCAAGCTGCGTCGCTGGTTCGAACTGATGATCGAAAATCAGGACGACCTCGCTCGCCTGATGACCACCGAACAAGGCAAGCCGCTGGCTGAAGCCAAAGGCGAAATCGCCTATGCCGCCTCCTTCATCGAGTGGTTCGCCGAAGAAGCCAAGCGCGTCTATGGCGACACCATCCCGGGCCACCAGCCTGACAAGCGCCTGATCGTCATCAAGCAGCCGATTGGCGTCACTGCGGCCATCACCCCGTGGAACTTCCCGGCTGCCATGATCACCCGTAAAGCCGGCCCGGCCTTGGCCGCTGGCTGCACCATGGTGCTCAAGCCTGCCTCGCAGACGCCGTACTCCGCGCTGGCCCTGGTCGAACTGGCCAACCGTGCCGGTATTCCGGCGGGCGTGCTGAGCGTGGTCACCGGCAGTGCTGGCGAAGTCGGCGGCGAGCTGACCGGCAACGCCTTGGTGCGCAAACTCTCCTTCACTGGCTCCACCGAAATCGGTCGCCAGCTGATGCAGGAATGCGCCAAGGACATCAAGAAAGTATCCCTGGAACTGGGTGGCAACGCCCCGTTCATCGTGTTCGACGACGCCGATCTGGATAAGGCAGTCGAAGGCGCGATCATCTCCAAGTACCGCAACAACGGCCAGACATGCGTCTGTGCCAACCGTATCTACGTGCAGGACGGCGTCTATGACGCGTTCGCGCAGAAGCTGGCCGCCGCTGTCGCCAAGCTCAAGATCGGTAACGGCCTGGAAGACGGCACCACCACTGGCCCGCTAATCGACGGCAAGGCCGTGGCCAAGGTGCAGGAGCACATCGAAGACGCAGTGAGCAAAGGCGCCAAGGTCCTGTCCGGCGGCAAGCTGATCGAAGGTAACTTCTTCGAGCCGACCATTCTGGTCGACGTGCCCAAGACCGCTGCCGTTGCCAAGGAAGAAACCTTCGGCCCGCTGGCGCCGCTGTTCCGCTTCAAAGACGAAGCTGAAGTCATCGCCATGTCTAACGACACCGAGTTTGGCCTGGCCTCCTACTTCTACGCCCGCGACATGAGCCGTGTGTTCCGTGTCGCCGAAGCGCTGGAATACGGCATGGTAGGCATCAACACCGGCCTGATTTCCAACGAAGTGGCGCCATTCGGCGGTATCAAGGCTTCTGGCCTGGGCCGCGAAGGCTCCAAGTACGGTATCGAGGATTACCTCGAAATCAAATACCTGTGCATCAGCGTCTGATCGCACGGTAAAGGCTTTACCTCTGCCAGCGGGGCGCGAGAGCGACGTTCCGCTGGCCTTTTTTACATTGCAGCACCTGGTGGCCAGGGCGCTCGCGGCAGTCGATCAACGAATACTGACTGCGGGCAACCCCAGCTACCCCCGAATAAAAGCGCCATGTTCAACGGCGCAATGAGGGCATTATGAGCAAGACCAACGAATCCTTGATGCAACGCCGTGTCGCCGCCGTTCCACGTGGCGTCGGTCAGATCCACCCGATTTTCGTTGAATCGGCCAAGAACTCCACCGTCATCGACGTCGAAGGCCGCGAACTGATCGACTTCGCTGGCGGTATCGCCGTGCTGAACACCGGGCACCTGCACCCAAAAGTGGTTGCAGCGGTGCAAGAGCAGCTCACCAAGGTCAGCCACACCTGCTTCCAGGTGCTGGCCTATGAGCCCTACGTAGAGCTGTGCGAAAAGATCAACAAGCTGGTGCCAGGTGACTTCGACAAGAAGACCCTGTTGGTATCCACCGGCTCCGAAGCGGTCGAGAACGCCGTCAAGATCGCCCGTGCCGCGACCGGCCGCGCTGGCGTGATCGCCTTCACCGGCGGCTACCACGGCCGTACCATGATGACACTGGGCCTGACCGGTAAAGTCGTGCCGTACTCCGCAGGCATGGGCCTGATGCCAGGTGGCGTCTTCCGTGCACTGTTCCCGAGCGAGCTGCATGGCGTCAGCGTTGACGATGCCATCGCTTCGGTCGAGCGCATCTTCAAGAACGATGCCGAGCCACGTGACATCGCCGCTATCATCCTCGAGCCCGTACAAGGCGAGGGCGGCTTCCTGCCAGCGCCTAAAGAGCTGATGAAGCGTCTGCGTGCCCTGTGTGACCAGCACGGTATCCTGCTGATTGCCGACGAAGTGCAGACCGGTGCAGGCCGTACTGGCACCTTCTTCGCCATGGAGCAGATGGGCGTTGCGCCTGACCTGACGACCTTCGCCAAGTCCATCGCTGGCGGCTTCCCGCTGGCCGGTGTGTGCGGCAAGGCTGAATACATGGACGCCATTGCACCGGGCGGCCTGGGCGGCACTTATGCCGGTTCGCCAATCGCCTGTGCTGCGGCCCTGGCCGTCATCGATGTATTCGAAGAAGAAAACCTGCTGGACCGCAGCAAGGCCGTGGGCGAGCGCCTGACTGCCGGCCTGCGTGAAATCCAGCAGAAGCACCCGATCATCGGTGACGTGCGTGGCCTGGGTTCGATGATTGCCGTCGAAGTCTTCGAGAAAGGCACTCATACCCCTAACGCTGCAGCTGTCGCCCAGGTCGTTGCCAAGGCACGCGACAAGGGCCTGATCCTGCTGTCCTGCGGTACCTACGGCAACGTCCTGCGTATTCTGGTGCCGCTGACCGCCGAAGACGCCCTGCTGGACAAGGGCCTGGTCATCATCGAAGAGTGCTTCGCTGAACTCGCTTGATGTAGCTGGCTTTAAAAAAACCCGCTTCGGCGGGTTTTTTCATGTCAGCAATATACAGACGGCAGGCGGCGGCGATGCTCACCCCTGAACGATCTGGTTCTTGCCTTGGCGCTTGGCTTGATACATGGCTGCGTCGGCGCGGGCATACAAGCTGTTCAGGGTGTCATCGTCATCCAATAAACCCGTCAGACCCTGACTCACCGTCACGCTGTAGGTCTGGCCCTCCTGGCCGAAGCTCAGCCGCTGAACCTCCCGCTGCAAACGTTCGGCGATCTGTTCTGCCACTTTGGCCTTACAGCCCGGGAACACCGCGGCAAACTCTTCACCCCCGATCCGGCCGAACAGATCACCTCGGCGCAGTACGGTCCTGCCGCTGTGGGCGATACGCTGCAGCACCTGGTCGCCTTCCTGGTGGCCATAGCTGTCATTGATGTTCTTGAAATCGTCGATGTCCAGAAGCAGGAACGTCAGCGGTGTACCGTCTTCGCGTGCCTTGTCAAACGCCTGCTTGGCGCATTCGAAGAAGTGGCGACGGTTACTGCTCTGGGTCAGGACATCGGTAGTGGCCAGGCGCTGAAGCTCGCCCTCCAGTCGTTTCTTGTCGGTGATGTCTTCGGCAATGCCAACGATGGTTACCCGATCGTTACCTGGCTGCTGGCTGACGTAGCACTTGTCGCTTAACCAGCGCAGTTCGCCATCGTCATTGAGAATGCGGTATTCGCGGTGTTCCACGGAGCCTGTGGACAGTACCTGAGCCAGGCTCTGTTCGGCAAATTCAAGATCATCCGGATAGATGCTGTCGCGCCATACGTTGAAGTCGGCCATGACCCGGCAGACAGGGCGACCGAAGATGCGCTCGAATGCAGGGCTTACGTAGAGCACTTGCCGCGTTTCCCAATCGAAGGCCCACAGTACGGCGTTGACACTTTCGAGCAGCGAACTGAACAACTGCTCACGTTCGCTGAGGCGGGCGACTTCGCTTTGGGCATGCATCAGTGCCAGCAGGGTTTGAGCAGCGTCGGGGGGAGGAGTACCGGGCAGAATCTTGGGATTGTTCTTGGCCATGTGCACAGAGCGCGCTCGACGGGTAAAGGTGCGGCCACCTTCCGGCCGATGTGGGCAGTTCGAGTCGAAACAGAGCAGTGAAGTTCCTGAGCTTACGCCCCAGAACGGGGCGTATCGATCAACGGAGGTCAGGCAGCGGTCGGGCGCAGGGAATAGGTTTTCAACTGTGACGCAAAGTCGCGTAGGGCGTGGATGCCACTGGTCTCGGCCTCATGCACCCAATCCTTCATGGCGGCAAGCATGTCGTGGCCGTTGGCGCTGGTCCGCGCCCAGATCTGCTGCAGGGCCAGGCGTTTCTCGTAAATGGTCTTCAATGCCTGGCTGTGCGCCAGCATGGACTCGATACGGACATGGTGGCGATCCTCCAGCAAGCTGGTCTCGCGGGACAGCAGGCGCTTGGCGCGTCGGAAATGGTGGCTGACCGAGGCATCGACGCGGTCCAGTTCCTGTTTGACCAGCGGGCCGATCACAAGCTTGCGGTACTGGGCCATGATCTGGAAGCGGTTGTTCAGAATGGCCATGGCAGTGTCCATGTCCAGGCTGGCCTTGCCGGCAACGCGGTGGGCGATGGGGGCCACGCGCTGGACCTTGGCCAGCCGCAGCAGGCAGAACAGGCGAATCCACGCCCAGCCCATGTCGAATTCCCAGCGCCTGACCGAAAGTTTGGCCGAGTTGGGGTAGGTGTGGTGATTGTTGTGCAGCTCTTCGCCGCCAATGACGATGCCCCAAGGCACCAGGTTGGTGGCAGCGTCGCGGCATTCGAAATTGCGATAGCCCACGGCATGGCCCAGGCCATTGACTACCCCGGCTGCCCAGAAGGGAATCCACATCATCTGCACGGCCCAGATCGTGATGCCGGCGGTACCGAACAGCAGCAGGTCGATGAGCGCCATCAGCACGATACCGCCCAGCTTGTAGCGGGAGTAGAGGTTGCGTTCGACCCAGTCGTCCGGGCAGTTCTTGCCGTAGATGCGCAGGGTCTCAGGGTTGCGCGCCTCTTCGCGGTAGAGCTCGGCCCCTTTACGAAGCACCGTGCTCAAGCCCTTGTAGACTGGGCTGTGCGGGTCGTCCGGGGTTTCGCACTTGGCGTGGTGCTTGCGATGAACAGCGGTCCATTCACGGGTGTTCTGCGCCGTGGTGAGCCACAGCCAGAAGCGGAAGAAATGCTTGAGCCCGGAATTGAGCTCCAGCGCGCGATGCGCGGAATAGCGATGCAGGTAGACCGTGACGCTGACAATGGTCACATGGGTCATCAACAAAGTGATGCCGACCAGTTGCCAGGCCGACAAGTCGAGCAGGCCGTTGTACCACATAGGTAGAGATACCCTCGAAATTCAGGGGAAAGGTGCGATTATCCCTGGGTCGGGAAATAAAACCAGTCAAAGCTGACCACGCGATGTTTCAGCGGGGCGGCGGTGCGCGGCATGCCTTGGCGCGAGGCCTTTGCAAAGCGGCAACCGCACGTCGGGCAGCAGAAGCTTTATAATCCCCCAACACTTTCCATGGGCAATTCCACCCGACATGTCTGTTTCCGTTCGCGACGCCTTGCGCATGGCTGCGCTCTATGTGGTGCTCTCGATCCTCTGGCTGGTGCTGGCCGAGGTGGTGCTGCACAGCATGACTGAAGACCCCCTGGCCCTGACGGTGGGGCGCCAGATCAACGTCGTGGTCTGGGTGTTGCTCAGCGCCTTGCTGATCTACGTCTCGCGTGTGCGGCTGTTGAACTTCATCGGTGCCGGTGCGCGCCTGCGCGGCGAAGACCGTGAGCGCCTGCGCATGGCCGCCGCGGTGTTCGACTGCACCCTGGAAGGGGTCCTTGTGACCGACCGGCAGGGGGTGATCGTGCACGTCAACCGCGCGTTCATGCGCATCACCGGCTATCAGCAGGATGAGGTCATCGGCCAGCGCCCGAGCAAGTTCAAGTCGGGGCACCATGGTGCCGCGTTCTACCAGCAGATCTACGCGGCCCTGACCGAGACTGGGGAGTGGAGCGGCGAGATCTGGAACCGCCGCAAAAGCGGTGAAATCTATCCTCAATGGCAAACCATTCGCGCCATTCGTGACGACGAAGGCGAACTGAGCCATTACGTGGCGGTATTCAGTGACATCAGCGCCATCAAGCATTCGGAGCAGGAGCTGGCCTACCTGGCCCACCATGATCCCCTGACCGACCTGCCCAATCGCTTGTTGTTCACCGACCGGGTCCAACAGGCGTTGGCTGCGGCCCAGGCCAAGAAGCGCGGTTGTGCGCTGCTGCTTCTGGACCTCGATCATTTCCAAAGCATCAACGACGGGCTGGGTCATACGATCGGCGATCAGTTGCTTAAGTTGGTGGGCGCCCGCCTGGGCGAAGTGGTGAGCAGCGGGGTCACCCTGGCGCGCCTGGGCGGCGACGAGTTCGGCGTCCTGGCCGAGCACTGCCAGGACCTGGGGCAGGCGGCAAAGCTGGCCCAGCGCATCATCGAACGCATGCGCGAGCCCTTCCTGTTCGAGGGCCATCGCTTGTTCATCAGCGTCAGCGCAGGCATCAGCCTGTTCCCAAGCGACGCTCTGAGTGCCGAGCAGTTGCTGCGCAATGCCGATTCGGCGCTGTACAAGGCCAAGACCAACGGTCGCGCCTGCTACGCCCTGTATACCGAGGAGCTGACCGCGCACGCCCAGTTGCGCGTGGAAACGGCCGGGGAATTGCGCCGCGCCCTCGAGCAGGATGAGCTACGCGCGTTCTACCAACCAGTGCACGACCTGGCCTCGGGCAGCCAGGTGGGGGTCGAGGCGCTGGTCCGCTGGCAGCATCCCCAGCGGGGCCTGGTGGCACCGGGCGAATTCATTCCGATTGCCGAACGCACCGGTCTGATTGCCGAAATCGATGCCTGGGTGCTACGCCAGGCGTGCCTGCAGATGGTGCGCTGGCAGCAGGAAGGCCGCCCACTGGCATTCGTGGCCGTGAACATCTCGAGCCGGCTGTTTGGCCAGCATGAGTTGTACCGGCAGGTGGCCGATGTGCTGCATGAAACAGGCCTGGCGCCAGCGCTGCTTGAGCTGGAGGTCACGGAAAGTGCGGTGATGGATGATCCGGAAGTGGCCTTGGAGCAGCTTCACCGTCTGCGCGAGCTGGGGGTAACCCTGGCCATCGATGATTTCGGCACTGGGTATTCCTCGCTGCTACGTCTCAAGCGCATGCCCGTGCAAAAGCTCAAGATCGACCAGGGCTTCGTGACCGGGCTGCCGTGCGATGAGGATGATGTCGCCATCGTGCGTGTGATCATCGCCCTGGCCCGCAGCATGGGCATGCAAGTGCACGCCGAAGGCATCGAGCAGCAGGAGCAGGCCAGCTTCCTGTTGCAGGAGCAGTGCCAGCTGGGGCAGGGCTACTGGTTCGGCCGGCCGGTCGCCGCAAAGGACCTGCGCTGGGAATGAGGCCAAGGGCTGGCTTGGCGCCAGCCCTTCGCCTTCGCTCATCGCTTGTTCAACCCTCGGGCCAGCCGATCGCCACCCAGCTGGATCAGTGCCACCAGGGCCACCAGCATGGCGATCACCGTCAACATGATTTGGCTGTCGAAGCGCTGGTATCCATAGCGGTAGGCGATGTCCCCCAACCCTCCGGCACCGATGGCGCCCGCCATGGCGGATGAATTGATCAGCGTCACCAAGGTGATGGTGAAGCCGCCGACGATGCCTGGCAGGGCTTCTGGCAGCAGCACGTGCCAGACGATGTGCCAGCGTCGGCACCCCATGGCCTGCGCCGCCTCCACCAGGCCGTGGTCGACCTCTCGCAGGCTGACTTCGGCGATGCGGGCGAAAAAGGGCGTGGCCGCGATGGTAAGGGGCACGATGGCCGCCCAGACGCCATAGGTTGTGCCGACCACCCACCGCGTGAAGGGGATCAGGGCAACCATCAGGATCAGAAACGGCACCGAGCGAAACAGGTTGACGAACGCGCCCAGCACCCGGTTGAGCAGCGGCGCCGCATAGATGCCCCCCTTGTCGCTGGTCACCAGCATGACGGCCATCGGTACGCCCACCAGCAAGGCGATCAGCGAAGAAACGCCCACCATCAGCAGCGTGTCGAGCAAACCCTCCAGCAGACGATCAACCCACATGGCCCAGCACCTCCACATCTTCGGCCCAGCGCCGACTGCGTTCCAGGAGGCGGTTGGCGTCATGGGGCGAGTGCTGCACCGACACGATCAGTTGCGCCAGGGTATGCGCGCCGATGGATTGCACACCCCCCTGCAGCAACCGCACGCGTCCGCCCAACTCGGCGAACAATGCCGACAGATCGGGCTCGCCGAAGGCTGTCAGCTTCAGCACGATGGCGCTGTCGGGGCTCGATGGCGCAGCCTTGATGTTCGCGGTCAAGGCCTCTGGCAAGGTCGGTTGCAGGGGCGCCAGCAACGTGCGCGTGGTGGCGTGCCGCGCCGCGCCGAACACCTGCCAGACCTCGCCCTGCTCGACCAATTGGCCACGCTCCAGTACCGCAACCCGATGGCAGGTGTCGCGCACCACGGCCATTTCATGGGTGATCAGCACGATGGTCAGGCCCAGGCGTTGGTTGATGTCGCGTAGCAGTTGCAGGATTGAGGCGGTAGTCTCCGGGTCCAGCGCCGAGGTCGCTTCGTCGCACAGCAGGATACTTGGGTCATGTACCAGAGCGCGGGCAATGCCCACGCGCTGCTTCTGGCCGCCCGACAACTGCGCAGGGTAAACGTGATGCTTGTCCTCGAGGCCAACCAGTTGCAGCAGCTCGCGCACCTTGTGCTGGCGCTGCGCTTTGGCGACGCCGGCCACCTTCAGGGGTAGCTCGACGTTCTGCCATACGGTCTTGGCTGACATCAGGTTGAAGTGCTGGAAAATCATGCCGATGCTTCGGCGCAACCCCACCAGTGCGTCCTCGTCGTAGCTGGCAATGTCCGCCTGCTCGATCAGCACTCGGCCTTGCGTAGGCTGTTCCAACCGGTTGATGGCGCGCAGTAGCGACGACTTACCCGCCCCGCTGCGGCCGATGATGCCGAAGATTTCACCGCGCCGGATGTTCAGGTCGATGCCTTGCAGGGCTGGCTGGCTCTGGCCTGGATACGTCTTGCCCAGCCCGATGAACCGCACATGGGCGTGGTTGACGTCAGGGCGCAGGTCCAAGTGTTCAGCCTGACGGGGTGGTGCAGAGGACTCGAGTGCTCGCCGTGCAGTGGACTGGCTCATCGCTGTCACTCCCAACCGGCCTGGTAGAGCGTGCCATGAGCCTTGTCCAAGGCCGCACGTACAGCGGGCGAGTGCTGGTAAATGTCGACGAACTTGGCCAGGCGAGGGTCATCCTTGCTTTGTGGGCGAATGACGAACTGAATCACGTATTCCTTGTTCTCCAGGCCATCGAAAAGCAGGGCCGAGGTGGCGTCAAAACTGTTGGCCAGCCGAATGTAGGCGGGGTAGCCCTGCACCAGGTCCGCGTCGTCATACGCCCGTACCAGCTGGACCGCTTCGACCTGAATGATCCTGAGCTTTTTCGGGTTGGCCGTGATGTCCTGTTCGGTGGCCTTGTAGCCCACACCCGGTTTGAGCGTGATCAAGCCAGCCTTGGCCAGCAATTGCAGGCCGCGTCCGCTGTTGATCGGGTCGTTGGCGATGGCGACGCTGGCACCTTCGGGCAGGTCGACGAAGCTTTTATAACGCTTGGAATACAGGCCCACGTTGTTGATGATGCCTGGGGCGTAGGGCACCAGATCGAAACCGGCAGCAGCCTTGGCGTTTTCCAGAAAGGGAATGTGCTGGAAGTAGTTCACGTCGATGTCGCCACTGTTGAGGCTGACATTGGGGGCTATCCAGTCGCTGAATTCGATCAGCTTCACCTCGAGCCCTTGCTTGTGCGCCTCTTCGACGGCGGCTTCCAGCGGGATGGCGAAGGCTGAGGTGGTGCCGACCTTAAGCGGCTCATCGGCCAGGGCTGCGCTGGAGAAGCCCAAGGCAATCGCGACGGCCGCAACGGGACGAAATAGTTTTTCAAGCATGGTGCAAGGCTCCAGTCGAGGCGGGGGCAGGCGCAAAGCGGTAGGTCGAGCCAGGGTGATCGGCTGGCAAGTAGGGATGGTCGGTTGCGAACAGCTTTTCGCGCAGCGTGCCGCCGGCGTAGGCGGTCTTGTAGCGGCCGCGCGCCTGTAGCGGCGGAATCACCAGGTCGATGAAGTCCTCAAAGCTTTCCGGTGTGACGGTGCGGGTCAGGTTGAAGCCGTCCAGGCCGGTTTCGTCGGCCCATGCGATCAGCTCATCAGCCACCTGCTCGGGGTCGCCGACCAAGGTGACGTAGCGACCGCCCAAGGCGTGCTGTTGCAGCAGGCGGCGTCGGGTCCAGGCGTTTTCCTGCAGTTGGCGGGTGGCCGACTGGATGGCGTTGCCTTGGGTAAAGGCAATCGGCTCGTCCAGATCGAAGGCCGCAAAGTCGATGCCGGTGGAGGCGGCAAAGTGCGCGACGCCGGCTTCGGGGCTGGCATGGCGCAGGTATTCGGCGTGCTTGGCCAGGGCTTGTCGCTCGGTGGGCGCCACGATCACCGTAATGCCCATGAAAACCTTGACTGCCATTGGGTCGCGACCCGCAGCCCTGGCAGCGGCGCGCACCTTGTCCACCTGGGCGCGGGTTGAAGCCTTGTCCTGGCCGCTGATGAACACGCACTCGGCATGGTTGCCCGCAAACGTCAGGCCGCGCGGCGAGCTGCCAGCCTGGAACAGTACCGGCGTACGTTGTGGCGACGGCTCGCACAGATGATAGCCTTCGACATCGTAGAACTCTCCGTGGTGATGGACCTTGCGCACTTTGTCGGGGCGCGCGTAGATGCGTTGTCCGCGGTCAGCCAGCACGGCATCGTCGGCCCAGCTTCCCTCAAGCAGTTGGTACAGCACCTTGAGGTATTCATCGGCCTGGTCGTAGCGACGGTCATGCTCAGGCTGCTGGGTCAGGCCCATGGCGCGCGCAGCGCTGTCCAGATACCCAGTGACGATGTTCCAGCCGACTCGGCCATTGCTCAGGTGATCCAGGGTCGAGAGACGGCGTGCAAACAGATAAGGTGCTTCATACGTGAGGTTGGCCGTGAGGCCGAAACCGAGATTGCGGGTGACGGCGGCCATGGCAGACACCAGCAGCAGAGGGTCGTTGACCGGCAACTGGATGGATTCCTTTAACGTTACGTCCAGCGACTGGCCGTAGACATCGTAGGTGCCGACGATGTCGGCGATGAACAGACCGTCGAACAGGCCCCGTTCCAGCAGACGCGCCAAATCGGTCCAGTATTTGAGGGTCTTGTACTGGGTCGACGTATCGCGCGGGTGCGTCCACAGGCCATGGTTGATATGCCCCACGCAGTTCATATTGAAGGCATTGAGCAGGATCTGCCGGGCCATCAGATGGTCCCCCGGCGCGGTGGGTTTTGCTCGTTGAGGTAGTAGTTGCCGATGGCGTGGTATTTCCAGCGCACCGGGTCGTGCAATGTGTGTACCCGGGCGTTGCGCCAGTGGCGGTCGAGATTGTGTTCGGCCAGCGTGGCCTGACTGCCACTGAGCTCGAACAACGTGGTGCCGGCGGACAGGGCTATTTCCGTGCTGATGGCCCGTGCCTCTGCTACGGCAATGGAGGCCGCGGCTACGGTTTCGGCCGTGCTGTCGTCACGCGCGCTGTCCAGGTAGTGGCCTGCGCGTTCGAGCAAGGCTTCGGCAGCGTGCAAGCGGATAGCCAGCTGCCCGAAGCTCTTGACGGTCAACGGATCGTCGCTCGCCTGGTCCACGCCTGAGTCCACCCATGGCCGGCTGCGGGTCCGCACGAAATGCAAGGCGTCCTCATAGGCTGCCCGGGCGATGCCGGTATCGATGGCGGCATGAAGAATCTGCGCCAGCGGGCCTACCGGGGTGGGGCGATCGAACACGCTCTGGAACGGCACGACGTCCTGTGCGCTGACGGGGACGTTATCGAACACCACCGAACCGCTGCCGGTGGTGCGCTGGCCGAAGCCACTCCAGTCGTCGATCACCTGCAGGCCGGGGCTGTCGGCAGGCACGAATGCCAGGTGCTGGACGCCTTGGTCATCGACCACCGAGGTGGGTATGCGCTGGGCGTATAGCGCGCCAGTGGCGTAGAACTTGCGACCATTGATGCGAAAGCCATCGCCTTCGCGGCTCAGGCGTGTGGTGCGCTCATTGGCTGTCTTGGTGCCCAGTTCTGCCAGGGCATTGCCGAACCGCCGGCCTGCCAGCACTTCGGCGTACAGACGCTGCTGCTGTTCGGGCGTGCCGTTTACCCGCAGCACTTCCAAGGCATAAAAATGGTTTTGCGGAATCTGCCCGAGCGAGCCGTCGGCCTGCGCGATGATGGCGATGACCTTGGCCAGGGTGACTTTGGATACGCCCGCCCCGCCGTAGGCCTTGGGTACGCTGATACCCCATAGGCCCGAGCGTGTGATCAGCGCCAGCTCAGGGTGTGGCAGACGCCGCTCACGGTCGCGCACCGCGCTGTCGGGGCGTAGCTGGCGGGCGATGTCCAAGGCAACGGCCAAGGCTTCGCCGTCGCTGGTAATGATGCGTGTGGTCATGGTGTGTCTCCGGTGCCCCGGACCGCGCAGCGGTCCTGCAGGCTACCCATCAGATCCAGGAGTGCCGCGCGGGCAGGGTGCCGTTGAGGTGGTACGCGCCAACTGCGTGGTATTTCCAGCGCACCGGGTCGTGCAGGGTGTGCACGCGGGCGTTACGCCAGTGGCGGTCGAGGTTGAACTCGGCCAGGGTCGCGCGGCTGCCAGCCAGTTCGAACAGTTTCTCGCTGGCCTGCAGGGCAATCTCGGTGGTCAGTACCTTGGCCTCGGCCACCGCAATCGACGCACGGGCAGCCGACTCGGCATCCACCGGCGCTGCGTTGACCTCGTCCAGCACCTGCCCGGCCCGGCGCAGCAGCGCCTCGGCGGCATGCAGTTCAAGCTTCAGGCGGCCGATGTCGGCGATGACATAGAGGTCGTCGCTGGCGCGCTCTACCTGGGCTTCGACCCATGGGCGCGACTTTGTGCGCACGAAAGCAATGGCATCATCGATGGCGGCCTCGGCAATGCCGGCGTCGATGGCCGCCTGGATGAGCTGCGAGGCGGCGCCCTGGGTATTGGGTACCTCCCGCTGACGCCAGTTGTCGATAACCAGGTCTGCCTCTACCGGAACGTCATCGAGCAGTACTGTTCCGCTGGCCGTAGTGCGCTGACCAAACCCCGACCAATCGTCGACGATGCGTAACCCGGGGGTGCCGCGGCGCACGAAGGCCAGGCGCTGGCGACCTTCCTCGTCCAGCGCCTTGACCGCCACCCAGTGGGCGAACAACGCGCCGGTGGAGTAGAACTTCTCGCCACTGATGCGATAGCCGTCACCTGCGCGGTTGATCCGTGCCTTGAGGGTGAGGGTGTCCTTGGTTCCGCGCTCAGGGCCTGCATTGCCGATTCGCCAGCCGTCCAGCACGCTGCGAAACAGCACTGCCTGTTGCGCCGGCGTGGCTGTCAGGCGCAGCAGTTGCAGCATGCCGAACTGGTTCTGCGGGATCTGCCCCAGCGCAGGATCGGCAGCGCTGATCAGGCGGAACACTTCGGCCACGGTTTCGAACGACACATCAGGGCCGCCGTAGGCCTTCGGAACGCTGATGCTCCCCAGGCCACTGCGGGTAAACAATTCGATTTCGGCCCAGGGCAGTTCGCGTTGCTGATCCCGACGGGCAGCCTGTTCGCGCGCGACAGCGGCGACTTCACGTGCAGCTTGCAGCGCTTGGGCATCGCTGTGCAGAACCTTGGCTGGCAGCAAGGGCGGTGCACTGTCGAGCACGCTGCGGGAGGCAATAAGGGCTTGGCTGGACATCAGTGCCGCTCCTTGACTGCACTCAATGCCCTGGCGTTCTGCACTGGGGTGATGGTGATCCTGACCATTGCTGACCTCACATGTGGGTTATGCCGCTACAGCTGATCGCGACAGACGTATGCTGGTCCGGTGGTCCGGTGTATATACCGTAAGGGTTTATAAAATATTTATGAACTAACGCTTTGGAATATATATAGAAGCGCGTCGCCTGCCCCCAGGCGACATGCATTCAGGCGTGAGCTGAGTGACGTACGGGCTACTACAGCGCGGGCTGGCTTTGCAGGCTTACTCAGAAGCAGCCGTGCCCAGAAACTTGCGCAGGAATTGCCGCGTTCGCTCCTGTTGCGGGGCCGCGAACAACGCCTTGGCCTCACCTTGCTCCACTACCACACCCTTGTCGAAGAAGATGACCCGGTTAGCCACGTCGCGAGCGAAGCTCATTTCATGGGTAACGATGATCATGGTGCGTTTTTCTTCCGCCAGGCTGCGAATGGTCGCCAGGACTTCGCCTACCAGTTCCGGGTCCAGCGCCGAGGTGGGTTCATCGAACAGAATCACCTCCGGCTCCATGGCCAGGGCACGGGCAATGGCCACCCGTTGCTGCTGGCCCCCGGACAGGCGACGTGGATAGGCGTCTTCCTTGCCTGCCAGGCCCACCTTGGCCAATAGACGCCGGCCAAGGTCCACCGCTTGGTCGCGCGGTGTTTTCTTGACGATCACCGGCCCTTCGATGACGTTCTCCAAGGCCGTGCGGTGGGGAAACAGGTTGAAGTTCTGGAACACAAACCCAGCTTGTTGGCGCAGGCGACGTATGGCGCTGTGTTGCGGGCCGAGGGGGCGGTTGGCGTCGATGCTGATGGCGCCGATCTTGATTTGCCCGGCATCGGGCGTTTCCAGCAGGTTCAAGCACCGCAGGAAGGTGGTCTTGCCCGACCCGCTGGGGCCGATTATCGCTACCACTTCACCCGGCTGCACCGTCACATCGATGCCATCGAGCACGGTCTGGCCCTTGAAGCGTTTGGTCAGGCCTTTGACTTCGATCATGCTCAGTGCTCCTGGTCATGTTGGTTGACCCGCGCTTCCATGCGGTTCTGGAAGTAGGCCAGGATGCTGCACAGCACCCAGTAGACCACGGCCACTGCCACGTACATGGTGAACACCTCGAACGTACGTGCTGTGATCAGCTGGGCCTGACGGAACAGTTCCGGCACCTGGATGGTGGCGGCCAGCGCGGTGTCCTTGACCAGCGAGATGAAGCTGTTACCCAACGGCGGCAACGCGGTGCGCAGCGCCTGGGGCAGTATCGCCCGGCGCATGGCTTGTACGCGGGTCATGCCGATGCTGGCCGCTGCTTCCCACTGCCCACGGTCGATCGAAGAGATCGCGGCGCGCAGGATCTCGCAGATGTAGGCGGCCATGTTCAATGACAGCCCGATCAGCGAGGCGGGGATCGGGTCGAGCTCGATGCCGATCTGGGGCATGCCGAAGTAGATGACGAACAGCTGCACCAGCAGGGGCGTGCCTCGGAAGAACGATACGTATATCCGTGCCAGCCAGTTGAGCGGCAGCACTTTGGACAAACGCATCAACGCCAGGGCAAAGCCCAGCACCAATCCGAAAAACATGCCCCCTACGCTGAGCAGCACGGTGTAACCCGCACCCTTGAGCAGGAAGGGTGCGGAGTCGGCGACCAGTTGCAGGCTTTCAGCGATCATCGGGTGACGTCAGCACCGAAGTACTTTTCGGACAGCTTGGCCAGGGTCCCGTCCGCCTTGAGCTTGTCGATGGCCGTGTTGATGGCGGCCAGCAGTTCAGGTTCGCCCTTGCGCATGGCAACCCCGCTCTCCAGTCGCGAGAAGGCATCGCCCGCCAGTTGTGTGTCCTTGGCTTTCTGGGCGTATTCAAGCGCAGCCAGGCGGTCGATCAGGATGGCATCGATGCGGCCATTGCGCAGGTCTGCAAACTTGCTGGGGTCGTCCTCATAGGTCCGCACTTCGGCCTTGGGCACATCCTGCTTGACCCATTGCTCGTAGTTGGTACCCAAGCCTACACCGACTTTCTTGCCTGCCAGGTCCTGAGCGCCCTTGATGCCGAGCTGGTCAGCCTTCTTCTTCAGCACCAGCGCCTGGATACCCGAGACGGTGTAGGGTTCGGAGAAATCGTATTTCTTCTTGCGCTCTTCGGAGATGGTGACCTGGTTGACGACGATGTCCAGCCGCTTGGACTCCAGCGCAGCCAGGATACCGTCCCATTTGGTCGGCTGGATCTTGGCCTTCACGCCCAGTTCCTTGGCCAGCAATTCGGACAGCTCGACTTCGAAGCCGGTCAGCTTGCCGTTTTCATCCTGGAAGCTGAACGGCGGGTAGGTGCCTTCGAGGCCGACGCTGATCACGCCTTTTTCCTGGATGGTCTTCAACTCTTCGCCGGCAAAGGCCTGGCCAAGCAGGCCCGTGCCCAGCAACAGGGCCAGGCTGGCATTGAGTAGCGGTTTGGCGAACTTCGACATGTCTGAGCCCCGAGCGTGTTGTGAATGAAGTGATGGCGACTATAGGGTTGGATGCGCAACGCAGGAAATAGTCAAAAATTATCGCACCTTGCCTATTTATGCGTTTGGAAATTGTCCATTGATCTTGAGGGTAGGCGAGGCCGGCATGGCTGTCATCGCCCTTGCCTTGCGATGCAGTGTAAAGAGGTAGAGATGAGGGCCTGGTCCACGGGCTTGCCCGTAGAATGACGGCATCGACAATAGAACAGATAGCCTAAAAGGCAGGAGAACACACCGTGAGCGAACAACCCGCCTCCGGGCACTGGCAACTGCATGGGATCGTGGCCGGCTTGCGCGGTGCCCGTGAGCAATGGCGCACCCGCAATGGCCGCAGCAGCGGCGAGCAAGGTGGCCGGGAGCTGCCCTCGCGCGAAGCGGTACGACAGATCCTCGAACAGCTCTGCGGCGCGTTGTTCCCCATGCGTCTCGGTCCGGTGGACCTGCGCGAGGAGAGCGAGGATTTTTATGTCGGCCATACCCTGGACGCCGCGCTCAATGCGTTGTTGGTGCAGGCACGCCTGGAACTGCGCTACGCCGCCCGGCAAGGCAAGGAGGACCTGGCGGGTGTCGATGCCCATGCCCTGAAGCTGATCCAGGGCTTTGCCGCGGCGCTGCCAGGCATGCGTGTGCTGCTCGATACCGACGTGCTGGCGGCCTATCACGGCGATCCGGCGGCGCGCAGTGTCGATGAGGTGTTGCTGTGCTATCCCGGCATCCTGGCGATCATCCACCACCGTCTGGCCCATCACCTGTACACGGCCGGGCTGCCATTGTTGGCACGGATCAGTTCGGAGCTGGCGCATTCGGCGACGGGTATCGATATTCATCCCGGGGCTCAGATCGGCCCAAGCTTCTTCATCGACCACGGTACCGGCGTGGTCATCGGCGAAACTGCGATCATCGGCGAGCGCGTGCGGATTTATCAGGCGGTGACCCTTGGCGCCAAGCGCTTCCCGAGCGATGAGTCCGGCACGTTGCACAAGGGCTTGGCCCGTCACCCGATCGTCGAGGACGACGTGGTGATCTATGCCGGCGCCACCGTGTTGGGGCGTATCACCATCGGGCAGGGTTCCACCATCGGTGGCAACGTGTGGTTGACGCGTAGCGTACCGCCGCACAGCAACATCACCCAGGCCAACCTGCAGCTCGATTGCCAGGACAAACAGTGATCCTAGGCGGTGCCTTGGGCAGGCACCAGACCGTTACATGCACCTTCAGCCGGGGTAGCGCCAGGGCAAGTCAGGCTGGCCAAAGGGTGCTTCCAGGGCATTACCAATCGGCGCTTCAATTCGCAATGAGGCTCAAACCATGTTTAACTTGAACGCTTGTTCAATTAAAAAAACGCTGGTCCGCTGCCGGTGTTCATCAGGAGGATTCCTTTGCTGAACCCGTTAATTATGCGTCTTTCGTCCTTTGACGAGGTGCACACGCGATGAGTGCACCGACCCCTTCGCTTGCCCCTGGCAAGATCCGCATGAACCCTCCGGTGTTCTATTTCGCGGCAAGTTTCATTCTTATCTTCGGCCTTGTGGTCATTACCAATCCGCAAAGTGCGGGCCAGTGGTTGCTGGCGGCGCAGAACTGGGCTGCCAACACGGTAGGCTGGTACTACATGCTGGCAATGACGCTGTACCTGGTCTTCGTGGTGGTCACCGCCGTATCGGGCTACGGCAAGATCAAGCTCGGTGCCGACCACGACGAACCCGAATTCAGCTACCTGTCGTGGGCGGGCATGCTGTTTGCTGCGGGGATAAGCATCACGCTGTTCTTCTTCTGCGTCTCCGAACCGCTTACCCACATGTTGCAACCACCCCAGGGTGAAGGGGGCACGGTTGAGGCGGGCCGGCAGGCAATGCAGATCCTGTTCCTGCATTGGGGCCTGCATGGTTGGGGCGTCTTTGCCTTCGTCGGCATGGCGCTGGCCTATTTCGCCTACCGGCACAATCTGCCGCTGGCCTTGCGCTCTGCGCTCTATCCGTTAATCGGCAAGCGCATCAACGGGCCTATCGGCTATGCGGTCGACGGCTTCGGCATCATCGCCACGGTGTTCGGCCTGGGGGCCGACATGGGCTTTGGCGTGCTGCACCTCAATGCCGGCCTGGATTACCTGTTCGGCATCAGCCACAGCCAGTGGGTGCAGGTGGTGCTGATCACGCTGATGATGGGCGCGGCGGTGGCCGTGGCAGTAGCCGGTGTGGAAAAAGGCGTACGGGTGATGAGCGACATCAACCTGTTCCTGGCCTGTGCGCTTTTGCTCTTCGTGCTGTTCGCAGGCCCCACCCAGCACCTGTTCAACACCCTTATCCAGAACCTGGGCGACTATTTGGGCGCCTTGCCGCGCAAGAGCTTCGATGTCTATGCCTATGGCGATAACCGTGAGTGGCTGGGCGGCTGGACGGTGTTCTATTGGGCCTGGTGGATCGCATGGGCGCCATTCGTGGGCTTGTTCATCGCGCGCATCTCCCGTGGGCGGACCATTCGCGAGTTCGTCTTCGGTGTGCTGCTGATTCCGCTTGGCTTCACCCTGGCGTGGATGTCGATCTTCGGCAACAGCGCACTGGACCAGGTCATCAATCACGGCATGACCGCATTGGGCCAGGCCGCGTTGGACAACCCATCGATGAGCCTGTACCTGCTGCTGGAGACCTACCCGTGGAGCAAGGCGGTAATCGCCATGACGGTGTTCGTCAGCTTCGTGTTCTTCGTGACGTCGGCAGACTCCGGTACCGTGGTGCTGTCCACGCTGTCGGCCACCGGCGGCGATGCCGACGAGGACGGCCCGAACTGGCTGCGCATCTTCTGGGGTGCCATGACGGCGCTGGTGACCAGTGCCTTGCTGTTCGCCGGCAGCATCGATTCGCTGAAGTCGGCGGTGGTGCTCACCTCGTTGCCCTTCTCGCTGATCCTGTTGTGCATGATGTGGGGGCTGCACAAGGCCTTCTACCTGGAGTCGCAGCGCCAGATCGCGCAGATGCATTCGCTGGCTCCCTTCGCCCAGTCGCGCCGAGGCCGTGGGGGTTGGCGCCAGCGCCTGAGCCAGGCCGTGCATTTCCCTTCGCGGGACGAGGTGTACCGGTTCATGGACGATGTGGTGCGCCCGGCCATCGCCGATGTGCGTGAGGTGTTCGAGCAGAAAGGGCTGGTGCTGATCACCCAGGACGACCCGAGCCATGACAACGTCAGCTTGAAAGTCGGCCATGGCGATGAGCAGCCGTTCATCTACCAGGTGCAGATGCGCGGTTACTTCACGCCCTCGTTCGCCCGTGGTGGCCTGGGTGCCCATGAGTTGAAGAACCGCCGCTATTACCGGGCGGAGGTCTACCTCAGCGAAGGCAGCCAGAATTACGACCTGGTGGGCTACAGCAAGGAGCAGATCATCAACGACATCCTCGACCAGTACGAACGGCACATGCAGTTCCTGCACCTGGTGCGCTGACCCTCCGCGCCAGACCAGCCCTGAAAAGGCGAACCACCAGGTTCGACCTTTCAGGGCTGGGGCATCGGCCATCCCTCTCGTTAATAGGGCGCATCGCCCAGGATCGTTGCCCTGTGCATCACCCGCCGGCTTGGCCGGTAGTCATCCACCGCGTAGTGCTGGGTGACGCGGTTGTCCCAGAACGCCACGTCGTTTTCCTGCCAGCGCCAGCGGATCGTGAACTCCGGCCGGGTGGCGTGGGCGAAGAGCAGCTTGAGCAGCGCTTCGCTTTCCAGCTCGCTCAGCTCATTGATGCGTGTGGTAAACCCCTCGTTGACGAACAGTGCCTTGCGCCCACTCACCGGGTGCGTGCGCACCACCGGATGCGACAGCGGCGGGTTCTCGCGCCGGGTCTGCTCCCAGCGCGCCAGCTCCTGTGGCGTGGTGCCAAAGCGCTCCAGCGGAAATGACTTGGTGAAGTCGTGGGTCGCCGTCAGCCCGACCAGCATCGCCTGCAGTGGCGCTGACAATCCCTCGAAGGCTGCAATGCCACTGGCCCACAGGGTATCGCCGCCATAGGCCGGCAACTGCTTGGCACTGAGCACTGCGCCCAGGGCCGGTGTCGGTAGGAAGGTCACGTCGGTGTGCCAGACGGCGTTGTCACGGACGTCGGTGACCGCAGTATCGAGCACCAGCACCTGGGGCGTGCCGGGTACGTTGGGGTAGATGGGGTGGATATGCAGGTCGCCAAAGCGGGCGGCAAAACGCGCCTGCTGGACGGGGGCGATGGGCTGGTCGCGGAAGAACAGCACCTGGTGGCGAAGCAACGCGTGCTCGATGGCATCGCGCACCTCGTCGCTGATGTCGCGGGCAAGGTCCACGCCGCTGATCTGTGCGCCCAGCGCCGGGCTGAGTGGGGTAATGGTCAGGCTCATGTCGGTCTCTTCAGGCAGGCGCCCTGACGGGCGCACGAGCGGTAGGGGTCAGTGGCTTTGCCCGTGCCAGGGCACCAGTCGGCGTTGCAGCGCGCGCAGGCTCATCTCCAGCGCGAAAGCGATCAGCGCGATCAGCAGGATGCCCAGCACCACCACATCGGTGACCAGAAACTGCGCGGCCGACTGCACCATGAAGCCAAGGCCGCTGGTGGCGGCGATCAGTTCGGCCGCCACCAGCGTCGACCAACCGACGCCCAGGCCAATCCGAATGCCCGTCAGAATGTCGGGCAGCGCGCTTGGCAAAATCACGTGGCGAATCAGCTGGACCCTGGTCGCGCCTAGCGATTGCGCGGCGCGCAGCTTGGCAGGGTCGGTGGTGCGCACACCCGTGGCAGTGGCGATGGCGATGGGCGCGAAGATCGCCAGGTAGATCAGCAGCACCTTCGACAACTCGCCGATCCCGCACCAGATGACGATCAGCGGCAAGTAGGCGAGCGGGGGGATGGGCCGGTAGAACTCGATCAACGGGTCGAAAATGCCCCGTGCCACCCGGCTATACCCAATGGCGATACCCACCGGAATGGCCGTGAACACCGCAGCCAGCAATGCCGTGCCGATACGCCCGAGGCTGGCGCCAAGGTGCTGCCACAGGCTGGCGTCCATGTAGCCCTGGGTAAGCAAGACCCAGGCTTTGGCCATGATGTCAGCAGGTGAGGGCAGAAACAGGGGCTCGACCCACCCGGCGGCCGTGACCAGCCACCAGGTCAACACCAGGCTGGCCAGGGTCAATGCGCTGATCCAGCGGGTGGGCAGCAGACGAGCCCGGCGGGCGGCAGGTGCTGATTGAACAGTGGGCTCACTGGCCGCTGGCATATCAAGGCTGCTCATGCGCGCTCCGGGGATTGACGGTGGGAAAAGACCCGGGCCAGCACATGCTCGCGAGCCTCGATGAAGCGCGGGTCGGACTTGATCGCCCGCGCCGACTCGCCGTTGGCGTAACGCTGGCCGAAGTCCAACTCAAGCCGCTCGACGATGCGCCCTGGGTTGGGTGCGAGCAACACCAGTTCAGTGGCGAGAAACACGGCCTCCTCAATGTCATGAGTGATCAGCAATACGGGTTTGTCGGTGCGCTGCCAGATATCCAGCAGCAGCGTCTGCATGTGCTCGCGGGTGAACGCATCCAGGGCACCGAACGGTTCATCCATCAGCAGTACGCCAGGGTCGGCTGCCAATGCACGGGCCAGGCCCACGCGCTGCTTTTGGCCGCCTGAAAGCTGCCATATGCGCCGCTCGGCGAAATCCGCAAGGTCGACCAGGGCAAGCATCTCGCGTGCCTTGGCTTCACGTGCCGCGCGTGGCACACCGGCCAGTTCCAGGCCAAAGGCGACATTGCCCAGCACGTTCTGCCAGGGCAGCAGGGCATCGTCCTGAAAGACCACGCCACGCTCGGCACCTGGCCCCTGCACAGGAACGCCGTCGAGCGTGATGCGTCCCGCGCTGGGACTGACGAATCCTGCGACCAGGTTCAGCAGCGAGGTCTTGCCACTGCCTGAGGGCCCGAGCGCCACCAGCAATTGCCGCGGCCCTAGGCTCAGCGTGATGTTGGCCAGCACCGGGCTCGCGGCACCCGGGTACTGTGCGCTGATGCGCTCCAGTTCAAGCAAGGCCATGTCAGGCTCCTGTGGTTGTCTGCAAATTCAGTGGGGGAGGTACTGGGCACTGACGTAAGGGCTGTAGTCCGGCAGTACGGCCTCGACCTTGCCTTGTTGCTTGAGGAACGTGGCCGTGTCGGTCAGGGCCTGGGTAGTAGGCGTGCCCAGGGCGCTGGCCTGGTCTGCGGCCAGCGGGTAGACGTTGCCTTGCAGCAACACCGGGATGTCCGAAGGCTTGGCGCCGGACAGCTTGGCCAACTTGGCGACGTTGTCCTGGTTCGCCAACCAGGCTTGCGGATCCTTTCGGTAATCTGCATACGCCTCTAGGGTGACCTGCGCGAAAGCCCTGACCACGTCGGGGTGCTTGGAGGCGAAGTCTTTGCGCACGATCCAGGCGTCGAAGGTGGGGGCCCCTACCTTGGCCAACTCGCCCGAGGTGATCAGCACCTTGCCGCTTTCCTTTGCCACGCCCAGCGCAGGGTCCCACACATAGGTCGCGTCGATGTCGCCACGTTTCCATGCCGCGATGATCGCTGGCGGTGCCAGGTTGATGATCTGCACCTTGGCAGGATCGATGTTCCAGTGCTTGAGCGCTGCCAGCAGGCTGTAGTGCCCGGTCGACACGAAGGGTACGGCGACTTTCTTGCCCTCCAGATCCTGAGGGGTCTTGATCGCGTCGCGCACCACCAGGGCTTCGCCAGCCCCGATCTGCGTGGCGATCAGAAACGTCTCGATCGGCAGCTTGCGGGTTGCGGCGGCTGCCAATGGGCTGGAGCCCAGGTAGCCGATCTGCACATCCCCACTGGCAACGGCGGTGATTACATCGGCACCGTTGTCGAACTTGCGCCAGTCGATGCTGGCTTTGGTCGCCGCCTCATAGTCGCCATCGATTTGAGCCACCTTGGCAGGATCGACCGTTGTTTGATAGGCCACCGTCAAGTCTGACGCCTGGGCTATCCAGCTGGCGCCAGCAAGCGCCAGGGTACTGAGAATTCGCAGGGTGCGGTGCGGGTTCATGGTGAGCTCTCATCGGGCAAGGGATGCGTGAGATAAGGCTAATTGATCTAAAAAATTAAAAATAAATAACTTTTAAGAATTAGCTTAGCGCTCATTTGGCACCCTTGGTCGATGATTGATCACGCGCAATGGCAAAGTCAGCCGACGCTGCTAGGCTCAGCCTCCCTATAGATCCAATTGGAATGAGGTTATGAGCAAACGATTGCAAATAGCCGGGGGTTATGAGAAACCCATTTGCTACAACAAAATGCAGTAATGGTTCCTTACATATTCCTTAAAAGTCTTACCGATTCACAAAACAGTCATTTTGGATTTATAGGATTGTCATTATCCTGTAGCCCAGGTTGGCGCCTTAGACCAAAGTCGCGAAACGTTTAGAAATGATTGACTAAAGGGTCACGCTTTAGGACTAAATCGCCCATCCATGGTGAGCGGGGCAATAGACCCGGCCGCCTGAGATACACAAAAATTAGAACGTAGAGGAGCAAAGCATGTACAAGTCCAGCCTGGCCATGGCCGTGGCACTGGGTGTTCTCGCCCAACAAGCAGGTGCTGCCGGTTTCGTGGAAGACAGCAAGCTGTCGGTCAGCTCGCGTACCATGTACTTCAATGGCGACAACCGTGACGGTGGCGCCGACAACCGTGAATCGGGCCAGGGCTTCAAACTGGACTACCTGTCCGGTTTCACCCAGGGCACCGTTGGTTTCGGTGTAGACGCCCAGGCCCTGTGGGGTATCCACCTCGACGGCGGCCGTGGCAAACACCCTGACAACAGCAGCTTCTTCCCGAGCGACTCCGACGGCTCTGCCGTGAGCCAGTGGGCTCGCCTGGGCGCCAACGCCAAGGCCAAGTTCTCCAAGACTGAAGTCCACTACGGTAGTGCCCTGGCGCCGAACCTGCCGATCCTGGTCTCCAACGATGGCCGTCTGCTGCCGCAGACCTTCGAAGGTGGCACCATCCAGTCGAAGGAAATCGACAACCTGACCATCAACGCCGGTCAGCTGACCCACGCCATGGGCCGCGCCTCGAGCAACCGCACCGGCCTGTCGGTCAACGGCGCTTTCCGTGACAGCAACAAGTTCCGCTATGGCGGCCTGGACTACAAGCTCACCCCAGACCTGACCCTGCAGTACTACTACTCGAACCTGGAAGACTTCTACAAGCAGCACTTCCTGGGCGCTACCCACGTCTTCAAGATCGCCGACGACCAGTCGTTCAAGACTGACCTGCGCTACTTCAACAGCAGCAGCGACGGCCGCAACGGCGACTCGGGCTACACCTTCAACAACAACGGCGGCTTTGCCAAGACACCTGGCGAGGTCGACAACAAGACCTGGTCGGCGATGTTCACCTACACCCTGGGTGGTCACTCGCTCATGCTCGGTCACCAGCGCGTCAACGACGACGGCGGTTTCGTCTGGTTGAACCAGGGTAGCGTGCGCAAGGACGGTTCGCGTTCCTCGCTCGAAGGCGCCGGCGGCGCCAGCTTCTACCTGTTCACCGACAGCATGATCAACCAGTTCGCCAAGGCCGGTGAGAACACTACCTTCGGTCAATACGCCTACGACTTCGCGCGCCTCGGCGTACCGGGCCTGAAGGCCTCGGTTTCCTACCTCAAGGGTGAAGACGGCAAGAACGCCAGCGGCAATGGCCACTTCAGCGAGTGGGAGCGTGACGCCCGGATCGACTACGTCATCCAGGAAGGCACGTTCAAAGGCCTGGGTGCGAGCCTGCGCCACGGTGTTTACCGCGGCACCGGTGAAAGCTCGGTGGCCGATCAGGACCAGACCCGTTTCATCGTGAACTACACTTACAACTTCCTGTAAGCCGTAGCCACATAAAGAGCCTCGCTTGATGCGAGGCTTTTTTGTGAGTGAAATTTGTTATGCATAAAAAGCATTAACAAAGCTTTATTTATTCTTTTTAAGGTTGATGAAATTCAGGCACATTCATTCCACAGGCACCCCAGCACAGGAGCTGCATCCCATGAGCCTCAAACTCGGCGATATCGCCCCGGATTTCGAACAGGATTCCAGCGAAGGCAAAATCCATTTTCACCAATGGCTGGGCGACAGCTGGGGCGTGCTGTTCTCGCACCCTGCCGACTTCACCCCGGTGTGCACCACCGAATTGGGGTTCACGGCCAAGCTCAAGGATGAATTTGCCAAGCGCGGGGTCAAGGCCATCGCACTGTCGGTCGACCCGGTGGACTCGCATCACCGTTGGATCGAAGACATCAACGAAACCCAGCAGACCGTGGTCAATTTCCCGATCCTCGCCGATGCCGACCGCAAGGTGTCGGACCTGTACGACCTGATCCACCCAAACGCCAGCGATACCCTGACCGTACGCTCACTGTTCGTCATCGACCCGAACAAGAAGGTTCGCCTGACGATTACCTACCCCGCCAGTACCGGGCGAAACTTCAACGAGATTTTGCGGGTAATCGACTCGCTGCAACTGACCGATTCGCACAAGGTAGCCACGCCAGGCAACTGGCAGGACGGTGACGATGTGGTGATCGTTCCTTCGCTCAAGGACGAAGAAGAGATCCGGCAACGATTTCCAAAAGGCTACACGGCGGTCAAACCCTATTTGCGTCTGACGCCTCAACCGAACCGAGCGTAAGTACTGTGTTGCATAACGCTTAGCCAAGCAGGGATTTTCGGGCCGTTTCGACGGCCCTTTTTTTTGACCTAAATTAGCTTGAAAATATCTAAATCGAATAAACAAAGAATTAAATATGATTTATAGATATATAAGAAAACTGCTAATGTCATTCCACCGTAACCCAAGGAAGCGCAGCAATGCTGGTCGTATCAATCGGTGGTAGCCCAAGTCCTCGTTCACGCTCAGGCGTGCTGCTCGAACGTTCGCGGCAGTGGCTCGAGCACCGTGGCGTTGAAGTCGTCACCTTGCAGGTGCGCGACTTTCCTGCCGAAGACCTGTTGCATGCCCGCTTCGAAAGCCCACACGTGCAGCACTTCCAACAGTTGGTGGCCCAGGCCGATGGCCTGATCGTTGCCACACCGGTGTACAAGGCGTCGTTCGCCGGCGCGCTGAAAACCCTGCTTGACCTGCTGCCCGAGCGCGCACTGGCCAACCGGGTCGTGCTGCCCATCGCCACTGGGGGCAGCATCGCCCACATGCTGGCCGTGGATTACGCCCTCAAGCCCGTACTGTCGGCTCTCAAGGCCCAGGAGACCCTGCAAGGGATCTTTGCCGATGACAGCCAGATCGCCTATGCCGAAGGCAGTAAGCCGGCCCAGCTGGCGCCTGCCCTTGAAGAACGGCTGCACGACTCGCTGGAAACCTTCCACCTGGCCCTGGCCAGGCGCCCGCGCCCGGTCGCACCCGGCGTGCTCAATGATCGCCTGATCAGTGCTCGCTGGAGCATCTGACCCGGCAAACCCGCTGTATCACCTTACTCGCCCGTCAACGAGGCAAGCAGGTGCAACCCGAACCCCATCGCACAGGAGAGCGCCATGCGCACAATCTTCTTGCGTCGTGGTCTGGTCGCCCTGTTTGCGGCGGCTGTGTCCCTCGGCGCCATTACCCAGGCACAGGCTGAAACCCTGCGCATCGGTTATCAGAAATACGGCACCCTGGTGCTGCTCAAGGCCAAGGGCACGTTGGAAAAGCGTCTGGCCGAGCAAGGCGTGCAGGTGCAGTGGACCGAGTTTCCCGGTGGTCCCCAGCTGCTTGAAGGGCTGAACGTCGGGTCTGTCGATTTCGGTGTGACCGGCGAAACGCCTCCGGTATTCGCACAGGCCGCCGGGGCCGACTTGCTGTACGTGGCCTACGAGCCACCCGCGCCCCACAGTGAGGCCATCCTGGTGCCCAAGGACTCGCCGATCCAGTCGGTGCAGGCACTCAAGGGCAAGAAGGTCGCCCTCAACAAAGGCTCCAACGTCCATTACCTGCTTGTGCGGGCGCTCGAAGATGCAGGCCTGAAGTACACCGATATTCAACCGGTCTACCTGCCCCCGGCCGATGCGCGCGCAGCGTTCGAGCGTGGCAGTGTCGATGCCTGGGTCATCTGGGACCCGTACCAGGCCGCCGCCGAGCAGCAGCTGCAAGCCCGCACCCTGCGTGACGGCCAGGGCCTGGTCGACAACCATCAGTTCTACCTGGCCACGCGCAGTTATGCGAATCAGCACCCGGCCGTCATCAATACCGTCATCGATCAGGTACGTGCGGTCGGTGAGTGGTCGCAGGCCAACCCGCAGGAAGTCACCGACCAGGTCGCCCCGCTGCTCGGGCTCGCGCCGGACATCACCCTGACGTCCGTCAAGCGCCAAGGCTACGGCGCAGCGCCCTTGACGTCGGACGTCGTGGTGGCCCAGCAGAAAATCGCAGACACCTTTCAGACGCTCAAGCTGATACCCAAGCCGCTGCGCATCAAGGACGTGATCTGGACACCCCCGGCCAAGGTTGCCAGTGCGCCTTGATTGATCTGTCCGTGCCGGGCGCTCCCCGGCTCAGCTACCCCTTAGGAGACAACTCCAATGAGCCTCAACATCTTCTGGTTCCTCCCCACGCACGGTGATGGCAAGTACCTGGGCACCGCGCAAGGCGCCCGGGCGGTGGACCATGGTTACCTGCAGCAGATTGCCCAGGCGGCCGACCGCCTGGGGTTCGGCGGCGTGCTGATACCCACCGGGCGTTCCTGCGAGGATTCCTGGCTGGTGGCCGCGTCCCTGATCCCTGTTACCGAACGCCTGAAGTTCCTGGTGGCCCTGCGCCCTGGAATCATCTCGCCGACGGTCGCCGCGCGGCAGGCCGCCACGCTCGATCGCCTGTCCAATGGCCGGGCGCTGTTCAACCTGGTAACCGGTGGCGATCCGGACGAGCTGGCCGGTGACGGCCTGCACCTCAATCATCAGGAGCGCTACGAAGCGTCTGTCGAATTCACCCGCATCTGGCGCAAGGTGCTTGAAGGCGAAGAAGTCGATTACGACGGTAAACACATCCAGGTCAAAGGCGCCAAGCTGCTGTACCCACCCATCCAGCAGCCTCGTCCACCGTTGTATTTCGGTGGTTCCTCCGAAGCCGCCCAAGACCTGGCTGCAGAGCAGGTCGAGCTGTACCTGACCTGGGGCGAGCCGCCCAGCGCGGTGGCTGAAAAGATCGCCCAGGTGCGTGATAAGGCAGCTGCTCAGGGCCGCGAAGTGCGGTTTGGCATTCGCCTTCATGTGATCGTGCGTGAGACCAATGCGCAAGCATGGGACGCGGCTGAAAAACTCATATCCCATTTGGACGACGACACCATCGCTCGCGCCCAGGCGTCGCTCGCCCGTTTCGACTCGGTAGGGCAGCAGCGCATGGCCGCGCTGCACAATGGCCGCCGCGACAAGCTTGAAGTCAGCCCTAACCTGTGGGCGGGGGTAGGTTTGGTTCGCGGAGGTGCAGGCACTGCGCTGGTGGGCGATGGCCCGACCGTCGCCGCGCGGGTCAAGGAATATGCCGCCCTGGGCATCGACACTTTCATCTTCTCTGGCTACCCGCACCTTGAAGAGTCATACCGGGTGGCCGAACTGTTGTTCCCGCACCTGGACGTACAACGGCCTCAGCCTGCGACCAGCGGCGGCTACGTGAGCCCGTTCGGCGAGATGGTTGCCAACGACATCCTGCCCAAGTCCGTGGCCCAGCGATGAGGGGCATTGTATGAGTCGGAAAACCTCGAATACCGTGATAGAGCGCTTGGCGCCCTGGGCGCTGCCGGTACTGCTGCTAGCCGCGTGGCAACTGGCGGTCAGCGCGGGCTGGCTGTCGACCCGCATTCTGCCAGCGCCCAGCGCCGTGCTGTCAGCCGGCGTCGACCTGGTACGCAGCGGAGAAATCTGGACGCACCTGGCCATCAGCGGCTGGCGTGCCGGGCTGGGCTTTCTGATCGGTGGCAGCATCGGCCTGGTGCTGGGCTTCATCACGGGGCTGTCCAACTGGGGCGAGCGCCTGCTCGACAGTTCGGTGCAGATGATCCGTAACGTACCGCACCTGGCACTGATTCCGCTGGTGATCCTGTGGTTCGGTATTGATGAGTCGGCGAAGATCTTTCTGGTAGCGCTGGGCACGCTGTTCCCTATCTACCTGAACACCTACCACGGCATCCGCAACGTCGACCCAGCACTGGTCGAAATGGCCCGTAGCTACGGCTTGTCTGGTTTCAGCCTGTTCCGTCAGGTGATTCTGCCGGGTGCGCTGCCTTCGATTCTGGTGGGTGTGCGCTTTGCCCTGGGCTTCATGTGGCTGACCCTGATCGTTGCCGAAACCATCTCGGCCAATGCCGGCATCGGTTACCTGGCCATGAACGCCCGTGAGTTCCTGCAAACCGATGTGGTGGTGCTGGCCATCGTCCTCTACGCCGTGCTGGGCAAGCTTGCAGACCTGGCCGCCCGCGGCCTTGAACGTATATGGCTGCGCTGGCACCCGGCCTATCAGGTGGCAAGGAAGGAGGCCGTATGACCATTCTGAACGACTCGCCACAACGCCTGCTGCGCGGTATCCCGCTGGCTTCCAGCAGCCTGCGCAAGGCGTTTGGCCCTCGCGAAGTATTGAAGGGCCTCGACCTGAACATCCCGGCTGGCCAGTTCGTCGCCATCGTAGGGCGCAGCGGCTGCGGCAAAAGCACGCTGCTGCGCTTGCTGGCCGGGCTCGACCAGCCCACTGCCGGGCAGCTGCTGGCCGGTGCGGCGCCGCTGGAAGAGGCTCGAGAAGAAACCCGCTTGATGTTCCAAGACGCCCGCCTGTTACCGTGGAAAAGGGTCATCGATAACGTTGGCCTGGGTCTCAAAGGAGACTGGCAGCCCCGTGCCTTGCAGGCACTGGAAGCGGTAGGCCTGGCCGATCGCGCCCATGAATGGCCTGCAGCGTTGTCCGGTGGGCAGAAGCAGCGCGTGGCCCTGGCCCGTGCGCTTATCCACCAGCCGCGCCTGCTGTTGCTTGATGAGCCGCTCGGCGCGCTGGATGCCCTGACCCGCATCGAAATGCAGCAACTGATCGAGCGCCTGTGGCGCCAGCATGGCTTCACCGTGTTGCTGGTGACGCATGATGTGAGCGAGGCGGTCGCCGTGGCCGACCGGGTGATTCTGATCGAAGAAGGCGAGGTGGGCCTGGACCTTGCCGTCGACCTGCCTCGGCCCCGTGCACGTGGCTCCCATCGCCTGGCCGCGCTGGAAAGCGAGGTCCTGCAACGTGTTCTGTCGGCGCCGGGCACAGCCCCCGAACCTGACCCTGTAGCCCCTTTGCCCACGCAACTGCGCTGGGCGCTCTGAACCCACTGAAGCCCTTAGAAGGAATTACCCCATGACCATCAAAGCCATCAACGTTCGTAACCAGTTCAAAGGCACTGTGAAAGAAATTCTGGAAGGCCCGGTATTGTCGGAAATCGACGTGCAGACTGCTTCCGGTATCGTCACCTCGGTGATCACTACCCGCTCGGTGCGTGAACTGGAGCTGCAGGTTGGCAGCGAAGTGATCGCCTTCGTTAAATCCACCGAAGTGTCCATCGCCAAGCTGTAAGGCAAGTGGCACCCGGGCTGTCAGGCAGCCCGGGTGATGGAGCATTTGTCAGTCAGCCGGGCGCAGGCTGCCGAACAGTTTGTTGGCCTGAGCCTCGGTCATGGCCGCGCGCCATGCCCCTTCCCCCAGGTCCCGTTCGCTGGCCAGTTTCAGGTGGCCTGCTTCAAGTCGAGTGAAGCCGCTTGAGGGTTTGTGCCGGAAGTGGAAGTGCGCATACCACAGCGGCTGCCCGCTGGCCCGATCCACTATGCGGTATTCCTCAAGATACTCCACCGGGTTGCCTTTGCGGTCCCGTTTCGGGTTCAGCGTGCGCGACCAGCCAAGCTCTACCTCCTGCTGCTCCACCAGGTATTCCAGGTAAGCCACCGTCGGCTTACTGCTTGCTTTGCTCTGGGCTATGCGCAGTTGCCGGCCCAGGGCATGCATCTCTGCTGCAGCGGTGTCCAGTTGCTGGATCAGCGCCAGGTGGCTGGCGTTTAACGAAGTACCCGCCTTGCGCCGGATGCTCTCGCCCAGAAAACGCAGCTGCTGGGCGTGGCCTTCGGCGATGTCTTCCAGGTCTACCGGGAGAGTTTGTGGTTTCCGATACTGGTGCAGCTTGGCCCGTTGCTGATCGATGGCGGCCAGACGGGCACTGGCGGTTTCAAGCAGCGAGGAGAGGGGGGGCGTCGGCATCTGGGGCTCGTTTGCTACCTGTTGCCATTTGCCGTTTTCGCTTTTGGCGTAAACGGTGTGCGGCTGTTCGGAATTGGGCTGGTTGATACGCATGCGCGCCTGGCCGCGCTCGACGAACTCGTTACCGATCAACGGTCCCTCCACCGTCTCGAACAAGCGTGGGCGGCTCGCGCCCTGCGGGGGGTGGTCGGTAGAAGGGCGGGCTGAGCTGGCCTTGGCGAGGTTGGCATCGATTTCGTCGATCAACTCCCGCATGAGTTGACGAAACGACAAGGTTTCTGCTGGTGCCAGCAAGTCCGTGAAGTTGTCTTCCCATGCCGTCAGGTGGTTCAGGTAGCGCACATAGCGGCTTCTGGCGTGGCTGAGGAACGTGCGTTCCTGGGCCCGGCTGAGGCGCGCTTGCGGCAGCTGAACCTGGCTGTACAGCGTGCTGCGCAGAGCAACCCCCTGTTCATGGAAGTGGGTCATGAAGGCCCCCATATGCGGGTGTTCTACCGCGCTTGCCTCGAAAAGGGTGACCGACAGAATCGACGCCCTGACCACGCGGATGTTGCTCAGGTCCAGCACCAGGCCGGTCTGCTGGGCACGGGCCATGTATGTGCTCAGGGTATTGCCTTGCAAGGCCCTGCGCCGTACCTGATGGCTGGTTGCCAGGCGCTCGGCCTCCATCAGCGTCAGCACCATCTCTCTATTTGCCGCCAACGTATTCTGGGTCAGGCGCTTGGCCACCGACGTGGGTACGGTAGATTCAGCTAATGCCTGAACGGCGCTGTACGCCAGCTTGATCTGGTCGGTGGCGAAGGTAAAGCGTGCTGAAACCAGGTGCATGTCCAGCACCGCCATTTCAACAATGTTTTCCTCGCACAGGGTCTTGAAGCGTACGTAATCTGCCCGAGCCAGCGTGGCACGTTGCTCCCGCAGGCGCGCCACGGCCTGCTCATTGAACGCGATGTTGCCCTGAACTTCTTCAGCCAGTTGCGTGCGTGCATTGACGTAGGCAGCTCGTTGCCCGTCAGTGGGCTGCGTACCTTCGGCCACAGCCTCCACTGCCGCGCGGTAGGCCGCCTGCTTCTGCGCCAAACGGGACCGGCAGCGTACGAGTTCGTCGTTGATGTCGTGTGCCAATTCCAGCCCTGTAAGGCGCCTGGGCTGGGCGCGCATTGCTCTGCGCCAATAGGCAACACCGTGATTGAGCAGTGTGGTGAGTGCACCGCCGCCTCCGCGCAGGGCGCTGTCCACCAGCAGGCCACTGAGGCGGCCAGGCGTTTCCCAAACACCGTGCTCGCTGAGGCGTACAGGTTGACGATAGCTGCGCATACCGTGGGGTTTCAGCCTCCAGGTCAGGTAAGCGGCGTCCCATTCAACCGCGTACCAGGCGGCATTGCGCGTGATGTATGTTTGCCGCGTTGCCGTATGCTCGAACACGCCAGCGCCCTGGGGAAGGCTGGAGCGCTTCATCGGGCCGATGGGCAGGTCCGTTTCATAGCCGCCGAAGGCACTGTGGGACGGTTGGGGTGTTCCGCTCACCTGCCGCAGGGGTTGCAGGCGCTGGCGTTGCTGGGCCAATAGCCGCGCTGTGATAGCAGGCTTGCCAATAGCTGCACCCGTTGGGGCCATGGTCAGTACAGCATCGCTGAGCGACTGCAATAGGCTGACGAGGTGCATCAGGCCTTCTTCCAGGTTGCGTTGTTCGAAAGCAGTGACCGCAGCAGTAGCCGCCTGCCAGCCATCGAAAAGTGCAAGGCCGGTACCCACGCCTGGCAATACCCCCAGTACCATTCGCAGCCCCATGAAGAAGTAATGGTCAAATACCTGTGGCGCAGCGAGGGCCACATCGGCCTGGCTGCGAGAGGTGTTACGATGGATGCGAATGAGCGCCCCCATGCCTTGACGAGCTTCATAGGTAGGCAAGGATTCGGGACGCGCAATGCCTATGCCGATAAACCCGTGAAATCCTGACTTCAGTGCGGCGTCGATGTATCGCTCATGCTCATCCGGATCACCGCTCAAGGTTTGCTCAGCCAGGTAGCGGGCCATGGCTTTGTCCAAGGCCATGCTTTGCAGCGCTTGGCATGCCGCATCGCTGTCTGAGTACTGGCTGACGACCTTGCCATTGGGCGCATCCGGCATATAGAGCAACACAGGGCTTGTCTGGCCCTGCACCAGCGCGATGCCGGACAGAGCGACGTTGTCGCTCGAACCATCTGCTGCTACTCCTGGCTTCAACTCCAGCGAGTGGTAGGCAAGGGTCCTGGCTGCGCCTGCAGCCACCTGTTCGTTGTAAAACGTTTCAAGCATGCGTTGGCCGCTGGCATCCAGGCTGGCAGGGCGGCTTAGCAGCAGAAGCTTCAAGCGATGTTCGTAAGGCGCACGCAGGGTTTCCTGACGCCAAGCGACCTGCCAGGGCGTTTCGTGCTCCAAGCCCAGGTAGGCTTGAACGATGTGTGTCTCGAAGCGGCCCGCGGCATCCAGTTCGGTGACCAGTGCGGCAATGCGCGCCGGCGTAAGCCGCGCGGCCAGGTAAGGGTTGGCAGGTTCGAACTTGACGGTGGCATTGCCCAGGCGCAAGCGGCGATGTTCATCGAGCGCCACCATGATGAATGTTTCAAGGGGCACATCGCTGCGGGCCGTGCTGAATATGGGCACATCCCGCGCTCCGGCACCACCGGCGGCCGATTGGCCCGTGACCACTTTGCTGATGGTGACACTGTCAGCGATGTCGAGGGTGATCTGCCCGGCATCCTGCACACCGAATTCGGTTTGCAAGTAGTCCTTGAGCAGTTGGCGGGCAAATTGGTCGCGCGGCTGCAGACTTAAAGCGAGAAGGCTTGCAGATGTGTGCAGTGACGCTTGCAGTGTTTCGATCTGGGCAGCCACTGCGGCGATCTGTTGTGCATCGAGATGGCTCAATCGGGGCAGGTTTTGTTGAAAATGGCTGCTGCGGTTTTTCTCGGCGAATCGCGCAAAGGCTGTCAACCTGGCGAGATGTTCACTGATGCACAGCCGCTGACGCGCTTGTTCGCATGACGTGTCGGCTGGCAGAGCCGCAGCGATGGCGTCAACGCAGTGCAACATGAAGTGCCCATCGACGGGCGGATGCTCGAATGCAAAGGTGGGCGTCTTGCTCAGCCTAGCGTGCAGCGGCACGCCATCGCTGGCGTGGGCCGCCTCCAGCAGTGCATCAGGCCATGCACCGTCGAGGGTAGCCAGCAGGCTGCGTTCAAGTGCCGGTTCGTCCGCGAACATCAGCAGCCCGCCACGTTGGCCTGGGCGGTACAGCAACAGGCTTGGGTCATGCGCTTGGCCTGTCTCGGCCGGCAGCTCACGCACTGTTATGTAACCGCTCAATACCCAGCGCTCACCGGCGTTGGTCACTGCCAAGGCGCGAACCTGTACAGGCCTTTGCAGGCTTGGCTCAGGCCTGTCCACAAGGTTTTCCACCCAGCCAAGATGGGTAGCTGTCAACTCGCCCAGCGTGTGTTGCAGCCGTGCTTCGGCCAGCAATGCCTTGCATAGCCCCTCTGCAATCTGTGTGCGCCTGGGGATGTCGCCGGCCGGCTGTTGCAGCATGGCGCTACTCACAGGCTCTGGCAGGGCGAGTAGGTAGGTGTCCAGCGTGCTCTTCAACAGGTCCTGCGCCGCCTGTTGTTCGCGCAACAGTGTCACTTTGGCCGAAGTCGGTGCAGTGTCGCCTTTCAGGTAACCCTCCAGCAGGGCTTCCTGCTGTTCGACAAGCTGCTGGCGCCAGGCGATGGGCAGGTGCTGCTCCAGGCAGGCGAAGTGTACCTCCTGCGCAGCCATGGCGGCGTCGTCAGCACATACCTGAGCGATTTGTTCCGTCAGGTTCTCGGGCAGAGCCCCTGCCACGATGGCGTTTCGCTTATTCTCCCATGCCTGCAGGTCTGTCCAGTCCAGTGGGTCAATGGCGTGGGTTTGGCACGCCTGCAGCAGGTGGTGGTCGATGAGGCCCTCTTGCTGCGCCAGCGTTTCTGCCATCAGAGCGCTGAATCCATCGCCGTGTAGCGGCGTGATGAGTACATTGTCGCTGCTGCCCAGGGTGATGGGCCATCGCGGGTCCGACCAAAAGATATGACGGTTCTCGAATACCCAAGTGCGCAGGTGCTGCAGGTCATTGAAAGGCACAGTACAGGTCGTGAGTCCTGGGATGTACAGCAACCAGCCGGTGGCTTCTGGTTCGGGCTCTACAACTATCGCCGCAACACTATTAAGCGTTGGCGCGCCGGTGGGCTGCCATTGCAGTTGAGCAAAGCTTGGTGTGGCTCGCCTTGCAGTCAGCCAGGCAGTGATTTCCAGCTTTCCCAGTCCGTAAGCAATGTCCAGGCTGCGCTCGAAATGCTCGCGCAGCAGGGTGCTTGCGTGGCTTTGGCGTGATACGGCAGTACCCGGCATGCGGGCAGCCCAGTAACCATTGGTAGCCCGCAGCCTAGCGGTGCTTGCCAGCGGCCCAAGGTAACGTATCCAGTCAGCGGCGTTCAGCTGAGCCTGAGCACTGCCCTGTGCAAAGCCCCACGTTGTCCAGCTGGCAAACGGGCGGGTGAACGCTGGGTTCGTCAGCAGGCGGGCTGCGAATGAAAGCAAGGTGATCTGCCTGGTCTCATCACGCAGCCCGCAATGGGTTGGGTCTATCCGTAACTGAGCCTGCAGCGTATCGAGCAATGTCTGACGCAGGCTGGGCGCCTGACCGAACAGTGCTCTGAGCTGCGTGGTGCAGGCTGTCAAGGCCGGCTGTGCGGCGACCAGCAAATTACCTTTGCCGGCCAGACGTTCGGGTACGGCGGTCAGGGACGAGGCGGAGAACGTCTTGATAAGTTCCGACTGGGCGGGAGTGGTGGGCATGGTGATGTCCTAATGGGTCGGCATGTGGTGCCCCCATTGAAAGCATCGCGATGGTTCAGCCGGTGGTAGATGTATAGGTTCAGCTCGCCTTGCGCGGTGGCAGGAAGGGCGGCAGATAGAGGGACATATAGGCTTCGAACACACGCATGCCTTCTTCGGCCATGCGTGGGGTGATCTGGTCGAACAACTGCATCGACCGGGCATAGACCCGGTCGCTCAGCTCCATGGCCAGGGCGAACACGTGTACATCGTCTGGCAGGCTCGGCAACTGGAAGTGCCGGTCGAACAGGCGGTGCATCAGTTCGCCCAGTTCCATATCGTGTCGGCGGTCGGCCTGCACCACTTCACTGAGCCCATGCTGGGCCAGAATCAGCTGCCTGGCCGCGGCGTCCTGATGATAGATGTCCAGCATGCGCTGTTCGATCAGCCGGGACAGCTGGTGCCAAGTGGTGAGCGCGCTGCTATCGATGGGCGCGCTGAGGGCTTCGCGAAATGCCCGGTGAACGTCAGCAGTCAGGGCTTCGAGCAGCGCAGGCACGCTGGCGAAGAAGTGGTAGACCGACGACGGCGGGATTTGCGCGCGCTCGGCCACGCTGTAGATCGACAGGCCAGCCACCCCGCCCTCTGCCAGGAGCTCGCGGGCAGCTGCCAGGATCGCTTCGATCCGGGCCTGGCTGCTGGCGCGTGGCTTGCGCGCTGAGGTGTTGCGGGTCATCAGTTGCTGATTGCCAGGATACTGGCCTGGTAGGCGCCCACGAAGGTGTCGAACTCGCCCACTTCTTCCTGTTCCATCTGGGATTGCTTGGCCAGGGACTCGCGCGCCTGTGTTTCGAAGGCCTGCTGCTGGTCGGGGCTCAGGGGCTGCTCGCGCAGTGTCTGGGCGTGGAGACGACTTTGCCGCAGCGAGAACGCGATGAAACTCTCGTCATGCTCGGTCATGCGCGCCAACACCTGGGCCGATGGGGTCAGCTCAGGGTCGTCGACTTTCGCCTGCTGGGCTTGCAGGGCCTGCACGTGATCATCTCCGCCCTGGGCCTGGTCGAGCAGGTTGGCCAATTGACCGATCTGAGCAATCAACTCGCTGGCCCAGTCTTTGAGAGGTACAGGCTGCCCATCACGCTGCAACTTCAGGCCTGGACGCCGGCCTTCTTTGACCACGCTCAGGAAATTGCTGGTGCACTGGCTGCATTCGTTGTTGTTGAGCTGCGGGCTGTCGTCCAGCGCGCAGAACAGCAGAAACGCATCGAGAAAGCGTGCCTCGGTGAGGTCGATGCCCACCGGCAGGAGCGGGTTGATGTCCAGGCAGCGCACCTCCACGTACTGCACCCCGCGCGAGGTAAGCGCCTGGATTGGGCGCTCGCCTGAGTAGGTCACCCGCTTGGGACGGATGTTGGAGTAGTACTCGTTCTCGATTTGCAGAATGTTGGTGTTCAGCTGTACCCACTCGCCATCGACATGGGTGCCAACCTCCACATAGGGTGGGTACGGCGTGCCCACCGCCTTGCGCAGGCTGTCGGTATAGCTGGCCAGGTTGTTGTAGCAGGGCGTCAGGCCCGCCTGGGCATTGCTCTGGTAGCCCAGGTCGCTCATGCGCAGGCTAGTGGCGTAGGGCAGGTAGAGGGTTTCGCCATCGAGCTCTTCGAGCTGATGGGCGCGACCCCGCAGAAAGCCCTTGTCCAAGGCGGGCGAGGCGCCGAACAGGTACATGAGCAGCCAGCTGTAGCGACGGAAATTGCGGATCAAGGCAATGTAGGCGGCCGATTGGTAATCCCGTTCGTTCTCAGTGCTGCCTTCGGCTTCGCGCAGCAATGGCCACAGGGCCTCGGGCAGCGAGAAGTTGTAATGGATGCCGGCGATGCACTGCATGGTGCGGCCGTAGCGCAGGGCCAGGCCCTTGCGATAGACATGCTTGAGCTTGCCGATGTTGGAGGTGCCGTACTCGGCGATGGGGATATCTTCTTCAGCCGGCAGCGAACACGGCATCGACGGGCTCCACAGGTACTCATCGCTAAGCTTGGTATAGACGAACCTGTGAATCTGCTCGAGGTTTTCCAGCACCGCAGCGGCGTCAGGCAGCGCGGGGGTGATGAATTCAAGCAGTGATTCGGAATAATCGGTGGTGATCTGTTCGTTGGTCAGCGCCGCGCCTAGTGCTTCAGGGTGCGGTGTCTGGGCCAGACGGCCACTGTCTGTCACGCGCAGGCATTCGCGCTCAATGCCGTGCAGACACTGCTTGAGCAAGGGGAGATTGGCGCCGAGCAAGCTCAGGCGGCGGTTGAGGAGTGTGCTCAAGATGTATTCCTTCACGCGTCAGTCGCCCCAATATGGGGGTAGAGAGGACGGTCTACAAGGGTAGGTGGAAGGGAACGGGCGTTGTCGCCTGGTTTACCGCGGCCCCAGCAGTGCGCGCGCACTGCCGAAATTACCGCAGATAGTGCTTTGTGAGCTAGAGAGCGACGAAGGTTCCTTGCGCCTTGGCCACCAGCTTGTCGCCCTGAACTACGTCAGCGTCGACCACCAGCGTGCGCTTCCCTGCGTGCAATACCCGAGCGGTGCATAGCACCTCGCCATCGCTGACGGCGCGCAGGTAGTTGATCTTGCATTCGAGGGTGACGCTCTGCTGCTCGAAGCCGTGGCTGGACGAGCAGGCCAGCCCCATGGCGATGTCCACCAGGCTGAAGATCGCCCCGCCATGAAGCTTCTGGCCCCGGTTGCGCAGGTGCGGCGCCACCGCCAGGCTTACCTCGGCAACGCCCGCTTCCAGGCGTTGCAGGCTGCAGCCCAGCAGTTGGCTGAAGGCGCTTTGTACGTACTCCGGCGCCACGTCCATCACTTCTTCTTCAACTGCTTGGCGTTGGCGAACAGGGCAGCCATGGCGTTGTTGGCCGGCGCTGCAGTGGCGGTCTCGCGCTGACGGGGCGCCGGTTGCTGACGGCCACCCCCCTGGCCACGTCCGCCACCCCGGTTGCCTTCGACCTTTTCGCCCGGCGTGTCGCTCATGCGCATGGACAGGCCAACACGCTTGCGCGGAATGTCCACTTCCATGACCTTGACCTTGACCACATCGCCAGCCTTGACCGCTTCGCGTGGGTCCTTGACGAACTTTTCCGACAGCGCCGAGATGTGCACCAGCCCATCCTGATGCACGCCGATATCCACGAACGCGCCGAAATTGGTGACGTTGGTCACTACGCCTTCCAGGATCATCCCAGGCTCCAGGTCCTTGAGGTCCTCGACCCCGTCCTGGAAGGTGGCCGTCTTGAACTCCGGGCGCGGGTCGCGGCCAGGCTTGTCCAGTTCCTGCAGGATGTCGGTCACCGTGGGCAGGCCAAAGGTTTCGTCGGTGAACTTCTTCGGGTCCAGGCGCTTGAGGAAACTGCTGTCCCCGATCAGCGAGCGGATGTCCCGGTCGGTATTGGCAGCGATGCGCTGCACCAGCGGGTAAGCCTCGGGGTGCACGGCAGAGGCGTCCAGCGGGTTGTCGCCGTTCATCACGCGCAAGAAGCCTGCGGCCTGCTCGAAGGTCTTCTCACCCAGCCGGCTGACCTTCTTCAAGGCCGCACGGGTGGCAAACGGGCCGTTGGCATCACGGTGGGCCACGATGTTCTGTGCCAGGGTCGTGTTCAAGCCCGAAATACGCGTGAGCAGGGCGACCGACGCGGTGTTCACGTCCACGCCGACGGCGTTCACGCAATCCTCGACGACGGCGTCGAGGCCGCGTGCGAGCTTCACTTGCGACACGTCGTGCTGGTACTGGCCCACGCCGATGGACTTGGGATCGATTTTGACCAGCTCGGCCAGTGGATCCTGTAGGCGACGTGCAATTGAGACCGCGCCACGGATCGATACATCCAGGTCGGGGAATTCCCGAGCCGCCAGCTCCGATGCCGAGTACACCGAGGCGCCGGCTTCGGAGACCATGACCTTGGTGATCTTCAGGGCAGGGTACTGCTTGACCAGGTCAGCCACCAGCTTGTCGCTCTCGCGGCTGGCGGTGCCATTGCCGATAGCGATGAGCTCGACCGAATGCTTGGCGCACAGCGCAGCCATCACCGAAAGCGTGCGGTCCCATTCGTTTCTGGGTGCATGGGGATACACAGTGGTGTAGTCGAGCAGCTTGCCAGTGGCATCGACCACGGCGATCTTGCAGCCTGTGCGCAGGCCAGGGTCGAAGCCCAGTGTGGCGCGCGGACCAGCAGGCGCTGCCAGCAGCAGATCATGCAGGTTGTGGGCGAAGACGTTGATTGCCTCACCCTCGGCATTGTCGCGCAGTTCCCCGAACAGGTCGGTCTCCAGGTGGGTGTAGAGCTTGACCTTCCAGGTCCAGCGCACCACTTCGCCTAGCCATTTATCGGCCACGCGGCCGCGGTTCTCGATGCCGACGTGCTCACCGATCATCAATTCGCACGGGTGCAGGGTACCCGGCAGCTCTTCGCCCACTTTCAGCGAGGCGCTGAGCACGCCTTCGTTGCGCCCGCGGAAGATCGCCAGCGCGCGGTGCGACGGCGCGCTGCGCAGCAGCTCGTCATGGGCGAAGTAGTCGCGGAACTTGGCGCCTTCTTCTTCCTTGCCGGGCACCACGCGCGCGCTGAGCACCGCCTCTTGCTTGAGGAAGCTGCGCAGTTTGTCGAGCAGGGCTGCATCTTCGGCGAAACGCTCCATGAGGATGTATTTGGCTCCCTCCAGCGCAGCCTTGACGTCTGCCACGCCCTTGTCGGCGCTGACAAAGCGCGCCGCTTCGCTTTCCGGGGCCAGGGACGGGTCGGCGAACAGGCTGTCGGCCAGCTCGCCCAGGCCAGCTTCCAGGGCGATCTGGCCCTTGGTGCGGCGCTTTTGCTTGTAGGGCAGGTAGAGGTCTTCGAGGCGCGTCTTGGTGTCGGCCAGCTTGATCTCGCGCGCCAGTTCCGGCGTCAGCTTGCCTTGCTCCTCGATGCTGGCAAGGATGCTGATGCGGCGCTCGTCGAGTTCGCGCAAGTAGCGCAGGCGCTCTTCCAGGTGGCGCAGCTGGGTGTCGTCCAGGCTGCCGGTCACCTCTTTGCGGTAACGGGCGATGAAAGGCACGGTAGAGCCTTCGTCCAACAGGCCCACGGCCGCCTCGACCTGTTGTGGGCGTACGCCCAGTTCCTCGGCGATACGGCTGTTGATGCTGTCCATGTAAACCACCTGACGTTCTTGAATACGGAGTCGCCGGTGGGCCTTTCGCCCGGCGGCGCTGGATGAAAGCGGCGCATTATACCCATCGCAAACGGCTTGCGGTGATGGCCTGGCGCCAGTTGGAAGTGGCGTCCCGGGAAAAATCTGCTAACAATGCTCACGGCACGCGTTGCAGCGGCTACGCCATAATGCGCAGCGATACCAGAGGAGTAATTCATGACCGGCACGCCAACTACCGCTGAAGGTGAAAAAATTCTGATCGTCGACGACGATCCAGGGCTCAGCAGCCTGCTTGAACGTTTCTTCACCAGCAAGGGTTATCGTGCCCGCGCGGTCCCCAACACCGAGCAGATGGACCGCCTGCTCCAGCGTGAAGTGTTCAACCTGGTGGTGCTCGACCTGATGCTGCCGGGCGAAGACGGCTTGTCCGCCTGCAAGCGCCTGCGCCAACAGAACAATCAGATCCCCATCATCATGCTCACGGCCAAAGGTGACGAGCTCAGCCGCATCAAGGGCCTTGAACTGGGCGCCGACGACTACCTCGGCAAGCCGTTCAACCCCGACGAGCTGATGGCCCGGGTCAAGGCCGTGCTGCGCCGCCAGGCACCTTCGGTACCCGGTGCGCCGGGCAGCGAGGACGAGTCGGTCACCTTCGGCGACTACGAGCTGTCCCTGGCCACTCGCGAACTCAAGCGTGGCGACGAGGTGCACATGCTCACCACGGGCGAATTCGCCGTGCTCAAGGCCCTGGTGATGCATGCTCGCGAACCGTTGACCCGCGACAAACTCATGAACCTGGCACGCGGGCGTGAATGGGATGCGCTGGAGCGCTCCATCGACGTACAGATCTCGCGCCTGCGCCGCATGATCGAGCCAGACCCGTCCAAACCGCGCTACATCCAGACGGTATGGGGTGTGGGCTATGTGTTCGTACCGGATGGAAACGCCGGCAAATGACGCTGCTGCCTAGATGAAGACGCCGCTGTGGTTTCCGCAGAGTTTCTTCGCGCGCACCTTGTGGCTGGTGCTGATCGTCGTCCTGTTCTCCAAGGCGTTGACCCTGGTCTACCTGCTGATGAACGAGGACGTTTTGGTCGATCGGCAGTACAGCCACGGCGTGGCATTGACCTTGCGCGCCTATTGGGCGGCCGATGAAGAGAACCGTGACCAGATCGCCGAGGCGGCAGGCCTGATCCGGGTAACCGGTGCTGGCGTACCGGAGGGCGAGCAGCACTGGCCCTACAGCGAAATCTACCAACGGCAGATGCAGGCCGAGCTTGGCGAGGACACCGAGGTACGGCTGCGCATCCATGCACCGCCTGCCTTGTGGGTCAACGCGCCCAGCCTGGGCCCGGGCTGGCTGAAAGTGCCGTTGTATCCCCACCCGTTGCGCGGGCAGAAAATCTGGAACGTGCTGGGCTGGTTCCTGGCCATTGGCTTGCTGTCCACTGCCTCAGCCTGGATATTCGTGCGTCAGTTGAACCAGCCGCTCAAACGCCTGGTGTTCGCCGCGCGCCAGCTTGGCCAGGGGCGCAGTGTGCGCCTGCCGGTCAGCGACACGCCCAGCGAAATGACCGAGGTGTACAAAGCCTTCAACCAGATGGCCGAGGATGTCGAGCAAGCCGGGCGCGAGCGCGAGTTGATGCTGGCTGGCGTCTCCCACGACTTGCGCACCCCGCTGACCCGGCTGAGACTTTCACTGTCCTTGCTCGGCAGCGACAGTGAGCTGAGCGACGACATGGTGCGCGATATCGAAGACATGGACGCCATTCTCGACCAGTTCCTGGCGTTCATTCGCGACGGGCGGGACGAGCCCCTCGAAGAAGTCGATCTTGGCGCGTTGGTGCGTGAAGTGGTCGCACCCTACAACCAGCCCGAGGAACGTGTTCGCTTGTGCCTGGAGCCCATACCGCCGTTTCCATTGCGCCGGGTGTCGCTCAAGCGCATGTTGGGCAACCTGATTGGCAATGCCCTGCACCATGCGGGCAAGGGCGTCGAGGTTGCAGCCTATGTCTCGGGGGACGAAAGCGCCCCGTATGTGGTGCTGAGCGTGCTTGACCGAGGGGCAGGAATCGACGAATCCGAGCTCGAGACCATCTTCAACCCGTTCATTCGGGGTGACCGTGCCCGAGGCGGCAAAGGCACCGGGCTGGGCCTGGCCATCGTCAAGCGAATCGCCGCCCAGCATGGCGGCAACGTCGAGCTGCGCAATCGTTCTGGGGGCGGTATCGAAGCGCGGGTACGGTTACCCTTGGGGCTGCTATTGCCGCGCAACGCTGTCTGATCGCAAGTCTGGCACTGGCGTGCTTCCAGGGGCCGATCAGCCACCGAGGAAGCAGGCTGGCCTGGTAGGCAGCCAGCGGGGCGATCAGCCCTTGCCCTTGGTTCGGGTCTGGTTGGGCCCGCCGTTCTTCTCCAGGTGTTCGAAAATCATGCCGGCTACGTCCTTGCCGGTAGTCACCTCGATGCCCTCCAGCCCCGGTGACGAGTTGACCTCCATCACCAGTGGGCCGTGGTTGGAGCGCAGAATGTCGACGCCGGCCACGCTCAAGCCCATTACCTTGGCTGCGCGAATAGCCGTCATGCGCTCTTCCGGGGTGATCTTGATCAGGCTGGCAACCCCACCACGGTGCAGGTTGGAGCGAAACTCGCCGGGTTTGGCCTGGCGTTTCATCGACGCGATCACCTTGTCACCCACCACGAAGCAGCGGATATCAGCGCCACCGGCTTCCTTGATGTACTCCTGGACCATGATGTTCTGCTTGAGCCCCATGAAGGCTTCGATCACAGATTCGGCTGCCTTCGTGGTTTCGCACAGCACCACGCCAATGCCTTGGGTGCCCTCGAGGACCTTGATCACCAGCGGGGCGCCGTGGACCATCTGGATCAGGTCCGGAATGTCATCGGGCGAATGGGCGAAGCCAGTTACCGGCAAGCCAATGCCGCGGCGTGACAGCAATTGCAACGAGCGCAGCTTGTCGCGCGAACGTGCGATGGCGACCGACTCGTTGAGCGGGTACACCCCCATCATTTCGAACTGGCGCAGCACAGCGCAGCCATAGAAAGTGACAGAGGCACCAATGCGCGGGATGACTGCATCGAACCCTTCCAGTGGCTTGCCGCGGTAGTGAATTTGCGGCTTGTGGCTGGCGATGTTCATATAGGCCCGCAGGGTATCGATCACCACCATCTCGTGACCACGCTGGGTACCGGCTTCGACCAGGCGGCGGGTGGAATACAGACGCGGATTACGCGAAAGCACAGCGATCTTCATGCAGCACCTGTCAAGGTAGTGTGGGTGGCCGGAAAGGCAGGTTTGTCTTGTACGTACTTCAGGCCCGGATTGACGACCAACTGGCCGTGAATCAGGGCCTTGGAACCCAGCAACAGGCGGTAACGCATGCTCTTGCGGCAAGCCAGGGTAAATTCGACGGCCCATACCCTGTCACCCAACGCGAGCGTGGTGCGAATGACATAACGGGTTTGGGCGTGGCCATTGGAGCTTCGAATGGTTTTCATGCTCACCAGCGGCGCCTCGCAGCGGCGGTGACGCAATTGCACGATCGAACCTAGGTGCGCAGTGAATCGGACCCACGGCTGGCCATTGCGTTCGAAAGGTTCTATCTCGGTGGCATGCAGGCTGGAGGTGCTGGCGCCGGTGTCGATCTTGGCGCGTAGCCCTGCCACGCCCAGCTCGGGCAAGGCTACCCATTCCCGCAGGCCAATTACAGTCAGATGGTCAAATGTCTTCACGAAACGCACCCAGCGGATGAGAGAGTGAACTGTAAGCATGGCGGGGAATTTTTGCATCCGATGCTTACGGTAGTACAGTTCCCCCAGTCACGGAATTCGAGGTATCGGGATGGCACAGAAAGTCGAAGATGACGACAAGGTTCGCCTGGACAAATGGCTGTGGGCGGCGCGTTTCTACAAGACGCGTGCGCTGGCCAAGGCGGCCATCGAAAGTGGCAAGGTGCATTGCCGTGGCGAGCGATGCAAACCGGGCAAGGAGCCGCGGGTGGGCGATGAATTCGTCCTGCGTACGGGCTTCGACGAGCGCACGGTGGTGGTAAAGGCGCTGTCGGCCGTACGCCGCGGTGCACCGCAAGCGCAGGCCCTGTATGAAGAAACCGAAGAAAGCGTGCGCCGGCGCGAGCAGGCTGCGGCGCTGCGCAAGGCCGGTGCCGCCGGTGTCACCACCGATGGGCGGCCGACCAAGAAGCAGCGCCGCCAGATACATCAATTGCACGGAAGCTTCGAGTAGCCGGGGCCGCCAGGCGGCCCAGGCTTAGCGCAGTACGGCCATCCGACCGACCAACGGCAACCTGCCCAGCAGCCTGAACAGCGGGGCGGTCCAGCGCACCAGCGCAGCACTGCTTCTGGCCGCCAGGGGCGTGTACAGGCTCCAGCCCAGTGCCAGCACCGCCATCAACAGGCCGCCGATGTAATCATCCTGGCCCCAGTGTGCGCCCGCGACCAGGCGTGGCAGCATGAACAGCACCGCCAGCCCCCAGATCACCAGGTACTGCCCGACGCGGCGACTGAAGACGCTCATGAACAGCGCCCAGATGAGCAGTACCGAAGCATGATCGCCCGGGAAGCTCTTGCTGGAACGGTCCTTGAGCTCCCAGGTTGCCTCCAGGTGTGGGTAGTAGTCACTCAGGTGCACGGCGCCATCGAGCATCATCGACGGGCTGTTGTGTTGCCAACCGGCAGCGTCGACCCACTTGGAAAACAGTGCTCGAATCACCACTAAGAGCAGTAGCGTGACCAGAAAGCCGAAAAATGCCTGGCGAACCTGGGCGGCCTTGAACACCCAGTCGCCCCGGATCAGCGTGGCCAGCAGGATCAGGCCGACGACAATGTCGAACGGGCGCAGGCTGCCGACGGTCCAGATGTAGCGCCAGGCGGTGCTTTCAGCCAGCGGTGCGTTGAGGCTGTGGAACAGCCATTCGTCGAATGTCAGGCACAGCATCTGGCCAACAGGCCATAACCAGAAACACAGTAGTGCGATGGGCAGTAGCGTACAGGCTACCAATGGCCCCCAGGACCACCTCGCTTGGAACAGTGGTCGATTGTCCATAAGATACCTCGATCTCCTAACGGGAATGAGCGCCCGAAACGCTCGACGACGGGATTGCAAATCCCGGCAATTATCTTGTCATTATTTTCAGATAGCCAGACAACCATGAGCGATTTGCCAGATACAGATTTCACCCAACGTTTCATCTTCGACGAGCGCGATGTGCGCGGCGAGTGGGTGTCTCTCGATGACAGCTACGCCGCGGTGTTGGCGCGTCACGAGTACCCGGCGCCGGTCGCGACCTTGCTCGGCGAGCTGATGGCCGCCACCGCGCTGCTGGTCGGTGCCCTCAAGTTCGACGGCCTGCTGATCCTGCAGGCGCGCTCGGCAGGGCCTATTCCATTGCTGATGGTCGAGTGCTCCGGGGACCGAGACATCCGCGGCATGGCCCGCTACGAGGCCGACCAGATTGCAGCCGATGCCACCCTGTCCAGTCTGATGCCAGGCGGGCACCTGACGCTGACCATCGATCCGGTCAAGGGCCAGCGCTACCAGGGCACTGTCGAGCTCGATGGTGCCGACCTCTCGGAATGCTTCACCAATTACTTCGTGCAATCCCAGCAGCTGAACACTCGGTTCTGGCTGCACGCCGAGGCGGGCAAGGCCCGTGGCCTGCTGCTGCAGCAACTGCCGCGCGACCGTCAGCCCGACGACGAGGAGCGTGAAGACAGCTGGCAGCATGTAGTGGCCCTGGCCAAGACCCTCAAGCCGCAAGAGTGGGCCGAAGCCAACGAAACCCTGCTGCACCGCCTGTACCACGAAGATGCCGTGCGCCTGTTCGACGTCCAGCCTCTGCGCTTCAACTGCAGCTGCTCGCGCGAGCGTTCCGGCAATGCGCTGGTAAGCCTGGGTGAAGCCGATGCCAAGGCGTTGGTAGAGGAATACGGGGGTACGGTGGAGATCGACTGCCAGTTCTGCAATGAGCGGTATTTCTTCGATGCCAGCGATGTCGCACAGCTCTTTGCGGGCGGCGGCACGGACTCTGCCTCAGAAACTCTTCACTGAAACGTTTCACTACAGGAGATTCTCCTGTCGAATTGCGCAAAAGCTCGGTTCTGACAGGAGGGGCCTACTTTTTTTGGGCGTTTCTGGCATAATCCGGCCACTTTTTTCGCTGTAGTAGTTTTTCTGAAACGACTACAAAACGTTTGGAGCACTCGGCCTCGGGCCGGATGGGGTATCTCATGACGCAAGCCAACAACACCGTGTACACCGACCTGAGCGTCGATGAGCTGGTAAAAGAAGCGCTGCAACGCGGTGAAGGTGTACTAGCCGACACGGGTGCACTGGTCGTGGAGACCGGCCACCGTACCGGCCGTTCCCCGGCTGACCGTTTCATCGTCGAAGAACCTTCCACCCAGGACGCCATTGCCTGGGGCCCGATCAACCGCAAGTTCCCGGCCGACAAGTTCGATGCCCTGTGGGACCGCGTCGAGGCGTTCAACAACGCCCAGGATCACTTCGTTTCCTACGTCCACGTAGGGGCGGCGGCCGAGCACTACCTGCCAGTCAAGATGACAACCCAGACGGCCTGGCAGAACCTGTTCGGGCGTTGCCTGTTCATCAACCCGGAGCAGTTCAACCCGGCTGGTCGTGGCGAGTGGCAGATCCTCAACGTCGCCAACTTCGTCTGCGAGCCTGAGCGTGATGGCACCAACTCCGATGGTTGCGTGATCATCAACTTCGCCCAGAAGAAAGTGCTGATCGCTGGCATGCGTTACGCTGGCGAAATGAAGAAAGCCATGTTCTCGGTACAGAACTTCCTGCTGCCGGCTGCCGACGTACTGCCAATGCACTGCGCGGCCAACATCGGCGAAGAGGGTGATGTCACCCTGTTCTTCGGTCTGTCCGGCACCGGCAAGACCACGCTGTCGGCCGACGAGAGCCGCTACCTGATCGGTGACGACGAGCACGGTTGGGGTGAAGGTGTCGTCTTCAACATGGAAGGTGGCTGCTACGCCAAGTGCATCGACCTGTCCGAGAAGAACGAGCCGGTCATCTGGAAAGCCATCAAGCATGGCGCCGTCCTGGAAAACGTCGTGCTCGATGCCAACAAGCACGCCGATTACAGCGACGTCAGCCTGACCCAGAACAGCCGCGCCGCCTACCCGCTGGAACACGTGGCCAAGCGCTCCGAGGCTAACCTGGGTGGTGAGCCGAACGCGGTCATCTTCCTGACCTGCGACCTGACTGGCGTACTGCCGCCCGTATCGATCCTGAACAACGAGCAGGCGGCCTACCACTTCCTGTCCGGCTACACCGCGCTGGTCGGTTCCACCGAAATGGGCTCGGGCGGCGGCATCAAGTCGACCTTCTCCACCTGCTTCGGCGCGCCGTTCTTCCCGCGCCCTGCTGGTGAGTACGCCGAGCTGCTGATCAAGCGCATCAACGGCTTCAACTCCAAGGTCTACCTGGTCAACACCGGCTGGACGGGCGGTGGCTACGGTGTGGGCAAGCGCTTCAGCATTCCGACCACCCGTGCCGTGATCGCTGCCATCCAGAGCGGCGCGTTGGTCGGTGCTGAAACCGAGCACCTGGACATCATCAACCTGGACGTGCCGAAGTCGGTACCAGGCGTCGAGACTGACCTGCTCAACCCGCGCACCAACTGGGCTGACAAGGCTGCCTACGACGAAGCCGCCAAAGGTCTGGCCAACCTGTTCATCGAAAACTTCAAGAAGTTCGATGTATCCGACGCCATCAAGGCTGCGGGTCCTCAGCTGTAAGCTGAAGCAGGTTGTAGTAAAAGAGCCGCCCTTCGGGGCGGCTTTTTGCTGGGGGCTTCAAAAGGGTTAATTCGATCAAACGGCTCATTTTCTGGTTCACTGTGTACACCCAATGTGAAGCCGTGAGCCCGCCCGATGATCCAGCCTCCCCAGCGCACTGCCTTTTCCCACGTGCATCCGATCCTGACCCGCGCGCAAGACAACGACGCCAACGGCCATATCGCCGGCTCGACCGTGCATGCGTACTTTGAAACGGCCATCCATGCTTTTCTGATCGAACACGCGGAACTGGACCTGCGCGACGGCGAACTGGCGGCGTTCGTTGTCAGCTCGGCGGCAGACTTCTATGCCCTGCCGAGCTTTCCGGACGTACTGGAGGTGGCGCTGGGGGTGACGCGTCTGGCTGGGAGCACCGTGGAGTACCGGCTGGCGCTCTATCGCCCTGGTGAAGCCCAGGCGTGTGCAGCGGGGACGGTGGTGCAGGTGTTCATCGACCGCGCCAGTGGTCAGCCGGTTGCGCTACCGGCGCAGTTGATGGCGAAGTTAGCGGCGCTTTTAGAGCGGACCCATTGAAAATCCCGCCCTCGAGGTTTAGTCCTGTTCATTCAGGGTCCGCTTCACGGTCCATCGCGGCACAAGGCCGCTCCTACCCTGCCCTGTGAACCGACTAACTCAGCCGGCACTCGGTCACTGTAGGAGCGGCCTTGTGCCGCGATGGGCCGTGAAACGGCCCCGCCGTTCTTAAGTGAACAGTGCCCTCAAGGCGGGGTCATACGCGCAGCGGCTACCCTGACTCATCAAGGGTGGCGGTGACGGCCGTGCTTGCGGTGGCCATAGTGGTGACCACGGTCCCAGTGACGACGGTCGTCGTAGTCGCGGCGGTAGCGGCGATGGTCGCGGCGATCATCCTGATCGGCCTTGTTGCCCATGTAGTTGCCCAGGGCACCGCCTGCGCCACCGCCAGCGGCTGCACCGATGTAACTGCCGGTGGTGCCACCAACGCTACGGCCTACTACGTTGCCGCCTGCTGCGCCGAGCGCACCGCCGATGGCCGCTTCGCCGCGCTGACGCTTGTCGGCGCCGACCGCACTGCCGGCGGCTCCGCCCAGGCCTGCGCCAATGGCGCCGCCAGTACTACCACCAATGGACTGGCCTACGACTGAGCCCAGTACCCCACCCAATGCGCCGCCAATGCCGGCCTCGGTGGAGCCGCCTGCCATGGCAACGCCGCTGAGCAAGCCAAAAGACAACAACAGAATCGAGGAGTACTTCTTCATTCAAGAGAGCCTCAAAGGGATGACGAGGCGAATGTGCTTCTATCTGCATCCAGTGGCAACGAATATCCGACGAATTGCACGGGTTGTACACAATTCGTCAACTCATTGATTTATAAGTGAAACTTTATCTTTTTCCTGCGGTCTTATGCTCTTGTGACAGAGCCCTGATCCTGCATTGGACCAGGGCTTTTTCATTCAGAGAATTCGTCCGTCGTCCTCGGCGCGTTCCAGCTTGATGGCAATGAACTTGGACGTTGGCGTGTGGCTACCCTCGCCAATGCTCTCCAGCGGTACCAGCGGATTCACTTCTGGATAATAGGCCGCTGCCTGCCCGGCAGGTATGTCGAACGCCAGGAGGGTAAAGCCGCGCACTCGGCGAACATGCTCATCCCCCCACAGTGAAACGATGTCGACCTTCTGACCAGGCTTGAAGCCCAGCCGAACGATGTCGGCTTCGTTGGCGAACAACACGTCGCGCTGGCCGCGCACGCCTCGGTAACGGTCGTCCAGGCCATAGATGGTGGTGTTGTACTGATCGTGCGAGCGCATCGATTGCAATACCAAGTCCGGCACCTGGCCGCTGGCACGCACGCGCTCGTCGAGCAGCGAATCTGGCAGCAGGTTGGCTTTGAAGTTGGCGCGGCCATTGGCCGTGGCCCACTCACGCCGGCCGGCGCTATTGCCCAGGTAGAATCCCCCAGGCTGCCGCATGCGCTGATTGAAATCAGAGAAGCCTGCAATGGTGTCGGCGATCAGAGCCCGAATACGGTCGTAGTCGGCCACCAGCCATTGCCAGTCCACAGGGTGTTTGCCCAGGGTGGCAGCAGCGATGCCAGCGATGACCGCGGGCTCAGACCGCATCTGCCGGGACAGTGGCTTGAGCTGGCCGTTGGAGCCGTGGACCATGCTGAACGAGTCTTCGACGGTGACCGCTTGAGGCCCGTCCGCTTGCATGTCGATGTCGGTACGGCCCAGGCAAGGCAGGATAAGCGCCTGCTTGCCGTGAACCAGGTGGCTGCGGTTGAGCTTGGTGCTGATGTGCACGGTCAGTTCGCAGTTGCGCAGCGCTCGCGCGGTGCGCTCGGTGTCAGGCGTGGCCTGGGCGAAGTTGCCGCCTAGTCCGATGAACACCTTGGCGTGCCCCTGGAGCATGGCATGGATGGCCTCGACGGTGTTGTGCCCGTTCTTGCGCGGCACCGGGAAGCCGAAGCGCGCTTCGATGGCGTCGAGCAGGGCGGCCGGCGGACGCTCGTTGATACCCATGGTGCGGTCGCCCTGCACGTTGCTGTGACCGCGGACCGGGCACAGCCCGGCCCCTGGCGCGCCAATATTGCCGCGCAGCATTTGCAGGTTGACCAGTTCCTGGATGGTCGGCACCGAGTGACGGTGCTGGGTGATGCCCATGGCCCAGCACATGATCACGCGCTGGCTCCGGCAGTACATGCGGGCGGCCAGTTCGATGTCTTCGAGTGCCAAGCCCGACTGCTGCTGGATATGCGCCCAAGGCGTGGCATCGACCACCGCCAGGTAGTCGTCCAGGCCGTGCCCGTGCTCGGCGATGAAGGCGTGGTCGAAGACCGCCGGCTCACCCTTGGCTTGCGCTTCACGCTCCCATTGCAGGGCGAACTTGGCCATGCCCCGCAGCATGGCCATGTCGCCACCCAGGGCCGGGCGGAAGAACGCCGTATTGGTGGGGCGGTCGCTGTTGGTCAGCATCTCCAGCGGGTTTTGCGGGTGCTGGAAGCGTTCCAGGCCGCGCTCCTTGAGCGGGTTGATGCACACCACCTGCGCGCCGCGTTTCACGGCATCGCGCAGCGGGTCCAGCATGCGCGGATGGTTGGTGCCCGGGTTCTGGCCCCAGACGAAGATCGCATCGGCGTGCTCGAAATCCTCGAACGTGACGGTACCCTTGCCCACCCCCACACTCTGCCCCAGCGCCACACCGCTGGCCTCGTGGCACATGTTCGAGCAGTCCGGGAAGTTGTTGGTGCCGTAGGCGCGCACGAAGAGCTGGTAGAGGTACGCCGCTTCGTTGCTGGCGCGCCCGGAGGTGTAGAACTCGGCCTGGTCAGGGCTTGCGAGCTTGTTCAGCTCTCGGCCGATGAGGGCGAACGCGGCGTCCCAGCTGATGGGCTGGTAGCGATCAGTGGCGGCGTCGTACACCATCGGCTCGGTCAGTCGGCCTTGGTACTCCAGCCAGTAATCGCTTTGCTGCAGCAACGAGGTGACGCTGTAGCGGGCGAAGAATGCAGCGTCCACGCGGCGTTTGGTGGCTTCCCAGTTGACCGCCTTGGCGCCGTTTTCGCAGAACTTGACCATGCCGCTTTCAGGCGAGTCGCCCCAGGCGCAACCTGGGCAGTCAAAGCCGCCGTTCTGGTTGGTCTTGAGCAGGGCACGGATATTCTTCAGCGGGTTGTCGCTGCCCACCCAGGCTTTGGCCACGCTGCGCAGTGCACCCCAGCCGCCGGCAGGGCCGTGGTAGGGCTTGTAGCGAGGAGAGGAGGCTGGGGCGTTTTTCGGAATAGGCTGGTACGAGGTCACGGCTGTTACGACTCCGCCGCCGGGCTGTAGACCCGCGGTGCGCTGTGTTTGGGCAAATGAATGAGGTTGAGGTTGTGCCTGCGTGCCCATTGCAGGGCCAGGCCCGTAGGCGCCGACAGGCTGACCAGGGTCTGGATGCCGGCACGCAGCACCTTCTGGATCAATTCCAGGCTGCAACGGCTGGTGACGATGGCCAGGCCGCCGTCGCTGTCGATACCCTGACGCAATAGTGCGCCAATGAGCTTGTCGAGGGCGTTGTGCCGGCCAATGTCTTCGCGGCCCAGCAGCAGTTCGCCATGGCGGTCCATGAACAAGGCCGCATGCACGGCGCCGCAGTGCTGGCCCAGCGGCTGAAAGGCGTCGATCCGCTGGCGCAGGCCGACCAGCCACTGGGCAGGGGGCAACGGTGCGCCCGGCAATTTGGCCAGGTCCGGCAGCGCCTGCTCCAGGGCTTCGACGCCGCACAGGCCACAGCCGCTGGTGCCGGCCAGTTGGCGGCGTTGGTTCTTCAGGTTCCAGAAGGCGCGGCTGGAGATTTCCAGGTCTGCATACATCGAAGCGCCGCTTCCCGACAGTTTGACGTCGTAGATTTCGGCAGTGCTTTCAACGATGCCGCTGCCCACACTGAAGCCAACGGCAAAATCTTCCAGGTCGGTCGGGCTGACGAGCATGACGGCCTGGTTCAGGCCGTTGTACACGATCGCCAGGGCGACTTCTTCGGCCAGTGGCGTGCTGCCGGGCTGGCCATCGCCGAGCTGGACGTAATCATAGGTAGTGCTGGCGGCGGGCATGGCTAACGGTAACGAGGCCGCACACAGCGGTGGCTTGCTGTTCATCCAGGCGTGCTCTTGATCGGCGACGGGCGCCGGCTTACTGAGGCTACAAGCCTAGGCTTGCCTGCCGGCGACGTCTAATTGCTAGGGTCTATGCAGTGATAGACCGCGTCGATAGGTCGCAGTGCGATGACCGATTGAGTCTTGGCCCAGACTTCATTGTCCAACGGTTTCACATCAACAAGGAGAGCGTCATGAGTCTATTCAGCTTTGTGAAGGAAGCAGGCGAGAAGTTGATCGATCTGCTGACCCCCGGCAATGCCAAGGCCGAGGAGCAGTTGAAGAAGCACGTCGAAAACGTCGGGTTGGGTAACCCCAACATCACTGCCACCGTGGAAGGCGACAAGGTGACCCTCAAGGGCGAGGTGGCCAGCCAGGAAGAGAAAGAGAAGATCATTCTGGCAGCCGGCAACATTGAAGGCGTGGCCAGCGTCGACGACCAGATCACCGTCACCGGCCCCGTAGCCCAGGCGGCGCGCTTCGTGACCGTGGAGAAGGGCGATACCCTCAGCGCCATCTCCAAGAAGGTCTACGGCGATGCCAACAAGTACCAGAAGATCTTCGAGGCCAACAAGCCCATGCTGTCGGATCCGAACAAGATCTATCCGGGCCAGGTGCTGCGTATTCCCGAGTAACCGATAGGCCCATCCAGAGGCTTGTCACCGCAACTCGCGCCCATGGCGCGGGTTTGCGTTCAAAGACCGTTCAGCAATTCCCGATAGTCTTCGACAGCTGCGAACTCTGCGGTGTCTCGAGGCTGCGCCTGGCTGTCCGGCTGGCGCACCGCCAGCAAGTGGCCCACGCCGAATTGCCGGGCACTGCGCAAAATGGGCAGCGTGTCGTCGATGAACAGGCTGCGGGCAGGTTCAAAGCCGATATCGGCCTGCAAGGCATCCCAGAACTGCGGGCTCTCCTTGGGAAACCCGTAGTCATGGGAGCTGATCATGCGGTCGAAGTAGGGTGCCAGTTCGATGCGTTCGAGCTTGAGCGAGAGTGAATCGCGGTGTGCATTGGTGATCATGATCACTCGCTTGCCTGCCTGGCCGATCGCGGCCAGAAAGGTATCGGCATCGGGCCGCAAGGCGATCAGGTCGGCGATTTCGCGCTTGAGCTCGCGGATCGGCAGGCGCAGCTCACGGCTCCAGAAGTCCAGGCAATACCAGTTCAAGGTACCGGCGTTGCGCTCGAACAGCGGCTCGAGTTCCAGCTGCGCCATCGCCCGGCTTACGCCGTGCAGCTCTGCATAGCGCTGCGGCAGGTGCTCCAGCCAGAAGCGGTTGTCGTAATGCAGGTCGAGCAGTGTGCCATCCATGTCCAGCAGGACGGTATCGATGGCGGACCAGGGAAGAACAGGCATGGGAAACTCTCGTTCGGTCGGCAAGCCACGGTATAGTAACCCGTTCACGCCAAGGAGCCCCCCATGCGCCAGAAACCTACCGTCCTCAGCCGCGAGATCGTCGCCAGCAGCCGCCTGTTCCGAGTCGAGGCCGTCGAGTTGCGCTTCAGCAACGGCGTGGAGCGCACCTACGAGCGGCTGGTGGGCCGGGGCAATGGCTATGGTGCGGTGATGATCGTGGCCATGCTCGATGCCGAGCACGCAGTGCTGGTGGAAGAGTACTGCGGCGGGACTGACGAATATGAACTGTCGCTACCCAAGGGCTTGATCGAACCGGGCGAGGACGTGCTGGCGGCAGCTGACCGGGAGCTCAAGGAAGAAGCCGGCTTTGGTGCACGGCAACTGGAGCACCTGACCGAGCTTTCCCTGTCCCCGGGCTACATGAGCCAGAAGATCCAGGTGGTACTGGCCACCGACCTGTATGAGGAACGGCTGGAGGGCGATGAGCCGGAGCCGATGGGCGTGGACAAGGTCAACCTGCGGGAGCTGTCGGCCTTGGCCATGCACCCGCAGTTCAGCGAAGGGCGTGCGCTGGCTGCCTTGTACCTGGCGCGTGACCTGCTGATCCAGCGCGGGGTACTGGCACCATGAACGATCAGCAATTGATGCAGGACGTGGTGGCGTTGGCGCTGTCGGCGGGCGAGGCGATCCTGCCGTTCTGGCGCGCTGATGTGGCCGTCGTCAACAAGGCCGACGACTCGCCCGTCACGGCTGCCGACCTGGCAGCACACCAGGTAATTACAGAGGGCTTGCAGACCCTGGCCCCGCACATTCCCGTCCTGTCCGAAGAAGACTGCGATATCCCGTTGGCGGAGCGCCAGACGTGGCGCCGTTGGTGGTTGGTCGACCCGCTCGACGGCACCAAGGAGTTCATTGCCGGCAGCGAGGAGTTCACGGTCAACATTGCCTTGATCGATCAGGGCGAGGTGGTGTTTGGGGTAGTATCGATGCCCACTTCGGGGCGTTGCTACTTTGGAGGGCGGGCACTGGGTGCCTGGCGAGCGGAGCGGAGTGAAACCGCGCAGGCCATCCAGGTGCGCGCCACCCCGCCTGCCGGGTCGCCGTTCACCGTGGTTGCCAGCCGCCGGCACTCCAGCCCTCGGCAAGAGGCTTTGCTGAACGGGTTGAGTACTGCGGTGGGGCCGCTTGAGCTGGTTTCGGTGGGCAGTTCACTGAAGTTCTGCCTGTTGGCCGAAGGCAGCGCCGACTGCTACCCACGCTTGGCGCCGACCTCCCAGTGGGACACGGCGGCCGCCCAGGGTGTGGTCGAGGGTGCCGGGGGCGAGGTGATTGAGGTCGACGGCCAACCCTTCCGGTATCCGGCGCGCGAATCGTTGCTCAATCCCTACTTCCTTGCCCTGCCGGCGGGGGCCCGTTGGCGAGAGGCCTTGCTTGGGCTCGTTTGATTGGCGAGGGTAAGTGTGGCTTTAGGGGTGGAAAATTGTTCATGGGTAGAGGACCGAAAGGGCCGCTTTGCGGCCCATCGCGGCACAAGGCCGCTCCTACCCGGAAATCGGCTAGCCTCCAGATGTGCCGCTAGGCAGTCGCTCCCCGTGTAGGAGCGGCCTTGTGCCGCGATGGGCCGCAAAGCGGCCCCAGATTCGCGGCGTCAAGACCGCCTGTTGATCTCCCGCGATCAACCCGCCGCTCACCTGTGCAACACATACTGCCCGCTGAACATCACCGCCACTTCATCACTGCCCACATTGCTCACCGTTGTTTCCAGCGTCAGCCGTGCCCGCCCACGCCGCTGATACATTGTCAGGAATCGCGACCAGGCCTTCTCGTCCGGAGCAGCGCAACTGGCCACGGCAGCGCCGGTAACCGGCAGCGGGTAGCTGATCTGCCCCTCCTGAATGACGATATGCCCATCATCGATGCCCAGTTCCTGTAGCCGCAGGTGCAACCAGCCCCAGCCGGCCAGTACCGCTGCGCAGTAGAGGCTGCCGCCGAACATGGTGTTCTTGTGGTTGACGTTGGCGGCCAAGGGCAGTTGCAGGCGCAGGGTATGCTGTTGCCAGTCCAGTACCTCCAGGCTCATGTCCCGGGTCAATGGAATATCGGTGTGAAGCACTGTCTGCAGCGGGTGAATCGGCTCGCTCATCAACGGGTTTCCTCATGGTCGTCGTGGCCACCGCTACCGCCTTCGAAGCTCAGGCCATGCTTGCGCAACTTGTCGTGCAGCGTCTTGCGTGGAACACCCAGCGCTTCGGCAAGGCTACGCAGCGAGCCGTGCGGCTGAGCAAGTTCAGCCGTGATCAACGAGCGCTCGAAGTGCTCGACCTGCTCGCTCAGGTTGCCGGTGACGGGGGCGGGAGCGTGGGTTGCAGGCGGCGCCTGGCCATCGAGCGCCAGTTCCAGCCCGAGGGCGAAGCGTTCGGCCGCGTTTTGCAGCTCGCGCACGTTGCCCGGCCAGTCATGGCGCAGCAGCAAAGCCCGTTGCGCGGGTTGCAGGGCGTGCGGCCCCAGGCCATGGCGCTGACTGGCGGCATCGGCGAAATGCTGGAAAAGCATCAGGATGTCGTCGCCACGTTCGCGCAGCGGCGGAATGCGCAAGGGCGCGACGTTCAGGCGGTAATACAGGTCGGCGCGAAAACGCCCCTGGTCGGCGGCCTGGCGCAGGTCTTCCTTAGTGGCGGCGATGATGCGGATGTCCAGCGGTATCAGCTGATTGCCACCCAACCGCTCGACCACGCGCTCCTGGAGCATGCGCAACAGCTTTACCTGCACATCCAGGCTCATGCTTTCGATTTCATCGAGGAACAACGTACCGCCATTGGCGAATTCGAACTTGCCGATGCGGCGTTTTTGCGCGCCCGTAAAGGCGCCGGGCTCGTGGCCAAACAGCTCGCTCTCGACCACCGATTCGGCCAAAGCGCCAGCGTTGATGGCCACGAAGGGCCCGTCCCGGCGGCTCGACAGGTCGTGCAGGGCGCGGGCGACCACTTCTTTGCCAGCCCCGGTCTCACCAAGGATCAATACGTCGGCTCGCGTGCCGGCGAGTGCGCCGATCTGCTCGCGCAGGCGCTGCATGGCCGCAGACTGGCCCACCAAACGTGTGGCCAGTTGCTGGCGGTCGCTCAATGCCATGCGCAGGCTGCGGTTCTCCAGCACTAATTGGCGCAGTGCCAGGGCGCGGCGCACGCTGTCGAGCAGGGCGTCGCTGGCAAAGGGCTTTTCCAGGAAGTCGTAGGCACCGGCGCGCATGGCTTGTACCGCCAACGGGACATCGCCGTGCCCGGTGATCAAAAGCACCGGTAGCTCGCTGTCCAGGCCATGCAATTGCTCAAGCAGCTGCAGGCCATCGATACCCGGCATGCGGATATCGCTGACTACAACGCCTGGCCAGTCTGCCGGGATACGCTCGGCCAGGCCATGGGCATCGGCCAATGCCACGACCTTGAGCCCGGCCAGGTCCAGCGTCTGGCTCAGGGCCTGGCGCAGGTGTGCGTCGTCGTCGACCAGGATCACCTGGGCGCGACTGTCGATCAGTGTTTCGGGGCTCATGCCGAAGAATCCTCTGAATTGGGCAAGGTGGCACCCGGTGGGGCTACGCGCATTTTCAAGGTCAGCAACGCACCGCCCTCGGGGTGGTTGGCCAGCAGCAGCTCACCCCCTAGGGTGCGCATCAGGCTGTCACATATGGCCAGGCCCAAGCCCAGCCCCTGGGTGCGGGTCTTGGTGGTGAAAAAGGGCTCCCTGGCATGCTCCAGTGCCTGACGGCTGAAGCCGGGGCCGTTGTCGCGAATGGAGAGATAAACGCAATCGTCCTGCTGTTCGGCACTTATCCACAGCCGGCGCGGGTTGGCCTTCTCGGTCAACGCGTCCAGGGCATTGGCCAGCAAGTTGCCCAGTACCTGGCGCAGGCGGGTTTCGCCCGCCTGTACCCACAGCGTGGCTTCCGGCAGGTCGCGCACCAGCTCAACCGCCATTGCCCGGCGACGTTTGGCAAGCAGGGCCAGGGCGTCGTCCAGGGCCGGTTGCAGGGCTACGCTCTCCGGAGCGTGGCGGTCGCGGCGGGCAAAGGCGCGCAGGTGGGCAATGATCGAGGCCATGCGCCCGGTCAGCTCGCCGATCAGTTTCAGGTTGCCGCGCGCGTCTTCGGTACGTTGGTGGTCCAACAGGATCTCGGCGTTTTCGGCATAGCTGCGAATGGCTGCCAGGGGCTGGTTGAGCTCATGGCTGATACTCGCCGACATGGTGCCCAGCACCGACAGCTTGCCTGCCTGCACCAGTTCGTCCTGGGCCCTCACGGCCTCCTGCTGGGCATTCTCGCGTTCGAGCACGGCGCTTTTGAGGCGCGCATTGAGCCCTTCGAGGTCGGCGGTACGCTCGGCCACCCGCTGTTCGAGTTGCTGGCGCCCGCGGGCCTCGAAATCGATGCGGTCCATATAATGACGGCGCCGCTGCATCACCAGGCCGGTCAGCAGCACGATGACCAGCAGAGCGCCGGCACCGATGGCCGTGACCGTCTGCGCGGAGCGGTCCACCAGGATGCGCGGCGCAAGTATGCTGACCTGCCAGCCGGTTTCTGGAATGGCCCGGGTCTGGGTGATCCAGGCATCGTCACTGATCACCAGCGGCTGGGGGGCCTGGGTTGGGTACGGCTGGATGGCGATGATGGCCTGGCGCTCGGCTGCGGTCAGCGGCCGGGTAGCGCGAAAACGCCACTCCGGGCGTGACGTGAGGATGACCACGCCGTTGTGATCGGTCAGCAACAGTTGCTCGGGCGTGCGGCCCCATAAGGTCTCGGTATGATCGAGGTCAACCTTGACAACCAGCACACCGACGGTGCGTTCGCCGTCGCGCACGGCGGCGGCGAAGAAATAACCCCGCTTCGCGGACGTTGTACCCTGGCCGAAGAAACGACCGAGGTGCCCGGCCATGGCTTCGTTGAAGTAGGGGCGAAACGCGAAGTTGCGCCCTACGAAGCTGTCGTGTTTGTCCCAGTTTGAGGCCGCCAGGGTATTGCCGCTGACGTCCATGAGGTACATCACCTCGGCGCCGGTCTGCTGCACGATGTTTTTCAGCAGGCGGTTGGCATTGGTGACCGCTTCCAGGCGAAACGGGTCGGCCAGCACCCCGCGCAGGGCTGGCAAATCGCCAAGGATCTGCGGCAAGGTTTCATAGCGGTGCAGCGTGCCCAGCAGGTTGGCGACATACAGGTCGAGGGTCTGCCGGTTCTGCGAGGCCAACTCTTGCCGGTAATAGCGCTCAGCCAGGTGATGCAGCGGCCATAGCAGCGGCACCAGGCACAGCGCCAGTAAAGCCAGGCTGCGCCAGCGAGGGCGGCGAGGAGGGGTGTTCTTGGCGATCATCACATCATTGCGTCAGAAGGGTCTGAAGCAATTATGCGCTAGTTAAGGCAGCACTTGTGCTTCTGCCCACGACACGCCCAGCTTGTCCTTGTCTGAGAGCACAGGCGGCTGTTGCAGACCCCAGTCGATGGCCAGTGTCGGGTCGTCCCAGCGGATGCAGCGGTCGGCCTGTGGGTTGTAGTAGTCGGTGGTCTTGTACAGAAACTCCGCCGAATCGCCCATCACCGCAAAGCCATGGGCAAAGCCTGCCGGGATCCACAGCTGACGATGGTTTTCCGCCGACAGGTGCACTGCCACCCACTGGCCGAACGTGGGCGAGTGCCTGCGCACATCCACGGCCACATCGCGGATCTCGCCCTGTACCACGCGCACCAGTTTGCCTTGGGTATTGGCCACCTGATAATGCAGCCCACGCAGCACGCCCCGGCCAGAGCGCGAGTGGTTGTCCTGGACGAACTCGACCTTGGCGCCGGTCAGCCGGGCAAACTCGCGGGCGTTGAAGGACTCGAAGAAAAAACCTCGGCTGTCGCCGAAGACCTTGGGTTCGATGATCAGCACTTCGGGAAGGGTAGTGGGTATCACGTTCATCGGGAAACACTCTGCATGCTGTGCGTTATGACCCTAGCTGGCAGAAGCGTGCTTGTCCTGTCGAGCAAGGCGCGCGGCACTGCTCTGGTCAATGCTAGGGTGAAGGTTGCGCCCGACCGGCGTCACGTATTTGCCGATTATTATCGAAATATTGTGTCGGGCTTATCAGGGTCTTGCGGCATTATTCTGTTTCAACACGGATTTATATCGGTTATAAACGCTTTTTACGCCCATACCCTTCCGGGCAGGGCCATGACAGAGGTCAACGATGAAAACCCTCACTTCCACGCCCCGTGCCGATGGTTTCCACATGCCCGCCGAATGGGCCCCGCAAACCCAGGTCTGGATGGTCTGGCCCGAGCGGCCGGATAACTGGCGCCTGGGCGGCAAGCCGGCACAGGCGGCCCATGTCACCCTGGCCAAGGCGATCGCGCGCTTCGAACCGGTCACCGTGGGCGTCTCTGCCGGCCAGTATGAAAACGCGCGTCGCCTGCTGGACCAGCCCAATATCCGGGTTGTCGAACTCAGCAGCGACGATGCCTGGGTGCGTGATACCGGCCCCACTTTCGTGGTCAACGACAACGGCGAAGTGCGCGGCGTAGACTGGGACTTCAACGCCTGGGGCGGCTTCGAGGGTGGCCTGTACGCACCGTGGAACAAAGACGAGGCGTTGGCTGGCAAGGTGCTGGAGATGGAGCGCTGCCAGCGTTATCGCACCGAAGGGTTCGTGCTCGAAGGCGGCTCGATCCATGTGGACGGCGAAGGCACGGTGATCACCACCGAAGAGTGCCTGCTGAACCACAACCGTAATCCACACCTGAACCGCGAGCAGATCGAAGCTGTGCTGCGCGACAACCTCGCGGTCGATACCGTGGTCTGGCTGCCCGACGGCCTGTACAACGACGAAACCGATGGCCATGTCGACAACTTCTGCTGTTACGTGCGCCCAGGTGAAGTGTTACTGGCCTGGACAGATGACGCGAACGACCCCAACTACGCGCGTTGCCACGCGGCCATGGAAGTGCTGCAGACCACCCGCGACGCCAGGGGACGGGCCTTCGTCGTGCACAAGATGCCAATACCCGGGCCGCTGTACGCCACCGAAGAGGAATGTGCCGGCGTCGACCAGGTGTCGGGCAGCCAGGAGCGTGACCCTTCGGTGCGTCTGGCAGGCTCGTACGTCAACTTCCTGATCGTCAACGGCGGCATCATCGCGCCGAGCTTCGACGACCCGGCCGATGCCGAGGCCAAGGCCATACTGTCGAGCATCTTTCCTGACCATGAGGTGGTGATGATCCCTGGGCGGGAATTGCTGTTGGGCGGCGGTAACATTCATTGCCTGACCCAGCAGCAGCCGGCGCCTGTGCACCGTTGATGGCCCGTGGGGCGCGGCGAGGGTGTACGCTCGCTTCCCAGCCCGGCGACGCCTGGCACGTGTAGTGGCATAGCTTTTGTATTGTTTTTCAAACAGATAGCCCGGTGTCATCGGGTTGTCTGCTTGTAACACTACTTGCGTAGGTTAGCTGCTCACGGGCCAGGAGTACGTGTAGAAATGAATGCAGCAAGTGAGTCGGCATTGCGCCCATTGGCACTAGACCATGCATCGCTCGAGCGTTTGGCGAAGTGGTTGAAGCACCATGGAAGCAGCAGGGTCAGGACGACCGACCCACGACGGCTACTTGCCGGGCGTTACCCCGAAGGGCTGATCAGCGAGGCTGAGCTTCATGCGTTGATGGCGGTGTGGCGTTAGCCGCGATCCAACGTTCCTCAAACCCTGTAGCACACCGGCAGGGGCAGCCTCGCAAAGGCTGCCCCTGTTGACGTTCAGAAGCTGTAGGTGCCTGTGACGACCAGGCTGCGCGGGTCGCCGACCTGGATCTGCGCTGCACTGGTCGCCGAACTGTAGTAAGTCCGGTCGGCAATGTTGCTCAGCGCCGCCCGCACGTCCCACTCCTGGGTGCGGTACCCGGCCAGCGCATCCCAGCGGCCATAACCTGGCAGGACCGTGGTGTTCTGGTTGTCGGCATACCGCTGACCGACCAGCGTCAGGCCTGTTTCTGCGTACCAGCCCAGTTCTGGCTTCCAGGTGACGAACAGGCTGGCGTTACGCTTGGCCACGTCATTGATCCGGTTACCCTGCTGGCCATTGCTGTCCTTGACGATCGTGGCATCTTGCAGACCAACCCCGCCACGCACGTACCAGTTGCCAACCACATTGCCCATGGCGGTCAACTCGATGCCGCGCGAGCGCTGCAGGCCACTGAGCAAGGTGACTTCCGGGTCAAGCGGGTCGCGGGTACGACGGTTGTACAGCTCGAGCTCATAGACCGCCAGGGTGGTGGTCAGGCGTTGGTCGAACCAGTCGCTCTTCACGCCAACCTCCTTTTGCCGCGTCAGCTCGGGTGCTGTCTCGTTGCTGTTGCCCGGTGCGCCCGGCGTTATACCGATCAGGCCACCGCCTACTGGCGAGAAGGTCTTGCTCCATGACGCATAGAACGAGTGGTCCTGCCACGGGGTATACACCACCCCGATGCGAGGGCTGGTGGTTCGGCTGCTCTGTTTTTCGGACAGGCTGCGCACCTTGTTGGTGGTCTGAACGTCGAATTCATCGAAACGCACGCCTGCCAGCAACTGCCATTGATCGTTCAGGCGAAGCTGGTCTTGCAGGTACAGGCCTCGGCTTTGCACCACGGTGTGGTTATTGCTCGACATCACCATGCGACCGTTGTGCTGCCTGCTCCGGTCAGGGTCGTACAAGTCCACGGGCGGCACAGGCCTGCCGCCGGCGTTTGCCGCAGCCGCGGTGTACAAAGTGGGGTCGCGGCGTTGGCTGCCGAATTCCAGGCCCAGCAGTAGCGTGTGCCCTAGGCCCAGTGTGTCGAAGGTGCCTTCGGCTTCCAGGGTATTGAACAGGTTGCGGGTGTTCAGGTCCTGCTGCCAGCGCTGGCGCGTCACTGTGCCATTGCTGGGGTTGTAGGCGGTGGGGTAGGTGTTGTCGAATTCGCTGTCGAGCTTGAACAGGCTCAGGGTATGACGCAGTTGCCATGCATCGTTGAGCTCGTAGTTCAGGCGTGACCGCAAGGACTGCGCCCGGTCATCGATGAAGTCACGCTGTGTATCGCCGTAGGTCGTGCTGCGGCTGACATTCGCGGGGCGACCATCGACGCCGGGGATACCGCGGTCCGGCGTGCGGTTGAAGCGGCTGTACTCGTATTGCACCAGCCAGTTCAGCGCCGGCGTGACCTGCCAGCTGACCGAGGGCGCGAACAGCTGGCGGCTACCGTCGACACCGTCACGGAAACTGTTGTTGTCCTGATTGCCCATGTTCAGGCGCAGGCTGACCGTGTCGCTGGGGTCTGCGCTGAGGTCGGCATACAGGCTGCGCAGGTCCTCGCTGCCTGCCCGTGCCTCCAGGGTGGAACGACGGCCCGCCTCGGGCGCCTTGCTGATGCGGTTGACGATACCCCCCTGGCCGCCCCGTCCATACAGCACGGCCGCAGGGCCTTTGAGCACATCGACCCGTTCGATGCTGTGCAGGTCGCGGATGTACTGGCTGTCATCGCGCACGCCGTCCAGGTAGAAGTCATTGCCGGCTTCGAAGCCGCGAATGCGCACGCTATCGAAGCGCGTGTCGGCACCACTGCTGACGTTGGGGATACCTTCGAGCGCCTTGCCCAACGTGTTGCTGCCGTAGTCCAGCACCTGCGAGGTCTTGACCGTATCCACCGCCTGCGGCACGGCGCGTACGGCGGTGGCGGTTCGGGTCGCAGTACTGACTTCACGCACCCGCGGGCTGTCTTTGTCCCGCTCGCTGTCGGCGGTGACGGATAGCTCAGGCAGTGTGGTAGTAGCGGCGCTTGTGGGGCTGGCAGCCAGCAGGCATGAAATGGAGAGCGTGATAGGAGCGAGGCGAGAAGGGGCAGGCATGACGCGCGTTTGACCGGGCAGTAATGAAGGCGCGAATGATAATGGGTGCTATTTGCTAACGCTCGCCTATTATGGTTTCTGGATTTTTACGTTTGTATCACTTTGTGACTAGTCAGAATGGGGACCTAAGTGAACTTGTCGCCTTGATCAAGATGAGTTTTCAATACCGAGAAGGAATATCCTCCTACAGCTTTAGTTCTAAAGGAAATGCCTCATGAACGCTCGGTTTTTAGTTATATCAACCTGAATTTCACGTTTTTTTGACATTTGTAATCGCACGCCGCTAGGATTCGGCCACGCCTGCTGGCCAATCCGTTTGGCCATGCTGTTGCCAGGGCCGGCCGCGTTTACCGGCAAAGGGCCTTCTGGCAGAACCTGCATAGCGTCGAACCTACGAAGGGGCGTTGGTTCATGGCGTCATTACGCAGCGCGTTTTCGATCAAGAAATAAGGAAAATAACATGTTGAATACCAGGATCAGCCTGGTCGCCCTGGCGATGATCGCCGCGACCCAGGCCCAGGCCAATGACCAGGCCGCCAGCAACGGCTTCATCGAGGACAGCCACGCCAACGTCCTTCTGCGCAACGCCTACATCAACCGTGACAAGAAGCACGGCACCGATGACCAGATCGAGTGGGGCCAGGCATTCATCGGCAACTTCTCGTCCGGCTTCACCCAAGGCACCGTCGGTGTCGGCGTCGATGCATTCGGCCTGTACGCCTTGCGCCTGGACGGCGGCAAGGGCCACAACGGTGGCGGCGGCGTCGACTTCTTCAAGCCGCACGACACCACCAATGCCGATGGCAATGCCCGTTCGCCGCACAACCTGGCCCGTGCCGGTGCTGCCGTGAAGTTCCGTATTTCCAACACCGTGCTCAAGTACGGTGACCAGATGCCTGCACTGCCAGTGCTCCAGTACGACGATGCGCGCCTGCTGCCGGAAAGCTTCACCGGCACCCTGATCACCTCCAAGGAAATCGAAGGCCTGGAGCTGAACGCCGGTCGCTTCACCCAGGAAGCGCGCAAGAGCGCCGAACGCCGTGATGGCGGTGGCCTGAAGTCGATCAACGTGTTGGGCGGTAGCTACAAGTTCAACGACAACTTCACTGCGTCGCTGTACACCGCCGACACCGAAGACGTGATGAAGAAGCACTACCTGGGCCTGAACTACGTCTATGCCATCGCCGACGATCAGTCCCTGACCCTGGACTTCAACGGCTACAAGTCGAGCATCGACAACAAGTACGTGCGTGAAGCGGGCCTGAACGGTGACTCGAACACCATCTGGAGCCTGGCTGCTACCTACGCCTACGGCGCCCACTCGTTCACCCTCGCTCACCAGCGCAGCACCGGTAGCACCGGCTACAACTACGGCTGGTACCAGAACCAGGGCGGCGTGGGTGACGGTGGCTCGACCATCTTCCTGGCCAACTCTTACTGGTCCGACTTCAATGCCGAGGACGAGCGTTCCTGGCAGCTGGGCTATGGCCTGGACTTCGGTGCCTACGGCATTCCTGGCCTGACCTACAAGCTGGCCTACGTGGTGGGTGACAACATCAATACCCGCAACGTCGCCAACCCACAGGGCTTCGGCGAAGGCAAGGAGCGCGAGATCTTCAACCAGATCCGCTACGTGGTCCAGGAAGGCCCGGCCAAGGACCTGTCGGTCAAGCTGCGCAGCTCGTTCCTGCGCACCAACAATGCCGTGCGCCAGAACGGTTACAACGACGACGGCAACGAAGTCCGCGTATTCGTCGAGTACCCGATCAGCATCTTCTGATCCGGTCACCCACGCAGGCCACCTTTGCACCGCGTGCGCCGGTGGCCTGAGCCCACGGGCTGCCCATGTCTAGACCGGCAGCTCGATGGTCACGCGCAACCCGCCCCCCTCACGGTTGTGCATCCGCAACGCCCCCCCATGGCTGGTCATGATCCGCTCGACGATACTCAGCCCGAGCCCATACCCGCCCGATGCCTGGTTACGCGAACGCTCTCCACGTACGAACGGTTCGGTGACGGTCGCCAGCAGGTGCGGCGCAATGCCTGGGCCTCGATCCTCGACGTGAACCAGCACCCGTGGCCCTACGCGCTCCACCGACACACTCACCTGACTGGCATAGCGCAATGCATTGACCAGCAGGTTTTGCAGACAACGCTGCACCATCAGGGCATCGACGCTCACCACCCCGCCATGACCGTGCACAGGGATGGGTTCGTCGGCAGTGGCCAGCTCCGCACACTGGCGTGCAACCAGGCGATCAATGTCGACCGGCTGCAGGTTTTGCTGCTCGCCCGCCCGCAGGTAGTCCAGCACCTGGCCGATCATGTCGTCCATCTGGGCAATGTTCTGCCGCAACCGCTTCCGGTGTTCGTCATCGGGCATGCGCTCCAGGCGCAGGCGCATGCGCGTCAACGGGGTGCGCAGGTCATGGGAGACGGCGGCGAGAAAGTAAGCCTTGTCGTTGACCATGGCGATCAGGCGCTGCTGCATGGCGTTGAAGGCCTGCGCGGCCTGACGAACCTCGTCGGGGCCGTCGAGCGCCAGCGGCGGTTGTTCTAGGTTGCTGCCCAGCGCCAGCGCTGCATCCGCCAGGCGGCGCAGCGGACGCAGGCACAGGCGCACGGCGATCAGGCACACCACCAGCACGGCGACAATGCGCAGCGCGTACACCCGTAACAGGTAGTCGCTGATCAGCAGCCAGGCGGACTCGCCGCTCCAGCCTTGCAGTTCCTGCCCGTCGATGGTCAACCAATGCCCGTCTGCCAACGGCACCGCAAACTGAAGATGGGCCTGGGCCGTGCGCAGGCCGAACAGGCTGCGCCAGACGATCGGCTGGCCCAGTTCGTCGGTCAACTGCACCTTCATCAAATGCACCTGCGGCTCACGGCCAAGCTCGTATTTCAGTGCCTGGTGAAGCAGCAACTCGACCCGTTTGCGCCCGCGCCGTTCGTCCTGCTGCGGTGAGGGCAGCTGCTCGGCGCAGCGTAGTTGGTAATGGGCCGGCAACTTGAGCACGCCGGCATGACAGCTGGCCTGCTGGATGAGCGGGGCGCTGCGCGCCGCAATCAAGCGCACGGGGGCTTCGAACACCTGGGCGAAGCGCACATCGAACCAGATGCTGCTGGACATCAACTGGATGGCCAGCGTGCCGCCCACCATGATCAGCATCAGCTGCCCGAACAGCGTGCGCGGCCACAGTCGGCGAGCCCAGCGCATGTCAGGCCGTGGCCTGGCTCTGAGCAATGCTCAGCAGATAACCTTCATTGCGGATGGTGAGGATCTGCGCCACATCGCCGGGCGCATGGCGCAAGTGCTGGCGCAGGCGGCTGACGCACATGTCGACCGAGCGGTCGTCTGGCAGGTGGTCGCGGCTGAAGGCACTGCGCGTCAACTGGTCGCGAGACACCACACGGTTGTTGGCTTCGAGCAATTCGCGCAGCACCCGGTAGTCGGAGCGCGGCAAGGTCAAGGTCTGCCCATCGGGGCGCGTCAGCAGGCGCTTGATGTGTTCCAGGCGAAAGCCTGCAAAGACATGAGCTTCGACCTGGGTCGGCTCCTGTACGGCAGCCTCCAACCGATGGGGCCTGCGCAGCACGGCCTTGATCCGGGCAATGAGTTCCCGGGGTTCGAAAGGCTTGGCCAGGTAATCGTCGGCCCCCACTTCCAGGCCGATGATGCGGTCCAGTGCACTGCCCTTGGCCGACAGCATGATCACCGCCAGCCCCGGCAGGGCCTGCAACTGACGGCACAGGCTCAAGCCATCTTCACCGGGCAGCATCAGGTCCAGCACCACAAGGTCCACCTTTTGCCGCGCCAGGTGCTCGTGCATCTGCTTGCCGTCGGCAGCCGCCAGTACGGCATAGCCTGCATCGGTCAGGTAATCGCACAGCAGCTCGCGAATCTCGTCGTCGTCATCAACAACCAGCAGGGTTGTGCTCATCTGAAAAAACACCTGTGAGACGGGCGTCATTAGCGCCCATTACGTTGCATTACATCCCCGTACATGTCGGGTGTAGAGCCCGGAGGACTGATCCCTAGAATCCTAACAAAAAATCATCTGCAAATACGAAGCCTTCCCAAATGAATCCCTCAAGCATCGCCAACACCTTCACCGCGTTCACCTGTGGCGGCCCCCGCCTCAAGCCCATCGCCCTCTTCGTCGGCCTTGCCATCAGCGGTGGCGTCATGGCCGCCGACAGCGCACCCTTGGTACTCGATGCCACGCAAATCGAAGACAGCGCCCTGCTGCCCCAAGACGATGCCGGCCAGCTGGGCTACACCGTCGAACGCACGCGCAGCTCCACCGGCCTGGCGCTGACCCCACGGCAGACGCCGCAGTCGGTTACCACCATCACCCGTCAGCAGATGGATGACCGCGCCATCCACAGCATCGAGCAGGCGCTGGAAACCACCCCAGGGGTGACCGCCAGCAAATCCGAAGTGGGCGGACGCACCGATTACCGGGCCCGTGGCTACTCCATCACCAACTGGAAAATCGACGGCCTGCAAGCACCCGGCGCGTCGGACTTCAGCGGTAGCGGCAACGCCCTGAACATGGACCTCTACGAGCGCATCGACATCGTGCGCGGTGCCAACGGCCTGCTCGGCGGAACCGGCGACCCGTCCGCCACCATCGACCTGATTCGCAAGGCGCCCACCCGCACCTTCGGCGGCAGCGCGTACGCCACCTACGGCAGCTGGGACAAGCGCCGTCTGGGCGCCGACCTGAACCTGCCGCTGTCCGAAGACGGCCGCCAGCGCTCGCGTTTCGTGGTGACCCAGCAGGATGCCAACTCGTTCCGTGACTACCAGTCCGACCGTTCACGCGCGGCCCTGGCCAACTTCGAGTTCGACCTGGACGATGCCACCACCCTGGGCGCCGGCTACCAGTACGAGTACAACAAGGTGGTGGGCGGCGGTTGGGGCGCGAACATCCCCATTTGGTACCGCGACGGCAGCAAGACCGACCTGCCACGCAGTTCCAATCTGGTACCGAGCTGGAGCTTCGTCGAGTACACCACCCGCACCGCCTTCGGCTCGTTGGTGCACCGCTTCGACAACGACTGGTCGCTGGACCTGAAGGCGTCCCAGAGCACGACAGATGCCCTTAATCACCGAGGCCTGGGCAAGGTCAACTCGGCAGGGCGCGGCCGCGGTTTCAGCGGCTACTGGGATCAGGACGGTAGCGGCGCGCAGCTCAACGGCATGCACAGCTCGAGCGACACCACCCAGCAGTCGGCGCAAATCGACCTGTCTGGTCCGTTCCAACTGTTTGGCCGTACTCATCAGGCCATGGTCGGCTACAACGACAGCCGTACCGTGCAGTGGTCGCCGGAGTACCGGTGCAGCATGGTTGGGGGCGGTAAAGCTGTCGACTCGGGAGTAGGCTGCCTGTTTCGCGCCGACAATCGCCTGCCCATCAACGACTGGCGCAACGGCGTGGACGGGGACTATGCCATGCTGGCTTCGCAGACCGGCAAGCACAGCAAGACCACCACCCGCCTGCAAGGCATGTACGCCGCGACCCGCCTGAGCATCACCGACCCGCTGTCGGTGATCCTGGGCGTGCGCACCACCGACTACTCGGCCATCACCCGCAGCGTGGATGCCGAGCGCACCAGCCAGGAAGAAAACGGCGTCGTGACCCCCTACCTGGGCGCAGTGTACGACCTGAACGACACCTACTCGCTGTACGCCAGCTACACCGACATCTTCAACCCGCAAACCCAGGAAACCAGCGCTGGCAGCCGGGTCGAGCCGATCCGGGGGCAAAGCTACGAGACGGGCATCAAAGGCGCCTGGTTCGACGGTCGCCTGAACGCCTCTGCGGCGTACTTCCGCACCAAACAGGAAAACAAGGCGGTATTGGACGGCGGCCTGTCCACCCCGACCGGTGGCGATGCCTACAAAGCAGGCTCAGGCCAGGAAACCGACGGCATCGACCTGGAAATCGCCGGCGCCCTGACCCCGGACTGGAACGTATACGCCGGCTACACCTACCTGCACTTCCGCCGCGTTGACAGCGACGGGCGCAGCGACCCTTCGCACCTGTTCAAGGCCTCCACCACCTACCACCTCAGCGGCCCACTCGACCGCCTGACCGTAGGCGCCGGCGTTACCGCGCAATCCAACATTCGCGCCATATCCAGCCCGGCGGGCCAGCCTGTCAACGGCGTGAGCAGCGGTGCCACCGACGTGAACTGGTCCGGCTACGCCATCTGGAACGCCATGGCCAAGTACCAAGTGACCGATGACACCAGCGTGACCCTCAATGCCAACAACCTGTTCGACAAGCACTACTACACCCGCTACGGGTTCTATGCAGGTGCCGTATACGGTGACCCGCGCAGCTTGTCGCTGACCGTCAACACCACCTTCTGATCTAAGTCGCAAGGACGAACACCTCACCCGCGCCGAGCGGGTGAGGTGTTTCATGCAGGGGTGGAGGCACTCAGAAGGTGGGGGGCTTCGCGTTATCCACAGCGGGCGGCTCGAACCGGTCATCGAAACTGTCCCAGTCCTCGCCGAACAGCTCCATCGGGTGCATGGTCCGGTCGGCACCATTACCGCAGGCCAGCGCCTTGGCTGGGCAATACAGATCGCAGCCCCAGCAAATGCGCTCGGGGTGACTGGGGTGCTTCGGGAATTTCTTGGCCATGAGGGGCCTCCGGCAAGCAGTACATGACCTGAGCCTAACCCTCCTGGCTCTGTTCAGGTTGACTGAAGTCAAGCACCAGCCAGGGGCATCCGGATCATCACCGGACCCTTTGGCCCCAGAAAACTGGCAGAAATTTCTACGTCGCTTGCCTATATAGCGTAAGGTGGGCGTCCCGATCCGTGAACTGTTTCTGCACAAAACCCCACTAAGCACTTAGCGGGGCGCTGACGCGTTGCTCAACGGCACCTACCCGAAGGGCTTCTCTCAACTATTCTCAGCAAGGACTTAAACGGATCGTGACAGCTCAGCATGACGTTGAACGGTATTCGGGAGAGGTATGACCCTGCAAAAACGTAACAACGTCCAGGTAGCCGGAGCGGGTGACGTGACCCTCGTTCTTTCCCATGGTTTAGGCTGCGACCAATCCATGTGGCGGCTGCTACTGCCGCACTTTCTCGAGCGCTTTCGGGTTGTTACCTACGACTTGGTCGGGGCAGGGCGCTCGGACCTCAGTGCCTACAAGCACGACAAGTACTCCACGCTGTGGGGCTACGCCAGCGACCTCAACGAAATCATCGACGAATACGCCCAAGGCCCGGTCATCGTGGTCGCCCACTCGGTCAGCGCCATGATCACTGCCCTGGCCGAACGCCAGCGGCCAGGCCGCCTGATGGGGCTGGTCATGGTGGGCGGCTCGCCCTGTTATGTGGACGACGAGGCCTACACCGGCGGTTTCACCCCCGAAGAAGTGCACGACCTGCTGACCACCCTCGACGAAAACTACCTGGGCTGGTCCAGCTCCATGGCCCCCGTGCTGATGGGCACCCCCGGCCAGCCGGCCTTGGAACAGGAACTGGCCAGCAGTTTCAGCCGCACCGACGCCCAGATCGCCCGGCATTTCGCCCGCGTGATCTTCCTGTCCGACCACCGCAAGGACGTGACGGGCCTGCAACTGCCTACCCTGATCGTGCAATGCACGGGCGACCCCGTGGTGCCTGTGGCGGTGGGCAAATACCTCAACACCGTCATGCCGAGCAGCCAGCTGAGCATCATCGAGAACATGGGCCACTACCCCCAGCTGAGCGCGTCAGGCGCTTGTGCTGCCGCGATGGACGAGTTCTTCACCCACCTTGGCCTCGACCATGGATAACACGGCGCTGCTGTCCACCCAGGCCTTCTTCGAGCACGCACCCTGTGCCCTGGTGGTGATGGCGCCCGACGGCACCCTGGTGCGCTGCAACCAGACCCTGGCCGACTGGCTGGGATACGACAGCGCCACCCTGCACGCGATGAGTTTCGACCAACTGCTGCCCGCCGACGGCCGCGTGTTCCTGCTGACCCACTGGGGCCCACTGCTGAACATGCAAGGGTCCATCTCCGAAGTGAAGATTGCCCTGCGCCACCGCGACGGCCGCAAGCTGCCCATGCTGCTCAGCGGCGTACGCCGCGAAAGTGATGACGGCATTCGCTACCACCTGGCGCTGTTCAGCGCCCTCGAAAGCACCAGCAGTGGCAAGGCCGCCCTGGAAGCCATGCAACGCGCCGAAGAAATGCTGGCGCAGAAGATAGAAGCCGAAAGCGCCCTGCAACGCGCCCAGGCCGAACTCGCCGCCGCCTACCAGGAGGTGCAGCGCCGCGCTGTTTTCTCCGAACAGATGGTCGCCATCGCCAGCCACGACCTGAAGAACCCCCTGACCGCCATCCAGATGGCCGCGTCCATGCTCAAGCGCGACCTACCCAACGACCGTGCGCGGCGGTTACTGGCCGGCATCGACAACTCGACTGAGCGCGCGCTGCGCATGATCGTCGACCTGCTCGACTTCGCCTCGGTCAGGCTCGGCCCCGGCATGACCATCCGCCGCGAGCGAGTGGACCTGGTACGTGCCGTGGATTATTCGATAAGTGAGCTGAAGGTGGCCTTCCCTGACGCACAGATTCGGCACTACGCCCGCGGCCGACGCGTGGTGCAGGTCGACCCGGATCGGTTGCAGCAGTTGATTGGCAACCTGGTGGCCAATGGCGTGGCCTATGGCGACCTTCGCTACCCCATCACCCTGACAACGGACTTCTCGGATGACGGGGCGGTGGTGAGTGTGCATAACCATGGTGCTGCGATCGATGACGCGCTGCTGCCCACGTTGTTCGAGCCGATGACCCGAGGCAGCGATTGCCAGGACACGGTGCGGTCGGTGGGGCTGGGGTTGTTTATCGTGAAGAAGATTGCCGAGGCGCATGGGGGGAGTGTGAGCATGTGCTCGGATGAGGTGTTGGGGACACGGTTTGAGGTTTGGTTGGGATGAGGGGCCTTGGGCAGGTGCGTTCAATGAGCCGGGAATCCTAACCCTTATCTTGCGTAAGCGCCGTCCCATACGAGCAACCACCCAATACCGCATCCGGAACCGAGCGAATCCCAGGGTGGGAGCGGCCTCGCGCCGCGATGAGCTGCACAGCAGCCTCAACAAGGCATTTCAGAAGTTCAATGGATACCCTGTGAGCTCTCAAGTCTTGCAAAGTTGGTTCAGTGCTTCAGTTGCGTTTCTTGCTCGTATACCTAGTCATTATTAGGGCGCCCGTAGGGCGCCCTTAATGTTTTCAAGTCATACTGTCTTTCTGGTTTTTAAAGCGTCTATGCCTTCGTTTAAGTTTTTCGCCAGCTCGTGCAGCGCCGCCGCGGCTAAAAATCCTGATCTGGACGCATAAGAGCTGTCTTCTTTCACGCGATCATCTATGCGTTTGAGGAGACCTTCTGGTAAAGACGCGTTAAAGCGAACCGACTTCCCATAGTAGGGGGTGACGTCGAATTCTACGAAAGCCCAGATGCCATCGGCATAAGCCGGGTCCTTCCTATGAAGTTCGATGTTTTGAGGTTGCGGCAGAGGCTCTCCATCTTCTACCAAACCTTCAAAGTGCATCTCTAACGCAAGTTGGACTTCGCTCAATGCTTCATCGATCGTTTCGCCAGCAGAGAAGCAGCCCGGTACGTCTGGAACTGTCACTCCGTAATCGGAATCTTCATCTTTGTGCAAAACAACTGGGTATTTCATTTTAAACATCCCTCCGAAAAAGTTCGGCGATTCGATTTCACTATTGCTAACAGCAAGCTTACGATCTACCAGCAAGTGTAAAGCCGGTCAGAGACCGGCTTGCTTCCAGATGTTTCGAAGCGTCCCGATTGCCACATCTTTACTCGGATGAGGAACCGTAACCCGTCCCTTCCTGGTTGGATGCTTGAACTGCTGGTGGCTCCCATCAGTCCCTTTAACTCTGACCCAACCGTCATCCTTTAGCCGCTTGATGATGTCTCGGCTGTGCACGGGTACCTCCTCAAAGCTTGCCGCAGATGTGTGTATACTACACAACGATTCAGAGGATTGTACACACCAGTACACAATGTCTAAGATCCGATAACCCAACGCTTGTTCCCCACACCAGGGTATGAGCACACATCGACCCTAGTTGCATACGCTTCACCTCCGTTTGCTAATCCTCGACCCACCGTATCCTGCCCAGAATGCTGAGTGTTATCAGGGATGGCCCCTGCGATTTGTAAGGGATGTCCTCTAGCCTGGGGCTGGCGGCTCCTGACGTCCTGGAACGAGGGCATCTCATAATCTGGCCTGTTTAAGCCGTTAAAGGTGGGCGGGTAGAGGCTGCATTGGCTGACGAGACCAGTGCTGCGAGATCCTGAGTCGGATGAAATGCAGCAATGCGATGACCGGGGCATGCCCGACTGTTAGTCAGGTGCACTCCGTCCCTTGGTCTGCGGGGCCATCCCCTACAGCGCTGCTGCTGGAGCCATTGGCGTCTGTCACGCCTATGTCAGGAGTGAAGTTGCCGCAAAACCGAATGCGATAAGGGCTGCAGCACTGTCAAGAGCGCCCGTCTCTTCCCAGTGAAACAGACGGATCACTGGATAACTGCTTAGGGCAGTCAGGCCTTCTCGGCCATCGGGTTTCACGTACCTGAGCCGCCCTCCTTTGCGGCCGTTGGGTTGCCCAAGCAGGTCAAGACCGCCCCCATCGAAGAGCTTGTACTCGCGCTTTCTGGGATTTGCCGTGCGACAGGGGGTACCGGTAGGCGGGGCAGTTTTGCGGGCCACAAGGATAGTCTCCGATATCGAAACGGACCTCTACCCTTAAAACTAGCCTTATTAGCGCTGGCTATTCCCGGAATTCGACGGAACGCCAAAACGAAAAAACCCGCCAAAAGGCGGGTTTTTCGTGAATTCCAGAGATTTTGAAACCCTTCTCTGAAACCTTGAATGGTGCCGGCACCAGGAATCGAACCCGGGACCTACTGATTACAAGTCAGTTGCTCTACCAGCTGAGCTATACCGGCAATGGGGCGTCATTATAACGATCGTTTGGCGTGTGTAAACCACTTCATTGCGATTGTTTGAAAATGACCTAAGTCACCGACCCAAAAGGGGAATTTTCTTACCAGCCGCGGTGGATGGTGGTGACGCTTGGCTCGGTCTTGCCGGGGTTGAAGAACAGCTTGTCGTTGTCGCAGCCGCGCTTGCGGCAGGTGTTGTCGGCGCGCAGGGGCAGGCCTCGGTCGCCGCCCAGCTGCATGCCGGGGTGGTTCCAGCCGAGGTTGCCGGGGGCGGGGTGCGAGGGGGCGCTGGCGCAGGCGGTGAGGGCCAGGGCGAAAGCGAGCAGGGCGAGGGGCTTGGCTTGGGTCACGAGAGTCAGGTCCGTTGTCGAATCTGGCGCAACGCCAGATGGCCGCAGGGCTGGCAGGCAGCGCGCGACGTCACTTTTTAATGATTGGGGGGCGCATGATACACGGTTGTGGGGGCGGGGATTAGGGGTGGGCTGTTGCGGTGTGTGTGTAGGGGGGGATATGTGGTTTGGGGTGGGAGTTTTGGGGCCGCTCTGCGGCCCATCGCGGCCGGTCCGGCGCTCCGGCGAGGCCGCTCCCACATGGGGATGAGTTGGGCTGGAGTGTTGTAGCTTGCGAGCCTTGGTTTTGTAGGAAATGTCTGGACTCTCCAGCTGGAGACTTCTGCAAGTTTAGTCATCGGACGTATCCTACGCGCTCTGCCGAAGTATCGCCGTTGTCTGGGAAATACCTCACGGATACCTTTGCCCCGTCGCTCTGGCGACCGGGTGTGAGAACCCGACTTTGAACCTAGCGGCTGCTCAATGGCGACCGTGCACGGGCAGACTTCGGTCTGGCCGGGCTTCCTATGTTCACTCGGTTTCTCACCCTGTGCACGGTTGCCGCCTTTGTCCCGTGAGAAGCATGAATGTGGCAACTCCTTTGAACATAGGGGGTTCATATGAAAACGATTGTTCCTGACCCACCCGTTGAGAGCGCTGTCACCACCGCAGGCGTAGAAACCTTCCTCCAAGCCGGCACCCCACCCGTAAACCTCCTTCGCGTTCAACCCGGCATCCCGGTGGATGCTGCGTACGAGCACGTCTCGATCCTGATGGGTTACATCAGGCACCTGGTGCGTGAGGGGGACATGGAGGATGACCATAAGCTGCTCGGTGCTGCGGATTACCTCTGCGACATGGCCAACGCCTTGCTGAACGACATCGAAATCGCCAAAGGCAAGCGCCACTAGCGGAGGCCCACCGGAACCTCGGCTGCATGGATGACGATAGGGCCAGGGTGCCAAGCGGATAGGCAACCCGTTTTCAGGTACCCGCCCAGTTCTTTGAAACGGCTCGAAGACAACAGACTTCAAAATCTCAAGGCCGTGGCAGGTTCTGAAGCCATTCCCAATTCCGGCATGGCAACCCCACCCCTACGCACCAAACCTCTCTGAAATCAACAAAAGATCGCCCCCGAAAAATTGCTTATGCACAAGCGGCATCGAATGCTTGTGCTAATGGCATAACTCAGGCCTCAACCAGCCGAATTTGCGCAAATGCCTGTTTTTGCTGGTCTTGAACGTGATTTTGGAATAAGCAAATCCATCTGGATGGCCGCGTACACCAACAGGTAACCCCAAGCTTGTTCACAGACTTATCCACAGGTTGTTCTGCGGCTATCTGTCGCGCTCGGCAAGGATCATCAGGTTGCGTGGGGTAAGGGTATAGTCGCAAAACACGCCCAAACGCACGTCATAGCCCTGTTCGGTCAGAAAAAGGGCACGATCCAATGCCAGCCAGAGCTCAAGCGGGCGGCGGAACAGGTTGCGCAGGCGTTCGAGGTTGCGTACCTGCGCCAAGCGCTCCCACCCTGCCGACTCCAAGGCTGCCCAGTCGATATCCCCATGCAGGTCCAGTTGCTTGAGCGCCGCCAGGTCACGGCAATACTGCTCGAAGGGCTTGGCCAGCCAGGCCACCGGCAGCGATGGCGTAGACAGGTACTGGTCGGTCTGGCGCTGCTGGCGTTGCAGCAGGTCGAAGCCCAGGCGGCGGGCCATGGACGTGTCGCGCTGGCGGCATACGCGGGCGCCAGCGGTGACGGTTTCGCTCAAGGGCAGGCCAAGGTCATCCAGCGACAGCTGCAAGGCCGAGGCACGGGCAGCTGTGGATAACGCCTGGTTCTGGGCGGTGGCAATGCGGTTGTAGCAGCACGGGGCCACGGCCAGTTGTGGGCAGTTTTGCTGGCTGGCCAGGCGCAGCAGCTGAACATGCAGGTCGCCGCAGGCGTGCAGGGCGACCACGCTGGTGTCCGCATCCAGATGCTCGGCGCTGCCGGGGGCCATCACGTCCTGGTGGATGTGTTGCACAGGCAAGTGGTGATGGGCACTGAGGGCCTGGCCAGCAGCCACCAGCTCGGGGTCGTACTCCAGGCAGGTCAGGCGCTGGCCGGGTTGCAGCAAACGCCGGCCCAAATGGCCTTTGCCCGAACACCAGTCCAGCCAGTGACGCGAGGGTGCCCGGAAGGCGAGGTGACTGGCGAAGGCTTCGATCTGCTGCCATTTGCGGCCGGGCACATTGACGTCAAGCCGGTGCGCGGCGGCGCGGAGCGCAGAGGCTGGCAGGTTACCCAGAGCGCTGAGCGTCTGGGCGGCATCAGCCAGCTGTGGATAAGGTGCGGGCAGTGCGTGCGGGTCGACCTCACCCTCGGCATCGGCCAGGGTGTTTTGGCGCAGATGTCGCGCCAGATCCGGGTAGGTGCCTTCCCAATCCAAGCGCAGGTGGGTGAACGGCCTGGGTTTCCACAGCGCCTGATGCTCAATCAAAAACCGATCAAGCGCCTGAAAGCGTTCGAGCAGAAGGTGGCTGTGGAGGGAGGTAGGCATTGGGAGCGCTGTCGATAGAAGGTGTTCAGGCCGTGCTGTCGGCTGAACCCGCTTTCACCCTTGCATCCACATGCTAGGCAAACACGGGCCAGCCGGCTGCGGCCGGTAAAGGATCAGCGCCCCTGGCAGGCGTCCACGCGCAACCAGCGCTCCAGCAGCTTGAAGCCCTGCACCAGCATGAACGAGATCAGCAGGTAGAACAGGCCAGCGGCGAAGAAGATCTCCACCGGCAAGTACGTGCGGGCAATGATGGTCCGCGCCATGCCGGTCAGTTCCAGCAGGGTAACCGTACTGGCCAGTGCGCTGGCCTTGAGCATCAGGATCACTTCGTTGCTGTAGGCCGGTAGGCCGATGCGGGCAGCCCGGGGCAGCATGATGTAGATCAGTGTCTTGGCCCGGGACATGCCCAGCGCCCGCGCAGCCTCGATCTCGCCTTTGGGAATGGACTGCAAGGCGCCGCGCAGGATTTCGGCGATGTAGGCGGCGGTGTGCAGGGTCATGGTCAGCACGGTGCACCAGAACGGGTCGCGCAGGTACGGCCACAGCGCGCTGGCGCGCACGGCGTCGAACTGGGCCAGGCCGTAGTACACCAGAAACAACTGCACCAGCAGCGGGGTGCCGCGGAAGAAGAAGATGTAGCTGAACGGCACGGCGCGCACGTACCAGTGCCGCGATGAACGGGCGATGCCCAGCGGAATGGCCAGGATCAGGCCGGCCACGACCGCGATGGCCACCAGCTCCAGGGTCAGGGTAGCGCCCTGGGCCAGGCGTGGCAGCCACTTGATGATCACTTCCCAGTTCATTGTTCGGCCCTCGCGAAGCCGCGAGCGGCGCGTTGTTCCAGGAAATGCATGCCGGTCATGGCGATGACGGTCAGGCTGAGGTAGATGCAGGCCGCCACCATGTAGAAGGTGAACGGCTCCTTGGTCACGGTCACGCCGATCTGGGCGTGGCGCATGATTTCTTCCAGGCCGATCACCGACACCAGCGCGGTGTCCTTCATCAGGATCATGAACAGGTTGCCAAGGCCAGGCAGGGCGATGCGCCACATCTGCGGCAGGATGATCCGCGACAGGATGCGGCCCTTGGACATGCCCAGCGCCAGCCCGGCTTCGCGGTGGCCTTTGGGGATGGCCAAGATGGCGCCCCGGAACACTTCGGTGGCGTAGGCGCCAAAACACAGGCCAAGGGCAATGACGCCAGCGGCAAAGGCGCTGAGCTCAAGGCCGGGCATGTGCAGGGCTTCACCCAGGGCGTTCATCAGGCCCACGGTGCCGAAGTAGATCAGCAGCACCCACAGCAGTTCGGGAATGCCCCGTACCAGGGTCGAGTAGAAACCGCCAAGCCACTGCAACGGCTTGATCGGGGAAGTCTTGGCCAGGGCGCCGAGCAGGCCCAGCACCAGCCCTAACAGCAAGGCGCACAGCGCCAGTTTTACGGTCATCAGGGTGCCGGCCATCATGGCCGGACCGAATCCGTGCAAGTCGATATTCATGGGCAGGTCATTCTAGGGAGTGGCGCGCCACCGGGGCGCGCCAATCGGGGCGGATCATTCGATGCTGAACGGGAAGTACTTGTCGTTGATCTTCTTGTACGTACCGTCGGCCTTGATTTCGGCCAGGGCCTTGTTCAGGTCGTCGCGCAGCTTGGTGTCACCCTTGCGCACGGCGATGCCGATCTTGTCGCTGTCCATCACCGGCTCGCCCTTGAACTCGTAGTTCATGCCATCCTTGCTCTTGAGCCACTCGTATTGCACGTACTTGTCGGCCAGGATGCCGTCGATACGGCCGGAGACCAGGTCCAGGTAGGCGTTTTCCTGGGTGTCGTACAGCTTGATGTCCACACCGCTGTAGTTGTCTTCCAGGTAGGTGCCGGCCAGGGTGGCGCGCTGGGTGCCGATGACCTTGCCCTTGAGCGAGTCCTTGTCAGTCTTGAAGTCGACGTTCTTCGGCGCGATGAACTGCAGCTTGTTGGAGTAGTACGGGTCGGTGAAGTCCACCGCCTGCTTGCGCTCGTCGGTGATCGACAGCGACGAGATCAGGAAGTCGAACTTCTTGGCGTTCAAGGCCGGGATGATGCCGTCCCAGTCGGAGGTGACGACCGAGCACTCGACCTTCATCTTGGCGCACAGGGCATCACCGATGTCCTTGTCGAAACCGACGACGTTGCCGCTGGCGTCCTTGTTGTTGAACGGTGGGTAGGCGGCTTCGATACCCATGCGCAGTTTTTCCGCGGCCATGGCATTGGCCGACATCACTAGGGTGGCAGCGGCTGCCAGGAGAAACTTCTTGTAGGTGTGCATGTATTGCTCCGTTAGCGGTGGCTGGACATGAATTGCTTGCAACGCGCCGAGGTCGGGTTCTCGAAGACCTGCTGCGGCGATCCCTGCTCTTCGACCAGGCCCTGGTGCAGGAAGACCACTTCACTGGACACCTGGCGGGCAAAGTTCATCTCGTGCGTCACCAGCAGCATGGTACGGCCTTCGTCGGCCAATGCGCGGATAACGTTAAGCACTTCCTGGACCATTTCCGGATCGAGGGCCGAGGTGGGCTCGTCGAACAGGATGACCTTGGGCTTCATGGCCAGGGTACGGGCAATGGCGGCGCGCTGCTGCTGGCCACCGGAAAGCTGGGCGGGGTAGCTGTGGCGCTTGTCGTAGATCCCCACCTTGTTGAGCAGCGCTTCGGCTGCCTCGACGGCCTCGGCCTTGCTTTGGCCAAGTACGCGGCGTGGGGCTTCGATGATGTTGTCGAGGATCGACATGTGCGGCCACAGGTTGAAGTTCTGGAAGACGAAGCCGATTTCGCTGCGCAGGCGGTTGATCTGGCGGTTGTCGGCAGCCATCAGGTCGCCGTTCTTCGCCGCCTTGAGCTTGAGGGCTTCCCCGGCCACGAGGATTTCGCCCTGGTGCGGGTTTTCCAGCAGGTTGATGCAGCGCAGCAGGGTGGACTTGCCGGAGCCGGACGACCCCAGGATGGAGATCACGTCACCGTCGCGTGCGGTCAGCGAAATGCCCTTGAGAATTTCCTGCTCGCCATAGCGTTTATGCAGGTTGCGGATTTCCAGCGCGGGCGTGGCCTGAGCCATGTGCGGTCCTCATGTGTTCGGGTGCGTTCCCAGCTGTTGGCGGCCTTCCTGGCGTGCGCCAAGCTAGCATAGCGGCATTATGACGGCCAACAGGGTCGCCGGGCACTCTGGGCATTGGTGGGGCAGTTTGTCGCATCGTTGCAGCGCAACGTCGCGCAGATGTCCACAAGGGAGGTTGCCCGGCACCAGAGCCATGATGAAAAAAGGCGCGATGGTGCCAGTTTTGACGGTTCCAGGGAAGCGCTTTCGGACCATGTGCCCGTGAAACCTGACTGTCCGGGCAGCCTGTCCAGCCACCCTGGTGCAGCCTTTTTGACCGCCGCCTTGGCCTAGGGTTGTACCGAAGGGTTGCGCCCTGTTTGCATTGTGATGGTGCGCAGGTGTTACCGAGGGGCACCTTTGGTGCATTTGTAAGTGAGTATTTCGGTAATGAGCGCTTTTCATGGCTAATCGGCCACGCGGTGGCGTTTTTTGCCCTAGCCCCCGCCGTTGTTGGTCTTGAGAGTGGTCTGGTCGAGCGCGCGTAGCACATGGCGCGGTTATTGCCAGTCTCCAATCAAGGGTTGCCGCTGTGCATGCTCCAGACGCGAGCCGCGCATCTGCAACCGACGTGATCTACTCCTTGCAAAGGTAGTTTTATGAGCGGCAACAATTCCAATGACCTCGCTCAGGGGCTTAAACAACGGCATGTGACCATGCTGTCCATCGCTGGCGTCATCGGCGCAGGCCTGTTCGTCGGTTCCGGCCACGCCATTGCAGCGGCGGGCCCGGCGGTGCTGCTGGCCTATGCAGCTGCCGGTACGCTGGTGGTGCTGGTCATGCGTATGCTCGGTGAAATGGCAGTGGCCTCACCCGACACCGGTTCGTTCTCCACCTACGCCGACCGCGCCATCGGGCGCTGGGCAGGGTTCACGATCGGTTGGTTGTACTGGTGGTTCTGGGTGTTGGTCATTCCGCTGGAAGCCAACGCCGCTGCAGCCATCCTGCATGCCTGGTTCCCGGCCGTGGACCTGTGGGCATTCTCCCTGCTGATCACCTTGGCGCTGACCGTGACCAACCTGTTCAGCGTGAAGAATTACGGTGAGTTCGAGTTCTGGTTCGCCCTGCTCAAGGTGTTGGCCATCATCGCGTTCATCGTGGTCGGTTGCGTGGCCATGTTCGGCCTGGTACCCACCAGCCAGGTCAGCGGTGCCAGCCACCTGTTCGACACCCAGGGCTTCATGCCCAACGGCCTTGGCGCCGTGCTGGCTGCCATGCTGACGACCATGTTCTCGTTCATGGGCACCGAGATCGTCACCATCGCCGCTGCCGAGTCCAAGGACCCGGGCAAGCAGATCAGCCGCGCCACCAACTCGGTGATCTGGCGGATCTGCCTGTTCTACCTGGTGTCGATCTTCCTGGTCGTGGCGTTGGTGCCATGGAATGACCCGGCGCTGGCCGAAGTCGGCTCGTACCAGACCGTACTCAGCCGCATCGGTGTGCCCAATGCCAAGCTGATCGTCGATATCGTGGTACTGATCGCCGTGACCAGCTGCCTGAACTCGGCGCTGTACACCTCCTCGCGCATGCTGTTCTCGCTGAGCAAGCGTGGCGATGCCCCGGCGATGGCCCAGCGCACCACCAAGGCGGCTACGCCTTACGTGGCGGTGTTGCTGTCCACTGCGGCGGCGTTCCTGTGCGTCTTCGCCAACTTCCTCGCGCCGGCCCAAGTCTTCGAGTTCCTGCTGGCAAGCTCTGGCGCCATCGCGTTGCTGGTGTACCTGGTGATTGCCGTTTCGCAACTGCGCATGCGTGCCAAGCGCGAGGCCAGCGGTGAGCAGATCGCGTTCAAGATGTGGCTGTTCCCAGGGCTGACCTGGGCGACCATTGCCTTTATCGTGGCGGTACTGGGGGTAATGGCACTGCGTGAGGACCACCGCATCGAGATCATCGCGACGGCACTGCTGAGCATCGCTGTGGTGGCTGCGGGGCTGCTGGTGCACCGCAAGCGCGAAGCTGGTGGCCAGGCGGCAGTGGTCAAGTAAGGCAGCGGCGACCGCTCGCTTGCCCTCTGGTGCAAGCAGCGGCTCTACGCGAAATCTGCAAGCTTGCACAATGCCATGTAGCGGTCCTTGCCGAGTGGCCGGGCCGGCCGCGACATATCTGCTCCGAAGCTGAAAACCTGGGGCCGCTGTGCGGCCCATCGCGGCACGAGGCCGCTCCTACAAGATGGCGTCAGCAAGCTATCTGCTGTATGTAGTCGCCATCGCCATGCATGGCACTTCCTTGAAGCAGAGTGCCATAACCTTTCAAGGCTTTTGACTCAGCGATAGGTTGGCACTGCAAGCCGCTACTGACCCTGCAGCATTGAGGTCATCGGCAGCTCACCAGCTTGTCGTTTTGCCTTGCAGGATCAACTGTATCTGCAGGATAACCCGCTCTTGTGGGAGCGGCCCTCGTGCCGCGATGGGCCGCAAAGCGGCCCCGACAATATCAATTCAGAAGCTGAAATCCTGGGGCTGCCGCGCAGCCCATCAGGGCCGATCAGGCGCCCCGGCAAGGCCCACACATGGGATGGTTTCCAGCTGTGTGCCGGGGAGTCCTTCAAAAAAGCTTCAGCCCTCCCAGCTACTTGCCGGGACGGTTCGCCCTGCAACGAACCGCCCCTGACAGCAATCAACCAAACTGCTTCTGCTGTTGCTGCTGCTTGGCCACCAGCTCGGACGCAGCCAGGTAAGCCTGTTGGAACTCATCGCTTTCCAGCCACGCCATGGTCGTGTCTTCGTCCGCGCCATCGAGCCATGCACGGTAGGCGTTGAATACCATCACGATATAGTCGGTCGCGTGTTCTTCCTTGTGGCCCTTGAGCACCAAGGCCAGCAGCGGGTCCACCAGGAATACCGAGATCATCGGCACCAGGCCGCCTTCCTGGGCTTCCTTCATTTTCTTGAACAGAGGGTCGTAACTGGCCGACGCCATGGCCTTGTCGAACACCTGCTCGACGCTGGCGCTATCGCCTGCGCTGGCCTTCACGGCCTGGCCGCTGCGTACCATGCGGTTCTGCTTGGCCTTGGTGGCGGCGCGCTTGGCGCGTTTTTGTTGCTTGGTAGAGGTGGCCATGGGCAATCCTTGGGTGGGGCTTGAAAGTGCGCGTATTGAAGCGCAGTTGCCCGCGAAACCCAAGTGCCATGCACGCACCAGTGGCCGTCAACTGGCGATGGCGTCGTCCTCCTCGAACCCGCGCGATGCCCGGCCGACCAGCAGAGGGTCCGGCGCGTAGGCCACGCTCAAGTCCTTGTCCGGGTAGTCCAGCGAATGCAGGAAGTGGCGGATACAGTTGATGCGCGCACGCTTCTTGTCATCAGACTTGATCACCGTCCACGGCGCGTCGGCGGTGTCGGTATGGAAGAACATGGCCTCCTTGGCGGCGGTGTAGTCGTCCCACTTGTCCAGGGACTTGATGTCGATGGGCGACAGTTTCCAGTGCTTGAGGGGGTCGTCACGGCGCGAGATGAAACGGCGCAGTTGTTCTTCGCGGTTCACCGAAAACCAGTACTTGAACAGCAGGATGCCGCTGTTGCACAGCATCCGCTCAAGGTCCGGCGCCTGGCGCATGAACTCCAGGTACTGAAGGGGCGAGCAGAAATCCATCACCTTCTCGACGCCGGCGCGGTTGTACCAGGAGCGGTCGAAGAACACCATTTCTCCCGCCGTGGGCAGGTGCTGCACATAGCGCTGGAAGTACCACTGGCCTTTCTCCTGCTCCGACGGCTTTTCCAGCGCAACGATGCGAGCGCCCCGGGGGTTCAGATGCTCCATGAACCGCTTGATGGTCCCGCCCTTGCCTGCAGCGTCCCGCCCCTCGAACAGAATCACCACCCGCTGACCTGTTTCTTTCACCCAGCTTTGCACCTTGAGCAACTCGATCTGCAGGGCGTGCTTGGCCCTTTCGTACTCTTGTCGACGCAAGCGCTGCGGGTAGGGGTAGCCTAATGGCAAGCGCGCCGATGTGCTGTCTTCGCTGCTGCCCTTGGGGGCGGTGGCGACTTCCAATGCGGCGGGCGCCTGGCTGATCGCGGTGATGGCAGGTTCGGGTTTGCGCGGGCGGGGGCGGCGAGTGCGCGGCTTGGCCTTGGGGGCAGCGTTCTCGAGGGGAGGGGGAGTCTGGAGAGGGGCGTCTTCGCTCATGGAGGTCCTTGCAAGGTGGTTCGAATGTTTACCTTGAATGCTAAGGACGACAGGGGGCTGGCTTTTTGATGTTGGTCAACTTGGCCGGGATGAGTGCTGCTGCTCGAAGGCTACCCATGACGAAGGGAGGTCCACCAGCACTTTTCGACAGGCAACAAAAAACCCGCACTGGGCGGGTTTCTTGTGTCGCTTCGGGTAACTTTGCAACCACCAGAAGCTGAAGGTGGTGCCCAGAGACGGAGTCGAACCGCCGACACGAGGATTTTCAATCCTCTGCTCTACCGACTGAGCTATCTGGGCGACGAGGTGAATTAAATAGACTTTCAGACTGCTCGTCAACGACTTTTTGAAAAAAATATTAAATTAATTCCGTCGCTTACGTTCTCCGAGGTCACTGCGAGGGCGGGACGTAGCCTTCTGCCTGGGCGTATTCTTCGCCGGCGAAAAACTTGTCCATCTCGGCCTGGAGGAATTTGCGGTCCTCGCCATTCATCATGTTCAGGCGCTTTTCGTTGATCAGCATGGTCTGGTGCTTCTGCCAGTCGGTCCAAGCCTTCTGCGAGATGTGATCGAAGATGTCCTGGCCCTTGGCCCCCGGATAGGGTGGGCGGTCCAGGCCGGGCAGTTCTTCGTTGTACTTGCGGCACATCACGGTGCGGGTCATCAGGCATCTCCTGCAATCAGTTCGTCGGCTGCGCGTTTGAGCAGCTTCTTCACCGGGGCGGCCAGGCCCAGGCGCGGTGGGTTGGCCAGGTTATACCAGAGCCAGTCGGCCTCGACCATGTGCTCGCCGACCGGGTCGACGTGCACCAGCCAAGGCTCGATGGCCAGCTGGAAGTGGCTGAAGGTGTGGGTCAGGTTGTCCAGGGCGCGGCTGCGGCCCAGGCGCAGGCCGTGCTGGTCGGCCAGGTCGTCGAGCTGGCCGATGTCGTCGAGCTCCGGCAAGCTCCACAGCCCGCCCCACAGGCCACTGGACGGGCGACGGTACAGCAGGATGGCGCCGTCGTCGTTGGCCAGCAGCGGCATCAGCGTGCGCCGCTGCGGTAGCGCCTTGCGCGGTTTGGGCTCGGGGTAGCGGGTTTCTTCGCCGTGCAGGTGCGCTTCGCAGCCGCGCCGTACCGGGCAGAGCAGGCAGGTGGGTTTGCTGCGGGTGCACAGCGTCGCGCCCAGGTCCATCATTGCCTGGGTGTAGTGGTTGGCACGAAGCTTGGGCGTGAAGCGCTCGGCGGTGGCCCACAGTTGGTTGGCCACCTTCGGCTCACCGGGGTAACCGGCCTGGGCGGTGAACCGGGCCAGCACCCGCTTGACGTTACCATCCAGGATCGGCGCACGAATGCCCATACTGATGCTGGCGATGGCGCCGGCTGTGGAGCGGCCGATACCCGGCAGCTCGGTAAGCTGCTCGACGCTGCGCGGAAACACCCCGCCATGCTGCTCGACCACGATTCTTGCAGCCTTCTGCAGGTTGCGGGCGCGGGTGTAGTAGCCCAGGCCCGTCCACAAATGCAGCACCTCGTCCTCGGGCGCCTCGGCCAGCGCCTGCACGGTCGGTAGCGCGTGCATGAAGCGGTCGAAATAGTTCAGCACCGTGCTGACCTGGGTCTGTTGCAGCATGATCTCAGACACCCATACACGATACGGGTTGATGCCCTGTTGCCAGGGCAGATCGTGCCGACCGTGTGCGTCGTACCACTCCAGCACAGCGCTGGAAAACTGCTCGGGTGTCATCGCTTGAACAGCCCCTTGAGCGCGTCTTTGAGTTCCGGGCTCACTTTGTCTCCGAGTTTTTCATCGAGCTTTTCGTCGATCTTGTCTTTGAGGCGATTGCCTGCGAGTTTGGCAGCGACCTTGCCCATGCCGTCCTTGTCCAGACGGCAAGCCTTGGCGCCCAGCTCCAACGGGCCACGGCAGCGCAGCGGTACTTCCACACCCACATAGCGCTCGTTGACCTGGCAGGCCGGGTCGGGCATGGCCCGCTGGTCGCCCTCGACGATCACACCCACGTTGTAGTCCATGCCCAATACCCGCAGGTCCACGTCACCATGGCCGTTGACGGTCAGGCCTGGGATTCGCACCTTAAGGTCAGGGTTGCTGGCCACGCCATTGCGAATCACCACGCTGCCACGCAGCTCCTGGAACGGGGTGTCCTTGCCGCGCGGCTCGCCGCTGAGCGACTTGCGGTTGAGCGTGGCGATGGCCTGGCACAGTTGCTGTTCGAGGTTGGCATTGACCAGCACACCGTCATTGATGGTGAAGTTGGCCGTGCCGTTGAGCGTGTCCACCAGCGCTTTCTGGCTGTTACCGGTGGCGGTCAGGTCGCTGGACAGGGTCAGCAGGCCCTTGACCGGCGGCGTCTTGTTTTTGTCGTCGGTCTTGATGAAGTGCTCGACCGGTACTCGCTGAATGCGGGTATTGACCCCCAGCTGTGGCACGGCGGGGCGCACATCGACCGTGCCCTTGGCCTCGAAGGTGCCGTTGTACAGGTCACCGCGCAAGGTTTGCAGGGTCAGTAGCCCACCCTGGCCATTGGCTGTCAGGCGGGCGTTGCCGATGGGCAGCTTGTCCAGCGTCAGCGAACCGAAGCTCAGGTCTGCCTGCAGGTCGAGGGCGCGCAGACGGTCCACCGGCAGCAGTTTGTCGGTGCTCCAGGCGCCCTGGGTGGGGGCGTCGGGCAGCGGTGTGCTGCCTGCACCGGCCACGGCACTGGCTTCCTGCTGCTGTACCTGGGCCTTGCGCGCAGCAGTGGCGCCCTTGGCCTCTTCGCTTTTGGCCGGCAGGTACCGGTCGGCATCGAAGCTGTCGCCCTTGAGCTGCAGGCGCAGGGCTTGCCTGGCGAAATCTTCGATCGCCACGCGCCCGGTGAGGGTGCTGCTGTCCAGTTTCACCGACAAGTCTTCCAGGGCGATGCTGGCAGGGGTGCCCTGCAGGCGCGTGACCAGTTCGAGTTTGCCGAAGGCGGCCGGGTCCTGGGTAGCAGGCAGCGGATGGCCGATACCGTCCAGGAACGTGCGCAGGTCGAACTGCGCAATGGACAGGCCACCACTTAGCTGCGGCGTCTTGTCCAGCTCACGCAGGTTGAGTTCGCCCAGGGCGCGCAGCTGGTTGGCCGACAGTTTCAGGCCGTTCCATGACGCCACGTTGGCGGCCTGGTCGAGCAGCAATTGGCCCTGGGCGGCGAAGGTCACGGTCTTGCCGCCGGTAGGCTCGCCGGAGGTTTCACCCGACAGGCGCATGTCTTCGAAGCTGTAGCGCTTGAGCGCACGGTCCAGGCGCAGCTCGCCGGCCAGTTCGGTGCGCGCCTTGATGTTGGGCTGGCTGGCGCTGATGAATGCGCTGGCCTTGAGTGGAATACTGGCGCCTTCGTGCACCGCGCCAGTGCTGAGCTGAATGCTTTCGGCGTTGTAGCTGACGCCGCTGCGTGCGTCGGTGTACTGCACGCGTGCATTGTTCACGGTCAAGCTGTCGATATCGAGCTTGACCGGTCGGTCTGCGCTGGCGGTGCCGGAGCGCTGATCGCTGTTTTCGGTGCCCTGCGTATCCCCTGGCGCAGGGGTCTTGCCTTCGGCCGACGCGGGCAATGGCTTGCCGAAGTCCTCCCAGTTGCCATGCCCCTGTTCGTCACGGGTCAGGATCAGGTTCAGCCCTTCGACGCGCACATCGCTCATCTGCACCTCGCGGCGCAGCAGCGGCAGTACCCGCACCGACAGGCCCAGCATCTGCAAGTCGGCAAAGGGCGACTTGGGCGCATTCAAGGTGGCGATGCTGGCGTCATGCAGCTCCAGCCCCAGCCATGGGAACAGGCTCCAGCCAATGTCGCCGTTGAGGGTCAGCTCCACATGAGCCTTGTCGCGCGCCAACTGGCGAATCTCGTCTTTGTAGTCGTTGGGATCGAACAGGTGGGTCAGGGCAAAGCCCAGCGCCACGATGATCAGCAACAACCCGAGAAGCCCTAGGCCCAGGATTTTGCCGAACGCTTTCATGGGCGAGTCCTTAACTATCGGAATGTGAATTCAAGCGCGAGAGTATAGCGCCGCAGCGGCCGTCCCTGTTTATTCGCCTGGATATACCGGCCATTTCCTACATGCCAAGCAGATGCTACGGCTTTCGACAGCGGTGATCATGGCAGTTCAGAAAGATCGGCTACAGCGCCTGACCGTGTCAGCCGAACTAAAATGGGCGATATCAGATTGCTTTCATGTGATCGGATACTGCACCCTTGCGCCGCTTTGTCTGCCTCTACAACTTATAAAAAAGGATCATCTCCATGAGCCGTACCGTGACGGCGGATGCCCTGGCCAGTGCGCCAGGCTTCCTCTCCAAGGAACGCATCATCGCCCGGCCGGGCTTCAACCGCTGGCTGGTGCCCCCGGCTGCTCTGGCCATTCACCTGTGCATCGGCATGGCCTATGGCTTCTCGGTGTTCTGGCTGCCGTTGTCGCAAGCCTTGGGCATTACGGCGCCGGTGGCATGCGCGCCAGACATGAGCTTCATTGCCCGGTTGTTCAGCGCCGAGTGCGACTGGCCCATTTCGATGCTCAGCTGGATCTACACCCTATTCTTCGTCTTCCTCGGCTGTTCGGCCGCCGTGCTGGGCGGTTGGCTGGAGCACGCCGGCCCGCGCAAGGCCGGGTTGGTCTCGGCGATGTGCTGGTGTGGCGGCATGCTGATTTCCGCCATCGGGGTGAAGACCCATCAGCTGTGGCTGATGTGGCTGGGCTCCGGTGTGATCGGCGGCATTGGCTTGGGCCTGGGGTACATTTCGCCCGTTTCCACCCTGATCAAGTGGTTCCCGGACAAGCGCGGCATGGCCACCGGCATGGCTATCATGGGCTTCGGCGGCGGAGCCATGGTGGGTGCACCGTTGGCCACGGCGCTGATGGGCCATTTTGGCAACGCGCACGAGGTGGGCGTATGGCAGAGCTTCGTGGTCATGGCCGCGATCTACTTCGTGTTCATGACGGCCGGCGCCCTGGCGTATCGCATCCCGCCCACCGGCTGGAAGCCCGAAGGCTGGAGCGCACCGGCCAAGAAGGCGGGCAACGGCATGGTCACCGATCGCCATGTGCACGTCAGCGTAGCCTGGAAAACCCCGCAGTTCGTTTTGGTCTGGCTGGTGTTGTGCCTGAACGTGTCGGCCGGTATCGGTATTCTTGGCATGGCCTCGCCGCTGTTGCAGGAAGTGTTCGCTGGCAAGCTGCTGGGCAATGAACTCACCTTCAGCCAGCTCAATGCCGCGCAATTGGCGCAGATTGCCGCCATTGCGGCGGGCTTTACCGGCTTGTTGAGCCTGTTCAACATCGGCGGGCGGTTTTTCTGGGCGTCGTTCTCCGACTATATCGGGCGCAAGAATACCTACTTCGCCTTCTTTGCCTTGGGCGTTGGCCTGTACAGCCTGATCCCGAACATGGGCCACTTGGGCAACGTGGCGCTGTTCGTGGCGGCGTTCTGCATCATCCTGTCGATGTACGGCGGTGGCTTCTCCACGGTACCGGCCTACCTGGCCGACCTGTTCGGCACGCAAATGGTCGGCGCCATCCATGGGCGCCTGTTGACAGCCTGGGCCGCCGCCGGGGTGCTGGGGCCTGTATTGATCACCTACCTGCGCGAGTATCAGTTGGCGGCTGGCGTCGAGCGTGCGGCAGCGTACGACATGACCCTGTACATCCTCGCTGGCCTGTTGGTGCTGGGCTTCATCTGCAACATGCTGATCCGCCCGGTGGCCGACAAGCACTTCATGACCGATGCGCAACTGGCCGCCGAACGGGCGTTGAGCCACGACAAGGGCGCTGACGGCGCGCGATCCCTCGAATGGAAGGCCGCACCTGGCAGCCTGCCGCTGGTGCTGTTGGCCTGGGCCGTGGTGGTGGTGCCGTTGGCCTGGGGCGTCTGGGTGACCCTGCAGAAGACCGCCGTATTGTTCCACTGACCTAGGCCGGTCGAAGCGTTGTCATGGGGCATTCGCGCCGGGCCCCGTGGCATCGATGCTGTCGGCAAGTGCAACAGGGCCGCGTTCAGTGGCGGCCCTAGAGTTATCGCAAAAGCGGTCATTTCCTCCCGGTTGTATAGACCTGTAGCGGTATCCGACCCCGTCATCACTGGGCTTGTCATATGTCTTGCGCGTTCCAAGCAGCGGCCATCTGCGCCTATAATGCAGCCCTTTTCGCCTAATGATTTTGCGGAGCTGGTGATGGTCGAACGTAAGGCTTCCGTCGAGCGCAATACCCTGGAAACCCAGGTCAAGTGCTCGATCAACCTCGATGGCAGTGGCAAGGCCCGATTCGATATCGGCGTGCCTTTCCTTGAACACATGCTGGACCAGATCGCCCGCCACGGGCTGATCGATCTGGATATCGAGTGCAAGGGCGACCTGCATATCGACGATCACCATACCGTCGAGGACGTCGGTATCACCTTGGGCATGGCGTTCGCCCAGGCCATCGGCGACAAAAAAGGCATCTTCCGCTACGGCCACGCCTATGTGCCGCTGGACGAAGCATTGTCGCGCGTGGTCATCGACTTCTCCGGCCGCCCCGGCCTGCAGATGCATGTGCCTTACACCCGTGCCAGCGTCGGCGGTTTCGACGTCGACCTGTTCCAGGAATTCTTCCAGGGCTTCGTCAACCACGCCCTGGTCACGTTGCACATCGACAACCTGCGGGGGCACAACACCCACCACCAGATCGAGACCGTGTTCAAGGCCTTCGGCCGCGCACTGCGCATGGCTGTTACCCTCGACGAGCGCATGGCCGGGCAGATGCCGTCCACCAAAGGGTGCCTGTAAATGCAGACGGTAGCGGTAATCGACTATGGCATGGGCAACCTGCACTCGGTGGCCAAGGCGCTTGAGCACGTCGGCGCTGGCAAGGTACTGGTCACCAGTGATGCAGCGGTGATCCGCGAAGCGGACCGGGTGGTGTTCCCAGGCGTTGGTGCCATTCGCGACTGCATGGCCGAGATTCGGCGCCTGAGCTTTGACAGCCTGGTGCGTGAAGTGAGCCAGGATCGCCCATTCCTGGGTATCTGCGTAGGCATGCAGGCGCTGCTCGAGCACAGTGAAGAAAACGACGGCGTCGACTGCATTGGCCTGTTCCCGGGCCAGGTGCGCTTGTTCGGCAAAGACCTGCAAGAAGACGGCGAGCACCTGAAAGTGCCGCACATGGGGTGGAACGAAGTCAGCCAGAGCGTCGATCACCCTCTGTGGCACGACATCAGCGACCAGGCGCGTTTCTATTTCGTGCACAGCTACTACATTGCCGCCGGCAAGCCCACCCAGGTGGTTGGCCGTGGCCATTACGGCGTCGATTTCGCCGCGGCGCTGGCCGATGGTTCGCGTTTCGCGGTCCAGTTCCACCCGGAGAAAAGCCATACCCATGGCCTGCAACTGCTGCAGAACTTCGTGGCCTGGGACGGGCGCTGGTAAATGAGCCGCTCGAAGACCAAGGCGCCGATCCTCACGCTGGCCCCCGAGCAGGAGCGTGAAGCGCTCGATACGCTCAAGCGCTTTCTCGAAGACCGTTTCGAGCTGGAGTTGGGGTCATTCGAAGTCGCCGAGGTGCTCGAACTGTTCACCCATCACATTGCACCCCATTACTACAACAGGGCGATCGCCGATGTTCAGCTGCACCTCAAGGAGCGGTTCGAGAGCATCGAAAGCGATCTGTGGGCGCTCGAGAAGCCCTGAAACCCCAAGAACGGACAGGTTCCCAAGATGCTGATTATCCCCGCTATCGATCTGAAGGACGGTGCCTGCGTGCGTCTGCGCCAGGGCCGCATGGAAGATTCCACGGTATTTTCCGATGACCCGGTGAGCATGGCCGCCAAGTGGGTTGAGGGCGGCTGCCGTCGCCTGCACCTGGTCGACCTCAACGGTGCCTTCGAAGGCCAGCCGGTCAACGGTGAAGTGGTCACCGCCATCGCCAAGCGCTACCCGACCCTGCCGATCCAGATCGGTGGCGGCATCCGCTCGTTGGAAACCATCGAGCACTACGTCAAGGCTGGCGTCAGCTATGTCATCATCGGCACCAAGGCGGTGAAGCAGCCTGAATTCGTGGCCGAGGCCTGCAAGGCCTTCCCTGGCAAGGTCATCGTCGGCCTGGACGCCAAGGACGGCTTCGTCGCCACCGATGGCTGGGCCGAAGTGAGCACCGTGCAGGTCATCGACCTGGCCAGGCGCTTCGAGGCCGATGGCGTCTCGGCGATCGTCTACACCGACATCGCCAAGGACGGCATGATGCAGGGCTGCAACGTACCGTTCACCAAGGCCCTGGCAGAAGCCACGTCGATTCCGGTGATCGCTTCGGGTGGCATCCACAACCTGGGCGACATCAAGGCGCTGCTCGAAGCCAAGGCGCCTGGCATCATTGGCGCCATCACCGGCCGCGCCATCTACGAGGGCACCCTCGACGTAGCCGAGGCTCAGGCCTTCTGTGACAACTACCCGAGCATTGGCCAGCGCTAAGCGAGCGCGACAAGGGGGCGCCTATGGCGTCTCCTGTGTTGCCCCACGCTTGCCGCTTGCTGTTGCTTCCCAGGAGCCCTCTCATGGCTTTAGCTAAACGCATCATCCCTTGCCTGGACGTGGACAACGGCCGTGTGGTCAAGGGCGTCAAGTTCGAGAACATCCGCGATGCCGGCGACCCGGTGGAGATTGCCCGGCGCTACAACGAGCAGGGTGCGGACGAGATCACCTTCCTCGACATCACGGCCAGCGTCGATGGTCGCGATACCACCCTGCACACCGTCGAGCGCATGGCCAGCCAGGTGTTCATCCCGCTGACCGTGGGGGGTGGGGTGCGCACCGTGCAGGACATCCGCAACCTGCTCAATGCCGGTGCCGACAAGGTATCGATCAACACTGCCGCGGTATTCAACCCGGACTTCGTGGGCGAGGCGGCGGACCGTTTCGGTTCCCAGTGCATCGTCGTGGCCATCGATGCCAAGCAGGTATCCGGCCCCGGTGAAACCCCGCGCTGGGAAATCTTCACCCATGGCGGGCGCAAGCCGACCGGCCTGGACGCGGTGGAGTGGGCGAAGAAGATGCAAGACCTGGGTGCGGGCGAAATCCTGCTGACCAGCATGGACCAGGATGGCATGAAGAACGGGTTCGACCTGGGCGTGACCCGTGCCATCAGCGATGCGTTGAGCATCCCGGTGATCGCCTCGGGCGGGGTGGGTAACCTTCAGCACCTGGCCGATGGTATCTTGCAAGGGCATGCCAGTGCCGTGTTGGCTGCCAGCATCTTCCATTTTGGGGAGTACACGGTGCCTGAGGCCAAGGCCTATATGGCAGCGCGCGGAATAGTCGTTCGCTGACTCGAAAAAAAGGGGCTGCCAGGCAGCCCCTTTGGTGATCAGCCCTGCTTCACTTCACGCATGGGCTTGCCTTTGACCGGCGCGTCGTTGGCCACGTAGTACTTGGCAGTGCTGCGCGGCAACGGCTTGCGACCACGGATCTTGTCCGAGATTTTCTCGGCGATCATGATGGTGGTGGCGTTGAGGTTGCCGGTGATGATGATCGGCATGATCGACGCATCCACTACACGCAGGCCCTGCATGCCATGCACGCGGCCTTCGCCATCGACCACTGCCATGTCGTCGGTGCCCATCTTGCACGAGCACGATGGGTGGTAGGCGGTTTCGGCGTGCTCACGGATGAATTTGTCCAGCTCTTCATCGGTTTGCACGTGCGCACCTGGGCTGATTTCGCGACCACGGTACGGGTCCAGCGCTGGCTGGGCCATGATTTCGCGGGTCAGGCGAATACCGTCACGGAATTCTTCCCAGTCCTGCTCGGTGGCCATGTAGTTGAACAGGATGCTTGGGTGCTGGCGTGGGTCCTTGGACTTGACCTGCACGCGGCCGCGGCTAGGCGAGCGCATCGAGCCCATGTGCGCCTGGAAGCCATGTTCCTTGACGCCCTTGGAGCCGTTGTAGTTGATGGCTACCGGCAGGAAGTGGTACTGGATGTTCGGCCATTTGAATTCAGGGCGCGAGCGAATGAAACCGCCGGCCTCGAACTGGTTGCTGGCCCCGATGCCGGTACCGTTGAACAGCCACTCGGCGCCGATGGCCGGCTGGTTCCACCACAGCAGCGACGGGTACAGCGAGACGGGCTGGGTGCACGCGTACTGAAGGTACAGTTCCAGGTGATCCTGCAGGTTTTCGCCAACGCCTGGCAGGTCGTGAACGACCGGGATGTCCAGGCTTTCGAGCAGGGCGCGCGGGCCCACGCCGGAGCGCTGCAGCAGTTGCGGCGTGGCGATGGCGCCGGAGCTGACGATCACTTCCTTGCGGGCACGTGCTTCGACGCGCTCTTCGCTGTCGCCCACCAAGTAGCTCACACCAATGGCGCGCTTACCGTCGAACAGTACGCGGTCGCTCAGGGCGTGGGTCACGATGGTCAGGTTGGGGCGTTTCTTGGCCTGGTCCAGGTAACCGCGGGCAGTGCTGGAGCGGCGGCCATTCTTGGTCACCGAACGATCCATCGGGCCGAAGCCTTCCTGCTGGTAGCCGTTGAGGTCTTCGGTGCGCGGGTAGCCGGCCTGTACGCCAGCCTCGACCATTGCGTTGAACAGCGGGTTGTTGCCAGCCTTGGGCGTGGCCACGCTCAACGGCCCGTCACCACCGTGGTAGTCGTTGGGGCCGATGTCGCGGGTTTCGGCCTTGCGGAAGTACGGCAGGCAGTCCAGGTAGGTCCAGTCTTCCAGGCCTGGCAGCTCAGCCCAGCCATCGAAGTCCAGGGCGTTGCCGCGGATGTAGCACATGCCGTTGATCAGCGAGGAGCCACCCAGGCCCTTGCCGCGGCCACATTCCATGCGGCGGCCGTCCATGTGCGGCTCCGGGTCGGTCTCGTAGGCCCAGTTGTAGCGGCGGCCTTGCAGCGGGAAGGCCAGGGCAGCTGGCATCTGAGTACGGAAGTCGAAGCGATAGTCAGGGCCGCCGGCTTCTAGCAGCAGCACGGTGGTGCCTGCGTCTTCGGTAAGGCGAGTAGCCAGGGTGTTACCGGCAGAGCCGGCACCAACGATGATGTAATCGTATTCCATGGGGAAGCTTCCTCCGGAAGCAGTTGCGCGTCTGGCGCTGCACCTGGTGCAGCCTGGCCTCACGCGCAAATGGATGAGTGCTGCAAGGGCCGGTCGGTCAACGACCGGCGCTGTCCTGCAGCATGGGCTGGCGTGCTACGGCCGGTCAGAAGACCGAGGCGTAGTCGCCCAGCTCGACCTGTACCGACTTGATGCGGGTGTATTGGGCCAGCGAGCTGATGCCGTTCTCGCGGCCAACGCCCGATTGCTTGTAGCCGCCCACCGGCATTTCGGCTGCCGACTCGCCCCAGGCGTTGATCCAGCAAATGCCCGCTTCGAGCTGGTGGATGATGCGGTGGGCACGGTTCAGGTCGTTGGTGCACACACCGGCAGCCAGGCCGTATTCGGTGTCGTTGGCGCGGCGGATCACTTCTTCCTCGGTCTCGTAGCTGAGGATGCTCATGACCGGGCCGAAGATCTCTTCCTTGACGATGGTCATGTCGTCGCGGCAGTCGGTGAACACGGTCGGGGCCACGAAGGCACCCTTGCCGAAGTCGCCTTCGGTCAGGCGCTCGCCGCCACACAGTACGCGGGCACCTTCTTCCTTGCCCTTGGCGATGTAGCCCAGCACGCTTTCCATGTGCTGGAAGCTGACCAGCGGGCCGAAGTTGGTGTTTTCATCTTCCGGGTTGCCGGCACGGATACGCGCCACGCGCTCGAGAATCTTGGCTTCGAAGGCGGCCTTGTGCTCGGCTGGGATGAACACGCGGGTACCGTTGGTGCACACCTGGCCCGAGCTGTAGAAGTTGGCCATCATGGCGATGTCGGCGGCCTTGTCCAGGTCGGCGTCGGCGCAGATGATCAGCGGCGACTTGCCACCCAGCTCCATGGTCACTTCCTTGAGCGAGGAACTCGAGGCGCTGGCCATGACCTTCTTGCCGGTGGTGGTGCCGCCGGTGAAGGAGATCTTCTCGATGCGCGGGTGCTCGGTCAGCCAGCTGCCGACTTCGCGGCCGCTGCCGGTCAGTACGTTGAACACGCCGTCCGGCAGGCCGGCTTCGGTGTAGATCTCGGCCAGCTTGAGGGTGGTCAGCGAGGTGACTTCCGACGGCTTGAAGATCATCGCGTTGCCGGCAGCCAGGGCCGGTGCGGATTTCCACAGGGCGATCTGGATCGGGTAGTTCCAGGCGCCGATACCGGCAGTCACGCCCAGCGGTTCGCGACGGGTGTAGACGAAGGACGATTCGCGCAGCGGAATCTGCTCGCCTTCGATGGCAGGGACCAGGCCTGCGTAATATTCCAGTACGTCAGCGCCGGTGACGATGTCGACGTAGCGGGTTTCGGAGTAGGACTTGCCGGTGTCCAGGGTTTCCAGCATAGCCAGCTCGTCGTTGCGTTCGCGCAGGATGTCCACGGCGCGGCGCAGGATGCGCGAGCGCTGCATGGCAGTCATGGCCGCCCACACTTTCTGGCCGCGCTCGGCGCTTTCGACAGCCTTCTCGACGTCAGCCTCGGTGGCGCGTTGCACGTGGGCAAGCACTTCGCCGGTAGCCGGGTTGATGGCTTCGAAGGTGGCATCGGTGCCAGCGTCGACGTAACCGCCATCGATGTAGAGTTTTTGCGTTCCGAAACGGGCCATAGTGTCCTCGCAAGTGCAATGTGTGTGTAGGCCAGGCGTCACGCTCCTGCCGTGCTGGCAGAGGCCGTGCGCCGTTTTTCAGCAGCAGGGTCGGTGCCCAGTGTGCGCTGCTTGGCCAGTTGTAGATCCATGTATTCGTAAGCGATCCGTATCGCCTGGTCGGTGTCGAAGGCATCCCCCGACAAGGCTCCACGCAGCCACAGACCGTCGATCAGAGCCGCCAGCCCGCGGGCTGCCTTGCGTGCATGGTAAAGCGGCAGCACGCGGCGAAACTGGCAACACAGGTTAGAGTACAAACGGTGGTCATTGATCCGTTGCAACCTGTGCAGATCGGGCTGGTGCATGCTGGAAGCCCAAAAAGCCAACCAGGTTTTCATCGCCGGGCCATTCACCTGGCTGGCATCGAAGTTGCCCTCGATTATCACTTTCAGGTGGGCGCGCGGCGCATCGTCCGTCAACGCCTGGCGGCGTGCTCGCACGCCTTCGTTGAGCATGCTCATGATGTAGCCCATCGTCGCTGCGATCAGGCCGTTCTTGTCCCGAAAGTAGTGACTGATGATGCCGTTCGACACGCCGGCCAAACGGGCAATGAGCGCAATGCTGGCGTCCCCCAGACCGACCTGATCGACCGCTTGTAACGTGGCTTCGATCAACTGCTGACGGCGGATGGGTTGCATACCGACCTTGGGCATCTTGCTTTCTCCTCAGGTCTGCGAGCAGACGACCAGCGTCTGACTCAGCGAAGACCAGTCTATTTTGTTTTGATTGAACGTTCAATCAATAAAGAATAAGCTCTGCGACAATTTGTGCCATTGACAGCCCATGTGACGGCTCCAGCGGCATCGATTGAAACCTTAGGAAATCGCGCAAACCCAGGGCCGGCAAGGCTTGTAACGGGGGCGATCGATAAAGGACGCAGACGCCGTCGCAGCGTGGAAGACCTGCGACATGCCTCAGGATCGGGCGATATCCCTGTGACCAATGCGCGCACTTTCAACCGTGCGCAGCGTTTTGAAGCGGTGGTAACGGCGTATGTGTTGCAGCGGATCGGTTCGAAACCGCGATTTCCAGGGTGCTTTTATAACACCTGATGCAGTGGGGGTATTCCACCAAATGCTCAGGAAGACCGATTAGCCTCCACTGCCGTTCTGCCCGGAGCCTTCTTGCAATGAGTTCTGCCTCACTAACCAAACCCCCCGCCGAGAGGGTACGGGTCAACCGCGTGGTGTTCTACACCTCGGCGCTGATGATCCTCGTTCTGACTGCCTTGCTTATCGCTGTTCCTGAAACTGCCGGCCGCGTACTGGGCGTCGCCCAGCAGTGGCTGACGCGCAGTTTCGGCTGGTACTACATGCTGGTGATCTGCGGCTACTTGCTGTTCGTCATCTACCTGGCGTTTTCCGACTACGGCAAGCTCAAGCTGGGCGGCAAGGAAGACCAGCCTGACTTCAGCTATGGCGCCTGGGCCGGCATGCTGTTCTCGTCGGGCATCGGTATCTCGCTGTTGTACTTCGGCGCATCCGAGCCGCTGGATCACTACTTCAATCCGCCCGAAGGCACGCCGGCCAGCCTGGAAGCGGCGCGTCAGGGCCTGCAGCTTACGTTCCTGCACTGGGGCCTGCACGGCTGGGCGATCTACGCTCTGGTGGGCCTGGCCGTGGGGTACTTCGCCTACCGTCACAACCAGCCGCTGGCCCTGCGCTCGGCACTTTATCCACTGGTGGGCGAGCGCTGGGTCAAGGGCGCTGCCGGCAACGCTGTGGATATCTTCGGCATGTTCGTGACCCTGCTGGGCCTGGTCACCAACCTTGGGATCGGCTCGATGCAGGTTGCGTCGGGGCTCGAATACCTGTTCGGCATGGACCACAGCAAGACCAACCTGCTGGTGGTGATCCTGGTAATGGCTGGCGTTGCAACGGTAGCAGCGGTCTCGGGTGTGGAGAACGGCATCCGCCGCCTGTCCAACCTGAACATCGCGCTGTTCAGTGGCCTGCTGATCTTCGTCCTGCTGGGCGGCGAAACCCTGCACCTGCTCAACGGCTTCGTGCAGAACGTGGGCGACTACCTCAACGGCATCGTGCTGAAAACCTTTGACCTGTATGTGTATGAGGGTGAGGCGGGCAAGTCCGAACGCTGGTTGGGCTTGTGGACGGTGTTCTATTGGGCCTGGTGGATTTCCTGGGGCCCGTTCGTAGGCATGTTCATTGCCCGGATCTCCAAGGGCCGTACCGTGCGCCAGTTGGTCAGCGGTGTGCTGTTGATCCCGCTGGGCTTCACCCTGGCGTGGCTGTCGATCTTCGGCAATACCGCCCTGGACTTGGTGATCAACCATGGCGCCGTGGAACTGGGCAAGACCGCCCTCGAGCAGCCGTCCATGTCAATCTACCAACTGCTGGAATACTTCCCGGCAGCTAAGATCGTGATCGGTGTGGCCGTGTTTGTTGGCTTCGTGTTGTTCCTGACCCCAGCGGACTCCGGCGCAGTCATGATGGCCAACCTGTCGTGCAAAGGTGGCAAGGTCGACGAGGACGCCCCGCACTGGATGGTGGTGTTCTGGTCGGTGATCATCACGCTGGTCACCATCGGCTTGTTGTTCGCCGGCAACTTCGAAGCCATGCAGACCATGGTGGTGCTGGCAGGCCTGCCGTTCTCGGTGGTGCTGGTGCTGTTCATGTTCGGCTTGTACAAGGCCATGCGGCAGGACGTGGCCATGGAGCAGGAGCGGGCCGAACTGGCCGCACGTGGCCGTCGAGGCTTCAGTGAGCGCCTGACTCAGCTCGAACTGCAACCGACCCAGGCAGTGGTACAGCGCTTCATGGACAAGCAGGTAAGCCCTGCGCTGAAGGATGCAGCGGCCCAGTTGCAAACCCAGGGCTTCGACGTCGAGACCCGGGTCGGCCAGTCGCGCAACATGATGGGCCTGCGGGTGATGATGGAAGAAGGCAACCCCTTCGTCTACGAGGTCAGCCTCGATGGTTACATGGCTGCACCAACAGAAGCCCCGGCCGAGGGTGAGCCCGAGGTACGGCAACGCTTCTACCGCGCCGAAGTGTATTTGCACGACGGTAGCCAGGAGTATGACCTGATGGGCTTTGCGCCTGAACAAATCGTGCGCGATGTGCTGGATCAGTTCGAGAGCCACCGCCAGGTGTTGGGGCGGGTCTACAGCTGACGCACGACCTGGCCTAGCAATATGTACGGCCAATGACCACACGTGCGTGGCTACGGTGGGTCTCCCGATTCAAGGAGGCCCACCATGCCCACCGCTCGAGCCGCTTCATACGACTTCAAAGCCCAGGTCAACGCGCAGTTTTCTGGTCGGCCTACCTTACGGCAGGTAGCCAGCCTGCAAATCATGGGCTTGCTGATCGAGCACTACCCCCTGATTGCCGTTCATCGCCCACGCTCAAGGATACCAACCAGCTGAGCCTGGTCAGGGTGAACCCCGATGGGCAAAGCTCAACGACCCTTCCACTCGTAGACGAGATACTCAAGGCCAAGCTGCACAACCGGGTGCTGGACTTCACGCCAGTGGCCAACATCAATCAGTATCTGCTGCTCAGCGGCAGACACTTCTTTGCCATCCCCGACCCGTTCGAGACTGCCGAGGGCGATCAAATCGATCTCGTGGCTCTGCAACCTGCCTTCGAAGACCTGCTGCTTTTACTGGACGACTATTTCAACGCGGCACAGGTCAAGTACTGGCGTGCTGTCGGCAGTATGGGCGTCAGCCGCGATCGCTGGCTGCAGCTGGTCATGAAAACGGCGCTGCTGCACAACCTGTCGCTTCACGGCTTGAGCGCTCGGTAGCAGGCTTGTCTGCGTGGACTCTTGGGCAGCCCCAGTGAGCGGCCGACTGTGTTCATGGTGGAGATGGTACGTCCCTATCAGAACAGCAGCGTTAGCCGTTTCCTGCCAGATCTCATCGTACAGGGACAGTGGGACGAGGGTGAGGCAGTGCTGTGGTGCAAGCCGTCCGGCGTGGTCTGGACGTTCGACACGCTGGATGAATCTGCGCAGGCCCTACAGCAGGAGTATCCCGCCCTTGTGGACGAGCAAGGGATGGTATGGCATCGGCATGAGCTTGGAGGAGACCCTTTTGCGCACCGCCATCAGCCACCGTGAAGATCAGCTGATCATGGATTGGTTGACGGTCGACTACCCCAAGCAGCTTGTCTGGCGATTGGATATCGGCGCCACTTACCCGGCATATGTGGTCACCCATCTCGACGACGCGCAGCGTCAGTCTGAGCGGGTCAAACGCTTCGCAGGAGAATGGCGGAGCGCATTACTGCACAGCGCCTTGCAGGCAAAATTGAGGGGACAGTTAAGCGAAATCGGTCTTCAGGCTATTTCCGATTATTGCGGCGGCAGGGTGGACGCAATGCAACCGGCCAGCACACTGATGCCGTTCGCATTGCGACGTGCACCGGACAGTGAGCAATACGATCAGGTACATGGCATGTATGTTCTGGTCAATCAGACGCCTGGAACAGTTGTGCTGTACAGGCCCCTTTACGGTAGTAGGGCCGTGCTGGAGTTCACAAGCACAGACGCCTTGATGGATGAGGTGCGCAACAACGTTGAGCTGCAGGCCAGCATTCTTGACTGGCTAACGCCTGAAGCTCGCCCGGTTTACGACCACGGCGGGTTCAGCGAGCCCCATCTGGGGCACTCGATTATCGATACCTCGATCTTGCCCGGGCGTGTTGCGCCTGCTCAGTTCTGGGCCAAACCCTGGCTAAATGATGTCGACCTTCAGTTGTACAAAGCCAACCGCGATTTGCTGGTCGATCTGGCCGAACGCAGCTCGGTCGCCAACGCAGAAAGCCAGTGGGCGGTTCTCACTCAAGGTGCCTGGTTGCTGTTCGACGTAGCTTCAAAGCCAACCTGGCGTTGTTGCCTCGAACTGATGCTGTAAGTGCGTTGAGAGGGCGAATCGAGCATGCAATCACTGAGCTTGACGACCATCGTCAGAAGCTGCTCAAGACCTATTATTTGACCTGTAAAACCCCTGCCATGAACGCGCTCAAATTCCTTTACGAACTGGGTGAGATTACCGTTAGCCGAGCAGATCGCAGAGTGCCGTTGGGAACAAATGACTATTTGGATACCTACGAGATCAAACGGGTACTAGGCAAGCCTATCTGGGAGGCTCACTTTCATTATCCTGCCGTGGACACGGCAGATCAGGACTTTTCTCGTGGGCATCTGAAATTGTGGGAGCAGCGCAGGCTTGGGCATCAAGCTATGTTGCGGGCCGCAAAGAAACAGCAAGTGCTCTCCATCTACCGTGGCCAGCTACGTAAAGGCGATGTGGAGGGCATCATTCCATTCGGGTAACGATGTTGACTGTGATGGCCTGTGCTCTGCTCGCGGCCAGGTGGCAGAGCACATTGCGGTCTGTGGCTGATGAGCGTACGCCTCAACTAACTCACCGTTAAACAGAATGCTCAATCCAGGCCAAGCAATATGTAGCGACGCGGACCTTGCGACTTGTAGCAGCCTCTTGGTTTTTCAAGAGGTGTGTAAACATGAACAATCCTGCAACGCCCATATTCGATTTCAAGCAGGCAGTAGCCAGGTTTTTTTCAGGCAGGCCAACGCTGCGACAGGTGGCCAGCAAGCAGTTGTTGCAGCTATTGAACGACAAGCTGCCATGGCTGGCCTTCACCACACCTGCACTGACGTCCGCAGACCCCCTGACCTTGGACAGCCCAGACCCCGCTACACCTTACTGGGCGACTGAACCTTTCGTAGATCGAATACTTAAAGCCATGCTCGAGTCTGAGCCACTCGATCTGGAGCCTTTGCCCGACGGGCGTCACCACAATGTGGGGTTGACTGCAGGTTTCCGCTTTGCAGGGTCCGAGGCGCCATTGGACACTCGGCAACTTAGTGGGGTCTCTACAGCGCTCAACGAGTTGGTCGAGCAACTACCTCAACATTTCTGTGAGGCTCAGTTGCAGTACTGGAACAGTCAGAGCGATGCCGGTATCACCCGTGATCACTGGATGCAGCTGTTGCTCAAAATTGCACTCCTGCGTGGTTTGCCCCTTCAGGACCTGGACACGCAAGAGCAGGCCTGCCTCAGAGGCCTCATCAGCGCAGAGCCAAACCATGCAGCCGTTTACGCCGTGCGGGTTACGCTGGGTGATAGACCGCTGGAGCATGAACAAAAGCTGTGTAACTTGCTGGTTTGCGGGGAGTGGGACGAGCGAGAAGCCGTTCTGTGGTGCGCACCTTCGGGTATCGTGCGCAGCTTTGGCTCGTTAAGCGATTTCAGTGTTGCGTTGCGTGATGAGTTGGCACAACGCTACGCGTTCGATCGTATGACCTGGACCCGTTATCCAATCGAAGGGAATGTCTTTGCAGCACAAACCGCTTTGTTGTTACAGACGCTATTCGACCGGGTCGACGCTGCGTGTTTGCGTGGTTTGAGCGATGTCACAGCACTTGAAGCCCGTTTTGCAAGGCTGAGCGATCTCACTGACTGGTTCATAAGTTATGAAAACGATACCCCCGCAGTAAACACGCCGCCTGGGCTGTGGAGCGCTGCCGGCAGGGACACGTTCGCATGGGGCGCTGCACTGGTGCAAATTGCGACCTATCAACTTGAGTCGGACGGTATTGCAGCGCTCGATGGTGTCGAGTCGCTTGAGGCATACGCCCGTCAACGCCTGACCCAGCAGATGATCCAGGACCATGAAGAGAGCTGCTCACCCGACGATATTGTGCTGGACCTGGCCATGGCACAAGGGATCCCGGGTGGTGCTGCTACCGGTGCAGGCGGCGGGGAGCCTCTTGAATATGCGGGAAGCAAGAGTCTGACAGACTTCGCCATCGGTAACCTGGCCTCGCTCAAGGGAGCGATCATCACCCAAGTCCGCCACCGCAGCGGTGGCGAACGCCCTGACTGGCTCGATGCCAAAGCCGCCAGGCAGCTTGTATCCCAAGTTGATATCGGTGCGCACTATCCCCGTTATGTGGCCGACGCATTGAAAGCCCCGGACAGGCGTACCGAGCGAGTTCGAAAGATGGGTAAAGAATGGCGAAGCGCTTTGCTCGCCAGTGCCGTCACGGGTATGACTGACGGCAAGGTCAAGGAAAACGGCTTGCAGTGCGTGGTTGATTTCTGCGCGGGGCATGTGGACATAGCCGACCCGCGGGTGTTGCTCCTGCCGCTGGTGTTTCGACGCAGCGCCTCCTCCCGGCACGTCGACAAGGTTAGCGGCATGTATGTGCTTTACTGCACCGAGCCAGCTTTGGTACTGCTGTATCGGCCGCTCTTCAAGCAAGATACGCTTCGCCAGTACGCAAGCCTCGACGCATTGTTGGAACACGTCCGGGAATCGCAGCGGCTGCAAGACAGCATCCTGCCGTGGATGGAGCCCGCGGCACAGGCGATCTACCAGAACGGTGGCTTTCTCGAGCCACATATTGCCGTGCTGAACCAGGACTTTTTCACACCGCCTGAAACGCCGGCTCCAGCAACATTGTCCGTTGAATTCTGGCGCTCGGATATCGATGAGAAACTGTATACCGCTAATTGTGAGCTGCTCGTGCAGCTTGCCGAAGCTCATACTGTGTCAAATGCCGAAAACCGCTGGCAGACCCTCACCGAAGGTGCCTGGCTTCTTTTTGATGTAGCGACCCTGGCGGTCTCGGGCCCGATTGCTTCTGTTGCCTGGCTAGTGCAGTTGATGGCCGCGCTGGAAAACGACTTGCTGGCGCTTGAGCAAGGCAATGCGTTCAGTCGCTGCGCCGCCATTGTCGATCTGTTGCTCAACATGGGGATGACGCTGTTGCATGCACGGCGGCCTCCAACACTGCCGCTGGTCGTTGAAACACCTCTAGATGCCGGGGCCTTTATGGGCCCTGCACCCCAGCGTGGCGCCTTTGCCGAGCTAGCAGTAGACCCGACATACGTTGATTTGGTCGATGGTCAGACACCACGCGTGCTGTCCAGCCGATGGCTTGACTTCTCATGGCGTGGTCAGCAGGGGTTCAACTGGTTGCCTGCAACCCAGAAAGCTGCATTGTTGGCCATGCGTTCGAGCGTTTCACTCGCAGGGCTCATGCCACTGACTGCCGGGGAAGCTGCCGGGCTCTACCTGATAGGTGGCAATCATTACGTCATGCTCGCGAGTGAGGTCTACCGCGTGGAGCTTCTACCTGCCGGTGTTCGAGTGGTCGATAGCCAAGCTAATCCAGGGCCATGGTTGACCCGCGTTGACGGCGTATGGCGCATAGACTCGTCGCTGCGCCTTTCGGGAGGTATGAATCGCAGCGGGACTCGCGCTCGCCTTGCCAACCAATTCCGTGAGCTGCACAAAGCGATCAATGCCCATGATGAACGCAGGGTGGCGGCTTCCAATGAGTTCCACCGGCTAGGCGCTGAAGTGGTGAGCTTGCAATCGAAGCTGACTGCGCTTAGAACCCGCAGAGAGAGTACACATCAAGCCCAAGCTGCGCTTCCGCCAGGTGAGGAATCACAGAAACTCCAGCTTCTGATCGACCAGTTCGATGCGCGTATTGCTCAATGGGAGGCTGAGGCCGTCAGCATGCGAAAGGCTGCCGTTCAGCAATTGGAAACTGCCGTTGTTGCAGATACAGCGATCCTGCCGCTGCTCTCAGCCATGAAAGAGCCGAAGTATCGCACCGAGTTGGAAAAAGGCGGGTGGAATGAAATTTTGCCAGGCTACGAGGTCACGACTCGCGCAAATATCATCCGGAACAGTGATTTCATCGTGACCGAGCTGTGGAGCCTCAGCGATTATGCTGACCTTGACCAGCTGCAAAAGCGTATCGAGGGGCAAGACCTGACGCAGGTGAAGGCTGAGTATCAGCGCTTCCGACAACGATTGACGCTTGTTGTCGATATGCAAGACCACGTGCTGACCGCCTTTGAACACCTCGATCAACAGCTCGCCGATACACCCGATGACTTTGAAATCATAGGCGCGGACGGCGACGCACCTCGGACGACAGGCGGGTTGATTGCGTTGCGCAAATTCACCACCGTACAGATGCGTTTCCATCAGGTACTCAACTTGGCGGATCTGGCACTGCACCTTGACGATGCAGCAGGCCAGAAAAAACTCTTTGGCTACCGTGAAGATCTGGCGAGCATAGGGTTGCGCAATGCGGCTGAAGCCCACGGCGAACTGGATTTTGCCAATCTAGAGGCCCAGGATCGGATCTCGATTCTGCAGGAAGCCTGGGACGAGTACTCTGCCGCCCTGCTCAACAGTGATCGTATCCGCAGAGACGGCGGCAATCTGATTGAGCCAGCCATGCTCGACCGTTATCGCGCACATGTGGAAAAGCTCAAGCTCGATGCCGGTCGGCGCCTGCTTGAAGCGGCGCGCGAACAAGATGGGGGGCAGGGCAACAGCACGTCCAACGCACGTTCACCTTACAAGGCTTCCGACACACCGCAGCATCTGGTCCGCAATGCACACGGGCAATTGCTGTTTGGCACGCAAGTGATCGTGGACGGAAAACCACTACTGGAAGTTCGTGAATCGTTCAGCAATGAGCTATTGGCGATCTTCGAGAAAGTGGACGGGCAATGGCAGCAGCGCGAGCCTGCCAAACGGCCTTCATTGTCTGATGAACCACCACCTGCGGATTTGAGCCTGTGGGTGCAATCGCTGATCGAAGAAAGCGATGCGATCAGGGAAAAGGCTGAGGCCTATGTCAAGAACGATATCAAAAGTGGCGCCCTGGTCCAGCTTTACGACACCCAGCTCGAAAAGATGGATCAAGCGGCAGCCGTTGTCCGGGATGGAGGCGGCAACGACATGCTACTCAGGGCTCTGGAGCGGCACGCCGATGCACTGCGGGCGGACAAGAAACTGCAGCTCACAACACTCTATACGGACACCAGCTATCCCTCTGCCGAGGCTTTGAAATTCCTGCACAACGAAGGCTTGCTCAAGGTGGAGTATGTGGAACGGCGAACCATGCAAAATGGCACTGCCTTCGATGAATACAAAATCTTGCGCCTGCCGAGCAAGCGCAATCTCTGGGCCGCCCATTTTCATTTCGACTCGCCCGACGCATACGCCGAAGACTTCACCGTCGGGCATTTGAAAACCTGGAAGCAACGACGCATGAGCAGCCAGTTGGCTGCTCAGTCAGGCCTTCGTCTGCACCGAGGAAGGCTGACGCTGGAACAGGCACGGGGCATCATTCCGTTCACATGACCTGCTTGACGGGCATCGTTCGCGATGCCCGCTCAACGGTTGCTGTAGCGGCCTTGCTTGCCATGGGCGGGCATGGCCAGGTTGCTTCGTTCGGCAATCATCTGCTGTAGGTTGATCAGCTTCACACCCTGTCGCGTGAGGTTTGGCAGTTCGCGCTCCAGCACTTCGAGGGTCTGTGGATACGGGTGGCCAATCAGCACTGCCGAGCCCTGCTTGCGTGCCAGGGCGATGCCTTGGTGCAGTTGGTGCGTAATTGCCTCCGGCGTGCGGTCATCATCCAGAAATACATCCCTGGAGACATTCGCCGTGCCCTGTGCCTGGGCTTGTGCCGCGGCCACGGTCGCAGCGCTGGTGCGGCTGTCGACGAAGAACAGGTCGCGGCGCTGTAGCTCACCCATCAACCAGGTCATGGCGTCGCGTTGTGCCGTCATGCGGCTGCCCATGTGGTTGTTCACGCCAGCGGCATAAGGCACCTTGGCAAGGGCCGCATCAAGACGCCTGGCAAGCTCGTCTTGCGGCACGCCGGGGTGCCAGGCATAGGGCCCGGTGGCCGGGTCCATGGGCATGTGCAGGATGACGGTTTTACCCGCCTTATGCGCCTGGCGGGCGAAATCGGTGGCATGCGGGGTGTCGGGCATGATGGCCATGGTCACCGGCCCCGGCAGCGCCAGGGTTCGACTGTCGCGTTCGGGGCTTTGGCCGAGGTCATCGATGATGATGCTCATGTAGGCCTGGCTGGTGGGCGCCGCGTGCGCCACGCCCGCCATCAGCCCGATCAGCAGATACAGCAAATAACGCATGGGTGGCTCAGCTGCCTTTGGTGATGTTCAGGCCCTTGAGCAGGCTCAGGGCCTGGCTCAGCTGGAAGTCGTTGTCCTGCGGCCGCTCCTTGCGCTTGCTGCTGCCGGTGGGACGGTCGGCGCCCCCATTGCCGTTGCCCAGGTGCCCCTGCAGGTCGGCTTCCTTGAAGTTGTCGTTGTCCGCTTCGGCCGTAAGCTTGGCCTGGCGGACCTCGATGTCCGGCACGATACCCTGGGCCTGGATGGAGCGACCGTTGGGGGTGAAGTACAGGGCAGTGGTCAGCTTCAGGGCACGGTCGTTGGCCAGGGGCAGCACGGTCTGGACCGAGCCCTTGCCAAAACTGTCGGTGCCCATCAGCACGCCGCGCTTCTGGTCTTGCAAGGCGCCCGCGACGATTTCCGAGGCCGAGGCGCTGCCGCCGTTGATCAGCACCACCAGTGGCACACCTTCGCTGGCATCGGCAGGGTCAGCCGAGAAGCGCAGCTCGGAATTGGCGATCCGCCCTTTGGTGTACACGATCAGGCCCTTGGTCAAGAAGTGGTCAGCCACTTCCACCGCCGACTGCAACACGCCCCCCGGGTTGTTGCGCAGGTCCAGGATAACGCCACGCAGCTTCTTGCCGTTGTCCTTGCGCAGCTTGGCCAAGGCCTTGCCCACTTCGTCGCCGGTCTTGACCTGGAATTGGGTGATGCGGATATAGCCGTAATCGTTCTCGAGCAGTTGGCTCTTGACGCTTTTAACCTGAATGACTGCACGAGCAAGGGTCACATCGAACGGCGTACCCCCATCGCGCACCAACGTCAGGGTGATCTTGTCGCCCACTTTGCCGCGCATCTTGTCCACGGCCTCGGTCATGGTCTGGCCGCGGGTCGGTGCGCCGTTGATATTCACGATCAAGTCGCCCGCCTGCACGCCGGCCTTGGACGCTGGGGTGTCATCAATGGGCGAGACCACCTTGATGAAACCGTCTTCCTGGCCGACTTCGATGCCCAGGCCGCCAAACTCACCGCTGGTACTTTCCTGAAGCTCTTGAAAGTCTTCAGGGCCCAGGTAGGCCGAGTGAGGATCGAGGTTGCTGAGCATGCCTTTGATGGCGTTTTCCAGCAGGGTCTTGTCATCGACAGGCTCGACGTAAGCTGCCTTGATACGGTCCATGACCTCGGCGAAGGTGCGCAGCTCTTCAAGCGGCAGCGGCTCTTTGGCAGTGACCTCGGTGACGGGCACGGCAGCCGCCTTGGCAGGCTCTGCAGCAATGGCCAGGGGTGCGCCGACCGCCAGGGCGATGGACAGGGCCAGCTGGGTAAGACGGGGCGAGTGCAGCATGTCGAACGAACTCCTGATCCTGTAGACGCTCCCTTCGGAGCATGGGCACAGCACACGCTGCGCCACATAAGTTTGACTAGCCGCGGCACCACTGGGAGGGGTCGGAAGGCCGGCCCTGCTGGCGGATGGCGAAATACAGACCGGCAGCCTCCTGGCCACCGCTATCGCCGACTGTCGAAATGGCTTCGCCCGCCTTGACGACGTCACCGGCGCTCTTGAGCAGGCTCTGGTTGTGGCCATACAGGCTCAGGTAACCATTGCCGTGGTCGAGAATGACCAGAAGACCGGCGCCACGCAACCAGTCGGCGAACACCACACGGCCTCCATGGACAGCCCGCACCTGAGTACCGGGGTTGGCACTGATCATCACCCCGTCCCACTTGGCGCGTGAATCACCGCCACGGGCATCCCCGAAGCGTGCCAGCAATCGACCATTGACGGGCCATGGAAGTTTTCCGCGGGACGCAGAAAATGCGCCGCCATAACTGGCACCGTCGCTCGAAACCATGGGGCCGAGGGTCGCGCGGGCCTTGCGAGGTGGCTCGACTGGCTCGGGCGCCTTGTCACGGGCTGCGGCGGCGAGTGCCTCTTGCTGGCGGCGTTTTTCCGCCTCCTGCTGAGCCAGCAGTGCGCGTTGGCGTGCCTGCTCGGCTTCACGCGCCTGGCGGGCCAGGGTTTCCTCGATGGTCTTGAGTACCTTGGAAAGGTCGGCCTGGTCCTGCTCGCGGGCGCGCAGCTTCTGGTCGCGGTCCTTCACATCGCCGTTGAGCTTGGCCAGCACCTCGCGGCGCTTGCCTCGTTCGACTTCTAGCGCCTGGCGGCGGGTATCGAGGTCGGCGCGCTGGGCCAGCAATTGCGCTTGCTGGTTGCCGATGTCACGTTCGACACCGGCCAGTTGGCGCAGGGTGTCATTGAAGGCGCGCAGTTGCTCCAGGCGCGCCTTGCTCAGGTAGTCGTAATAGGTGAGTGTTCGCGCGAATTTTTCGGGGTTCTGCTGGTTGAGCAGCAGCTTGAGGTATTCCTCACGGCCGTTCTGATAGGCCGAACGGGCCTGGATGGCAATCAGCCGCTGTTGTTCAACGCGGGCGCTCTGGAGTTTTTTTTTCTCGGTATCAAGGCGCTCCAGCTCGCCCTCGGTCTTTTTTAGTTGCTGCTGCAGGGCCTCCACCTGCTTCTCCAGGTTGCCGATGTCGGTTTCGGTGGCCTTCAGGTCTTTCTGCACGCCGGCCTTTTCTTCCTGGAGCTTGCCCAAGGTTTTCTTGAGCTCGGCGATGTCCTGGCGGGTGGCGTCCAGTTGCTGCTGGGTCTGTGCGCGCTCGTCGGCGAACGCCGGGGTGAGCAGGCAAGACAAGGCGAGAAGGATCAGGGCGCGAAGCATGGGTTTGGCATACCGGGGATGGAGACTGGCCTAGTATGAATGAGCGGCAGGCTGCACGCTACACGCCACAGGAAAGGGCCGCGAACTGGCCCGTGCTTCTTGTGGCGTGTGGCATGACTGTCAGGCGTCGATCAGGATGGACGTGCCTGTCATCTCGGCAGGCTTCTCCAGCCCCAGCAGCTTGAGCATGGTCGGTGCCACGTCTGCCAGCACTCCGCCTTCGCGGACCTTGAGGTTGCGCTTGCCTACATAGATGAACGGCACCGGCTCGGTGGTGTGTGCGGTATGCGCCTGGCCGGTGGATTCGTCTTCCATTTGCTCGACGTTGCCATGGTCAGCCGTGATCAGTGCTTCGCCACCGACCTTGTCCAGCGCCGCGACGATGCGGCCCATGCAGCCATCCAGGGCCTCGACGGCCTTGACTGCGGCATCGAACACACCGGTATGGCCAACCATGTCGCCGTTCGCGTAGTTCACCACGATCACGTCATGACGCTGCTGCTCGATGGCTTCGACGATGCGGTCGGTGACTTCGGGCGCGCTCATTTCCGGCTGCAGGTCATAAGTAGCGACCTTGGGCGATGGAATGAGGATGCGCTCTTCGCCTTCGAATGGTTCTTCGCGCCCGCCCGAGAAGAAGAAGGTGACATGTGCGTACTTTTCGGTCTCGGCGATGCGCAGCTGGGTCTTGCCATTGTTCGCCAGGTATTCGCCCAGCACGTTGTGCAGGCTGGCCGGCGCGAAGGCGGCCGGCGCCGGGATCTTGGCCGAATACTGGGTCAGGCCGATGAACGCCGCCACTTTCGGCAGACGCGCGCGCGGGAATTCGTTGAAGTCCGGCTCGACGAACACGCGCGACAGCTCGCGGGCGCGGTCGGCGCGGAAGTTCATGAAAATCACTGCATCGCCGTCTTCGACCTTGACGGGCTCGCCGATGCGCGTGGCCTTGACGAACTCATCACTCTCATCGCGGGCGTAGGCTGCTTCGAGACCGGCCAGGGCAGTGTCGGCGGTGTATTGCGCGTCACTGTCTACGATCAGGTTGTAAGCGGCGCTCACCCGGTCCCAGCGGTTGTCGCGGTCCATGGCAAAATAGCGGCCGATGAGACTGGCGATGCGGCCTTTGCCCAACCGGGCGAACGTGGCATCGAGCAGTTCGATGGAGGACTGGGCGCTGCGCGGCGGGGTGTCGCGGCCATCGAGGAAGGCGTGCAGGTAGATTTTTTCGGCCCCACGCTGCGCAGCCAGCTCAGCCATGGCAACGAGGTGGTCCTGGTGGCTGTGAACGCCACCGTCGGACAGCAGGCCGAGAATGTGCACGGCCTTGCCAGCGCCCGCCGCCGCATTGACCGCACCGGTGAGCACCGGGTTGGTGAAGAACTCGCCGTCACGGATGGCCTTGGTGACGCGGGTGAAGTCCTGGTAAACGACGCGCCCGGCGCCCAGGTTCATGTGGCCGACCTCGGAGTTGCCCATCTGGCCATCCGGCAGGCCGACATCCATGCCCGAACCGGAAATCAGGCCGTGCGGCTGGGTAGCCTGCAAGCGGTCGTACACCGGCGTGTTGGCGGCGTGGATGGCGTTGTACTCAGGGCTTTCGCTGTAACCGAAGCCGTCCAGGATGATCAGGACCAGGGGTTTGGGCGTGCTCGTCATCAATCAAACTCACGGTTGTTCAAAGATGATAAAGACACGCATTTTAGGGCAAATGCGCCGGTGTGGGCGAATAATCGTCCTCAAGCCCGACCGGCGCACCCTCACGGCATTGTGTAACGGCACTTGCTTCACGGCCCGGTCAGGCTTTGGTGGCACCGGGCTGGTGTGTATACTGGCCGGCATTTTCAATCGCGTGGAACACCCCAGATGGTTGCTAACCTGATTCAATTCGCGACAAACCACTACCTCCTGGTGGCGATCTTCGTCGTTCTGCTGGCGGCATTGCTGGTCAACGAAATCCGCCGTGGCGGGCAAAGCCTGAGCAATGGGCAACTCACCGCCCTGGTCAACGCCGACAAAGGCCTGGTAATCGATATTCGCCCGGCCAAGGAATATGCTGCCGGTCACATCGTCGGTGCGCTCAGCATCCCCCAGGACAAGCTGGCCACCCGCATGACCGAGCTTGAAAAGCACAAGGACAAGACCCTGATCGTGGTGGACGCGATGGGTCAGCATGCCGGCACCGTGTGCCGCGACCTGCTCAAGGCTGGTTACAACGCTGCCAAGCTCAGCGGTGGCGTTTCCAGCTGGAAAGCCGACAACCTGCCTTTGGTGAAGTGATATGAAACCTGTCATCGTCTATTCCAGCGACTACTGCCCCTACTGCATGCGTGCCAAGTACCTGCTCGAAAGCAAGGGTGTGGCATTCGAGGAAATCAAGGTCGATGGCAAGCCGCAGGTTCGCGCTGAAATGACCCAGAAGGCCGGTCGCACCTCCGTGCCGCAAATCTGGATCGGCAGCACCCACGTCGGTGGCTGCGATGAACTGCATGCCCTGGAGCGCGCCGGTAAGCTCGACGCACTGCTTGCCGACTGATTTTTGCACTGCATTCCCAAACATTAGGATAAGGATCTGCCATGACTGACCAACAGACCACCGGCGCTGCTGCAGAAGACAACAGCCCTCAGTTCTCGATGCAGCGCATCTACGTGCGTGACTTGTCGTTCGAAGCCCCGAAAAGCCCGCAGATCTTCCGTCAGACCTGGGAGCCGAGCGTTGGGCTTGACCTGAACACCAAGCAAAAGGCCCTGGAAGGCGACTTCCACGAAGTGGTGCTGACCCTGTCGGTGACGGTCAAGAACGGTGACGAAGTCGCCTTCATCGCCGAAGTGCAGCAGGCGGGTATCTTCCTGATCAAGAACCTGGATGCCGAGTCGATGAGCCACACCTTGGGTGCGTTCTGCCCGAACATCCTGTTCCCGTATGCCCGCGAAACCCTGGACAGCCTGGTGACCCGTGGCTCGTTCCCGGCCCTGATGCTGTCGCCGGTCAACTTCGATGCGCTGTATGCGCAAGAAATGCAGCGCATGCAGGAAGCCGGCGAAGCACCCACCGTGCAGTGATCGCCCGCATCACGAAAAGCGCCCTTAGTGGCGCTTTTTGTTTGCCTGGTATAAAGCCTCTAGCAGGCCCCCGTGGGCTATTGCGCTGCTGCGTAGCGCTTTGTCAGCTGCCGGCAAACCCATTCTGGCGCCAGGCTTCATAGACCGTCACCGCCACTGTGTTGGACAGGTTCAGGCTCCGGCAGCCGGGGCGCATGGGCAGTCGCAGCCGTTGTTCGGCAGGCAGGCTGTCCAGCACTTCGGTCGGCAGGCCGCGGCTTTCGGGGCCGAACAGAAACGCATCGCCTGGCTGGTAGGCCACTTCATGGAAAGGGTGCGAACCTTTGGTCGTGAAGGCGAAGAGCCGTGGCTGGCCCAGGCTTTCGAGGCAGTGCGCCAGGCTCGGGTGGCGCTTGAGCGTGGCATACTCGTGGTAATCGAGGCCTGCGCGGCGCAAGCGCTTGTCGTCCAGTTCGAAGCTGATGGGTTCGATCAGGTGCAGCGCGCACCCGCTGTTGGCGCACAGGCGAATGATGTTGCCCGTATTGGGTGGAATTTCGGGTTGAAAAAGGATGACGTGAAACATGCACGGCTCCAAGCATGAAGATGGCGAGCATTCTACCCCTGAACTGGACGTGCGATCGAAAGCCTTCCCTCGGGTGATGCTTTCATTGGCGATTGTGGGCGTGATGATCGGCTTGATGATTGGCCGCCTGACCGCGCCCGTCGAGCGTGAGTTGCAGCAGGTGAGCGTGGCGCAAGACGGGTTGGTGTTGTGGTTCAACGCAGAACCCAAGCTGCATGGCGAGATTGTGGAAGGCACCGTGGCGTTGCTGTTTCAGGCCAAGGGCCGCCCTCAGCGAGGGCAGCTGACCGTGCGTGGCAAGCCGGTCAGCTGGCGAGTGCAGGACAGTCAGGAGGGCCTGCTGTTGACGGTGGTGGCTGCGCGTACGCTGCAGGGTCACTGGTCCAGTGAAGAAGTATCTGGACGCTGGCGTGTGCAGGTGGACCTGCACGAATAAAAGAGGGGATTCCCGGCCTGCCTGTACCAAGGTCCCCGAAACGTGTGCGTGAGCGAATAAAAGAGGGGTCACCTGGCCTGCCTGTACCAGGGCCCCGAAACTGGAGTTATTTGTCTTATTGCAGGTGCCGTGCCAACTTTTGAACCCTGTTAATGCGGGGTAAAAGGGGGAAAACGGCCAGTATGCGCGGCCATTTGTGCCTTCAGGCGGTGCGTGTGGCACAGCAACGGTGCACCTAACCCTCAAACTGAAAAGGGCCGCTAAGCGGCCCTTCTCTGGTGTTCTGCAGCAGTCGACGCCTAGTGGTCTTCACCCTCTTCCTCATCACCACCGGCGACGTTCATGCCCAGCTCCTTGATCTTGCGCGTCAAGGTGTTGCGACCCCATCCCAGCAACAATGCCGCATCTCGGCGCCGCCCTGCGGTGTGCTTGAGGGCCGTCTCGATCATGATGCGTTCGAAACTCGGTACGGCGCTGTCGAGCAAGCTGGTCTGCCCGCGCGCCAGTGCCTGGTCCGCCCACTGGCGCAGCGCTTGCTCCCAGTTGGTAACCGGCGTGGCATCCTGCGGCAGGTTCAATAACTCAGGTGGCAAATCGCCGATCAGTACCTCACGGCTCGAAGCCATTACCGTGATCCAGCGGCAGGTGTTTTCCATCTGTCGCACGTTGCCCGGCCATGGCAGGTTGCGGATGAATTCCTCGGTCTCGGGCTTGAGTACCTTGGGTTCTACCGACAGCTCCTGGGCCGCCCTGGCCAGGAAATGGCGAGCAAGGGCGGGAATGTCTTCACGGCGATCTGCCAACCGAGGGATATGAATGCGAATGACGTTCAGGCGATGGAACAGGTCTTCGCGGAACTTGCCGGCCTGCACCAGCGCCTCCAGGTTCTGGTGGGTCGCTGCAATGATGCGCACATCGACCTTGACCGGAATGTGGCCGCCGACGCGATAGAACTCGCCGTCGGCCAGCACGCGCAGCAGGCGCGTCTGGGTATCGGCCGGCATGTCGCCGATTTCATCGAGAAACAGTGTGCCGCCGTCCGCTTGCTCGAAGCGTCCTCGACGCAGGTTGGCCGCGCCAGTGAAAGCGCCTTTTTCATGGCCAAACAGCTCCGACTCCATCAGGTCCTTGGGGATCGCCGCCATGTTCAAGGCGATGAAAGGTGCGGCTGCCCGCGGGCTGTGCCGATGCAGTGCGTGGGCGACCAGCTCCTTGCCCGTACCGGACTCGCCATTGATCAGTACGGTGATGTTGGAATGGCTCAGGCGCCCGATGGCACGGAACACCTCCTGCATTGCCGGTGCTTCACCGATGATTTCAGGCGTGCGCGCCAGGTTTTGCGGCACCTCCAACCCTTGCTGCTCCTGGGCGTGCTGGTTGGCACGCTTGACTAGGGCAACCGCTTCATCCACATCGAAAGGTTTGGGCAAATACTCGAAAGCGCCGCCCTGGTATGACGCCACTGCGCTATCCAGGTCCGAGTGTGCGGTCATGATGATGACCGGCAGGCGAGGGTGTTGGTCGCGTATCTGCGCCAGAAGCTCCAGGCCACTGGAGCCAGGCATGCGGATGTCGGAAATGATCACGTCTGGCTGCTGACGGGCCAGGCGACCCATGACACCCTCGGCGCTGTCGAAGCTCTGGGTGGTCATCCCTTCCTGTTGCAGGGCTTTTTCAAGGACCCAGCGAATGGAGCGATCATCGTCGACGATCCATACGGTTTCACTTCGGCTCATGAGGCGGTGGCTCCTTGTTCCAGGGGCAGATAGATTGAGAAGGCGGTGTGGCCTGCGTGGCTTTCACACTCGATCAGCCCCTGGTGCTGGCTGATGATGTTTTGGGTAATGGCCAGGCCCAGGCCGGTACCGTCCGGGCGACCACTGACCATGGGGTAGAAGAGGGTGTCCTGCAGCTCGGCAGGGATGCCAGGGCCGTTGTCGATGATCTCGACGCGTGCCACCAGGCGATGGCGCACGTGGCCGATGGTGAACTGGCGCAGTGCCCGGCTGCGCAAGGTGATGCGGCCCAGGCGCAGCTCATTTTGCGAGCTGATGGCCTGCATGGCGTTGCGCACGATGTTGAGCACCGCCTGGATCATCTGTTCGCGGTCGATCAGCACGTCCGGAAGGCTGGGGTCATAGTCGCGCGCCAGGGTGATGCAGCCCTGGCTTTCGGCCTCCACCAAGCTGCATACCCGCTCCAGCACCTCGTGGATATTGGTCATGGCCAGCGACGGCAGCTTGTTCGAGCCCAGCATGCGATCGACCAGGTTTCGCAGGCGGTCAGCTTCCTCGATGATCACGTTGGTGTAATCGCGCAAGCTCTCTTCGGGCAACTGACGCGCCAGCAATTGTGCTGCACCGCGAATACCGCCCAGCGGGTTCTTGATCTCATGGGCCAAGCCGCGCACCAGCATCTTGGTGGTCTCTTGCTTGCTCAGCTGGGCTTCTTCCTTGGTGATGCGCAGCAGGCGATCGCGCGGGTGGACCTCCAGCAAGAGCAAGGTCTGGCCCAGGTGCAGGATTGGTGTGACGGCATAGTCCACCGTGATGGTCTGCCCCGTCAGCGAGGTCAACTGGGCTTCACGCTTGGTGAAGGGGTGCGCCTGCTCCACGGCCTGACGCAGCGAACTCAACGCTTCGGTGGACTCGGTGAACAGTTCGCTGATGAACTGCCCGTGACTGCGCTGGCCACTGACGGCTAGCAGCATTTCGGCGGCCGGGTTCATGTACTCCAGCCGCAGCTCGGCATTGAGCAGCAGCGTGGCCGTGGTCAGGTTGTCCAAAAGCAGACGGTGTTGTGCATCGCTGATGGTCATGGTGCGGCGTCGACCTCTTTCGGTGCTTGCTGGCAAAGGAGGCGCGCGATGCGCGACACATCCAGTGGTGGCTGTTGGTCTGGAAATGCAAGAAACAAACCAAGGCGCCGAAAAGAGGCAGATTCGACAGAATCCTGTGAGTTTTCGCCCAGATTCGCACCAGAAGACACTGCATTAACGTTTCAGGTGCCTCATTATGGCTTGAATCGCAGTGCGGCCATGGAATTGCTGCACCATTTTGGAGCATAGGGTGTTTAAGACGGATCGCAAAGCTGGCCAGTTGCCCTGATCATGCCCTGCTTCATCAGCGGTGCACTTGGCCGGCTCGCAATAGCGGTGGCCACGCTTCGTGCGCAGGCCTGACCGTCCTGACGCCTGAATGCCGCGAGCTGTTTAAGCAACTGACCTTCTAGCCTGTCCAGCTTCGGGCGAATGACGGTCTGCAGGTCCGCCCGAAGGTTGTCCGGCGCCCGCCCTTCCAGGCGCCATTGGTGAAGCAGGGTGTACTGCACGAGCTTGTTGGCTTCTATCTGGTCGGCAAAAAAGGCTTCGGCATCGTGCGGGGCCAGGCCCAGCCCGGGCGCGGCCACCTGCACGCGCGCCAAGACTGCTTGCTCGCGGTCAGTGGCTTGCACGGGTTGCTCTTTGTCCCATTTGTGCAGGGCAACGGCCTGTGCAATGGCCAGGCGCTGCTCAATGGTATCTAGCAACGGCTCAAGAGCAGGGTGCCGCGGTGAAGCGGCGCTGCAGCCGCTCAAGCTGAACGCGGTGAGCAGGCAAAGCAGTCGATTGCGCATGGGGTGCCTCCTTAGGATGGAGGCTTGATTTTGAGAGGGAAGGGCAACGGATCGAGGTAGGCAACTTCCGAAATGCTTGAAGTCCAAAACGCAAACGGCCTCCCAAGGGAGGCCGTTTCGATCATGTCATCGGCGCCAGGCGCCGATCAGATCAGCAGCTGTAGTACAGCTCGTATTCAAGCGGGTGAACGAAGGTGCGGACCTTGATTTCTTCTTCGCTCTTGAGCTCGATGAACGCGTCGATGAAGTCGTCGGAGAAGACGCCGCCCTTGGTCAGGAACGCACGACCTTTGTCCAGCTCTTCCAGCGCTTCTTTCAAGCTGCCGCACACCTGCGGGATGTCCTTGGCTTCTTCAGGCGGCAGGTCATACAGGTTTTTGTCGGCTGCATCGCCTGGGTGGATCTTGTTCTGGATGCCGTCCAGGCCAGCCATCAGCAAGGCCGCGAAGGCCAGGTACGGGTTGGCCGATGGGTCCGGGAAGCGCGCTTCGATACGGCGGGCTTTCGGGCTGCCAACATAGGGAATACGGATCGAAGCCGAACGGTTGCGCGCCGAGTAGGCCAGCATTACCGGTGCTTCGAAACCTGGGACCAGACGCTTGTACGAGTTGGTCGACGGGTTGGTGAAGCCGTTCAGGGCCTTACCGTGCTTGATGATGCCGCCGATGAAGTACAGGGCGGTGTCAGACAGGCCGGCATAGCCTTCACCTGCGAAGGTGTTCTTGCCGTCTTTCCAGATCGACATGTGCACGTGCATGCCCGAGCCGTTGTCGCCGTACAGCGGCTTTGGCATGAAGGTCGCGGTGCGGCCGTAGGCGTCGGCAACATTGTGCACGACATACTTAAGAGCCTGGACTTCGTCGGCCTTCTTCACCAGGGTGTTGAACTTGACGCCGATTTCGTTCTGGCCGGCAGTGGCCACTTCGTGGTGGTGCACTTCGACCAGTTGGCCCATTTCTTCCAGTGCGTTGCACATGGCAGTACGGATTTCGTGGTCGTGGTCGAAGGGTGGCACGGGGAAGTAGCCACCTTTGACGCCTGGACGGTGGCCTTTGTTGCCGCCTTCGATATCGGCACCGGTCATCCACGAGCCTTGCTCGGAGAAGATCTTGAACATCGAGCCGGAGATGTCCGACTGGAACTTCACTTCTTCGAAGATGAAGAATTCAGGCTCTGGGCCGGCGAACACGGTATCACCGATGCCAGTGCTCTTGAGGTATTCCTCTGCGCGCTTGGCGATCGCACGTGGGTCGCGGTCGTAGCCCTGCATGCTCGACGGGTCGACGATGTCACAGGTGATGATCAGCGTCGGCTCTTCGGTGAACGGATCCAAAACGGCAGTTTCGTCCACCGGCATCAGGATCATGTCGGAGGCTTCGATGCCTTTCCAGCCAGCGATGGAGGAGCCGTCGAACATCTTGCCGACTTCGAAGAAGTCTTCGTCCAACGCATCACGCGCCGGCATGGTCACGTGGTGCTGAGTACCTTTGGTGTCCGTGAAACGCAGATCAATCCACTTGACGTCATGATCTTTGATGAGCTGAACCGACTTCGACATGTTGTCCTCCGGATGGTCTAGGGCACGGTTGGCCGCCGCCCTGGAAAAAGGGTGTTGCCGGGCGCGGATAGTCGGCCAAGCTTACCTGCCTCACAAGGGAGCAAATTGCATGCCAGTGCTCGAAAATGGCGAGGTCTGGACAGAAGGAGGCGTTTACGGGCATCTGGCTGGGGCTGCAGATGAAAAAGTGCACCCTTACGATGCGATTTTTTTGAGTTTCGCACCAATAGGGTGCGTCGGATTGGATGGCTGTGAGCTGGCCATGTTCCAGGTATGGGTTCAACCAGATGCTATGCGCCGTCTACCCCTACCATGCAGATACCTCCTCAAGCCCCAAAGCGCGGTGTCTGAAGGTGGTCTCCTGCATTTTTCTGCAAGCTTCTGCTCAAAAGTTGGTCAAATCCTGAGCAATTTCCGATATAATTCGCGCCCCTCATTTTCGGCAGGCCCTGCGCGCGCTGTAAACCAATGAAACTTATCGTCAAAGTCTTCCCAGAGATCACCATCAAGAGCCGGCCGGTGCGCAAGCGCTTCATCCGTCAGCTCGCCAAGAACATCCGCAACGTGCTCAAGGATCTGGATCCTGAGCTCGTGGTCGATGGTGTCTGGGACAACCTCGAAGTGATCACCCGCATCGAGGACGACAAGGTTCAGCGCGAGATCGTCGAGCGCCTGACCTGTACACCGGGTATCACCCACTTCCTGCAGGTCGAGGAGTACCCCCTGGGTGACTTCGACGACATCGTTGCCAAGTGCAAGCAGCACTTCGGTCACCTGCTGGCCGGCAAGCACTTTGCGGTGCGTTGCAAGCGCGGTGGGCACCATGACTTCACGTCGATGGACGTTGATCGCTACGTTGGCAGCCAGTTGCGTCAGCAGTGCGGTGCGGCCGGTATCACGTTGAAGAACCCGGATGTGCTGGTACGCATCGAAATTCGCAACCAGCGCCTGTTCGTGATCCACAACCAGCACCAGGGGATCGGCGGTTACCCGCTTGGCGCCCTGGAGCAGACCTTGGTCCTGATGTCCGGCGGCTTCGACTCTACCGTGGCCGCCTACCAGATGATGCGTCGCGGCCTGATGACGCACTTCTGCTTCTTCAACCTCGGCGGACGTGCCCACGAACTGGGCGTGATGGAAGTGGCACATTTCCTTTGGAAGAAGTACGGCAGCAGCCAGCGCGTACTGTTCATCAGCGTGCCCTTCGAGGAAGTGGTCGGCGAGATCCTCAACAAGGTCGACAACAGCTACATGGGCGTCACCCTCAAACGCATGATGCTGCGCGCCGCAACGCGCATGGCCGAGCGACTCGAGATCAACGCACTGGTGACCGGCGAAGCCATATCCCAAGTGTCCAGCCAGACCCTGCCGAACCTGTCGATCATCGACTCGGCCACCGACATGCTGGTGCTGCGCCCTCTGCTGGCGACCCACAAGCAGGACATCATCGACCAGGCCAACGCCATCGGGACCGCCGATTTCGCCAAGCACATGCCTGAGTACTGCGGCGTGATTTCGGTGAACCCGACCACCCATGCCAAGCGTCACCGCATGGAGCACGAAGAAAAGCAGTTCGAGATGCAGGTGCTCGAGCGCGCCATTGAGCGCGCCAAGTTCATCTCCATCGACCATGTGATCGATGAGCTGGGCAAGGGCATCGAGATCGAAGAAGTGGCCGAGGCATTGCCGGGCCAGATCGTCATCGATATCCGCCACCCCGACGCCCAGGAGGACGAGCCTCTGGCGATCAACGGTATCGAAGTCCAGGCGCTCCCGTTCTATGCCATCAACAGCAAGTTCAAGCACCTGGACCCCACGCGCCAGTACTTGCTGTATTGCGACAAAGGTGTGATGAGCCGTCTGCACGCACACCACCTGCTCAGTGAGGGACATGCCAATGTGCGTGTTTATCGTCCGGCATAAGACGCCAGGGCTGTATGGCGGCAGCATCCGCCATCGCCCTCCCGACCTACGGGCCCGCTGAGCCTCAAACGTACTTATTCGCCGCCTACACTGGCGGCAACCGAATCCTCTGATCGAGATACAGTTGTGATCGAAAATCTGCGTAACATCGCCATCATCGCCCACGTTGACCATGGTAAAACCACCCTGGTCGACAAACTCCTGCGCCAGTCGGGCACGCTCGAGCGTAACGAGCTCAACGACGAGCGCGTGATGGACTCCAACGACCAGGAAAAAGAGCGCGGCATTACCATTCTGGCGAAGAACACCGCCATCAACTGGAACGGCTACCACATCAACATCGTCGACACCCCCGGCCACGCCGACTTCGGTGGCGAGGTTGAGCGTGTGATGTCGATGGTCGACTCCGTGCTGCTGCTGGTCGATGCCCAGGACGGCCCGATGCCACAGACCCGCTTCGTGACCAAGAAGGCGTTCGAAGCTGGCCTCAAGCCAATCGTGGTCATCAACAAGGTCGACCGTCCGGGCGCGCGTCCTGACTGGGTTCTGGACCAGATCTTCGATCTGTTCGACAATCTGGGCGCCACCGATGAGCAGCTGGACTTCAAAGTCGTCTACGCCTCGGCCCTGAACGGCATCGCCGGCCTGGACCACACCGATATGGCCGAAGACATGACCCCGCTGTATCAGTCGATCATCGACAACGTACCTGCGCCTTCGGTTGACCGTGACGGCCCGTTCCAGATGCAAATCTCGGCACTGGACTATAACAGCTTCCTCGGCGTGATCGGCGTTGGCCGCATCGCCCGTGGTCGCGTCAAGCCCAACACCCCGGTTGTCGCCATCGACACCAACGGCAAGAAGCGTAACGGTCGTATCCTGAAGCTGATGGGCCACCACGGTCTGCACCGCGTCGACGTTGAAGAAGCCCAGGCTGGCGACATCGTCTGCATCAGCGGTTTCGACGAGCTGTTCATCTCCGACACCCTGTGTGACCCAACCGCGGTCGAGGCGATGAAGCCACTGACCGTTGACGAGCCAACCGTATCCATGACCTTCCAGGTCAACGATTCGCCGTTCTGCGGCAAGGAAGGCAAGTTCGTCACCAGCCGGAACATCAAGGACCGTCTGGACAAGGAACTGCTGTACAACGTGGCCCTGCGCGTTCAGGAAACCGATTCCCCTGACAAGTTCAAGGTATCGGGCCGTGGCGAGCTGCACCTGTCGGTACTGATCGAAACCATGCGTCGCGAAGGCTTCGAGATGGCTGTGGGCCGTCCGGAAGTGATCATTCGTGAAGTCGACGGCGTCAAGCAAGAGCCGTTCGAAAACGTCACCATCGACATCCCTGAAGAATCCCAGGGCAAGGTCATGGAAGAGATGGGCCTGCGTAAGGGCGACCTGACCAACATGGTTCCGGATGGCAAAGGCCGTGTGCGCCTTGAGTACAACATCCCGGCCCGTGGCCTGATCGGTTTCCGTAACCAGTTCCTGACCCTGACCAACGGTGCAGGCATCCTGACCTCGATCTTCGATCGCTACGACACCATGAAGTCGGGCCAGATGTCCGGCCGTCTGAACGGTGTCCTGGTATCGGTCGAGACCGGCAAGGCCCTGACCTACTCCCTGGAAACCCTGCAGGCGCGCGGCAAGCTGTTCGTCGAGCACGGTCAGGAAATCTACGGTGGTCAGATCATCGGCCTGAACAGCCGCGACAACGACCTGGGCGTGAACCCGACCAAAGGCAAGAAGCTCGACAACATGCGTGCTTCGGGCAAGGACGAAGTCATCGCCCTGGTTCCGCCAGTTCGCCACACCCTGGAACAGGCCCTGGAATTCATCCAGGACGACGAGCTGTGCGAAGTCACGCCTAAGTCGATCCGTCTGCGCAAGAAGATCCTGGACGAAGGCGAGCGTACCCGCGCGGCCAAGAAAGCCAAGAACTGAGTTAGCTCAGGCTCAATGAAAACGCCCCCGGTCGAAAGGCCGGGGGCGTTTTTTTATGTCCAATTCTGAGTCAATGCAAAAATAGGTGTTGCCTTTGATGTCTCGCGTGCGCTGTTCTTTTATCTTTATGCTCAGAAAATACTTATGACAACGGTAGGCGTTTAGGTAGGTGTCAGACCGAAAAATTAGTTTTATGCAGTGGAATACAGAAATCGTTATTAGAACCAAATACTCTATCTCAGCTAGGGTAAGGTAAAGGCAGCCGCTGAGTACCTGCTTCCATGTGTGCGAAAGTCTAGAGGTGTTTTAGCTTACAGTCTCCAATCGCTAATTTGAGATCAGGAGATTGAAATCATGGCGGCATTGAATGTTTGCAAAGATATCTGTGTGATTGATAATGGCATAACGGACGAAGAGCACACGAAAATACTCAAGCTCCTCACTGGCGCAACGTGGCGTTATGGCTGGCCCTATCCTTATGCTCCCCTTGATCGGCCATGTTGGCATAGTTTTATTGCTGGTACTCGCAGGAACGAGTTGGAAGATTGTGAACAAGAATTACGAGAGCGAACAGACTGGGGTTTCCTGGCGGATATCTGGGCGCGTATCAAAGCTGCGCACATGCCCTCGGCGACACTGTTAGGTGTGTACGCCAATGGTCAAACCAGCAGTCAGGATGGTCCTATTCATCGTGACAATACAGTCGAGGCACCAGGGAAAACCGTAATGCTGTTCTGCAGTGAGTACTGGGCCACTTGCTGGGGCGGGGAGTTGGTGTTCTACGACGCTGACAAAGAAAGTATCGTCCTGTCGATACAGCCCAAGCCGAGGCGGGTTGTCGTTTTCAATGGGGAAGTGCCGCATGCCGCTCGGGCACCTGGTGTGAGTTGTAACCGGCTACGTATGAGCATCGCCTTCAAGACCCTGATAAGGGAGTAGCGAAAGATGGCCAAAACACTAGAAATTATCTTGGGCTACGTTGAGAAACCGGTGGCAGTGGGTGCAGCATCTACTTCCCTGACGGATCAGTACAATAGCGACAAGTCAGGGTTTGCTCTCGTGAACCAGAGTGCCCAGGCTGGCGCTGCGGTCGCAGGTGTAACATCAATTGTGAAACTGACTGCGGGTTTTACGCCCTTTCTCAATATCAAGGCTAATACGCTTGCGGCGACTACAGTATTTCTAAAAATTACTGCTCAGTACAAAACTGACAAGAATTTTGACAAAGGTGACGTCCTGAGCCTTGTTGGGAATGTTGCGGGGATTGTCGGTAGCGTAAGCCTGCTCGCTGGAGCTGGCACTCCCGCAGCCATTTTTACTGCTGTAGGCGTTGGAGCTAATGCGTTGGGGATTCTGAATTCCGATGCGGCAAAAAATTTGTATCACTCTTTAATCGCCCCTGTCCTGCAAAAGCATTTCGTTGCAAACACGAATGCCATCTATCCTGATTATTGGGTGGCTCCGGATTTTGCCCTTGCATCCCTCGCCCAAGTCAGCGCAATCTATGCGGGTCGAGTTGCGGTAGCCCATTGGAATTCGGACACGCAGAGCGTAGTGGCTGGAAGTGATCATTTGCATCTCTATCAAATATCTGCGGGTGGCGGGGGTGGGTATTTTGAGCCGGATGGTGGGGGTGGGCCTATCATATTTCCATTGCCGGAGTACCCTGGGTGGAGTGTTGATATAGGTCCTATAGAAATTGTTCCGCCTGGGGGAGGACTAGGTGGAGTTGATAGATACCATTGAAGTGCTTCAATAGTCTGTTTGTTAAGCGTAATGGGAGGAGCGTGTGCATTCTTTTTCCGGTTTCGTTAAACTGCTCAAGTCGTCCTCTCCATTAAAGTGCGCCCAATTGCTCACGGTTGTTGTGGTTACGATGCTGGCAGGTGTTGCGCTTTATTTAAGTCAATTGATGGTTTATACAGCTCCAGATGCGTCTAGATTGATGGTCATAGAGGGAAGGGTGTCCGGTTATCCGGACAGCTGGGAGCATAATCGTTCGCTGGTGCATTTTGGCGTAGCGTACAAACTGGATGGGAAGCGTGAGGGTAAACCTATCTATACCTATCGGGAGCTGTATGAGGCGTCGAGGCTTCGTATCAACACAAAAGTTGTTCTCACGGTAGAGCGTGTGGATGAAGGCAGCAGGGTGCGTGAACTTGCCACATTGGACGGACGAATACTCTACGACGATCGGCTTGGTCAACAGGTCGTGCTTTGGAATAACGAATCGATTCGATCCACGGTAATTTTGGGTTGCTTGGCATCAATAGGAACTGCCGTAGCTGCGGTCGTCATGCTTGCACGTCATCAGCGCGGGATGGGCCTTCAGAGTTGACTTGGATTCTGGGCCATTTTCGCTCCTCCTGCAGGTGTAATGAAAACGCCCCCGTTCGAAAGACCGGGGGCATTTTGTTTGTCCAGTTTCAAGTCAACCCGTGGATAACATGCCGAGGCATGAGTGGCCATTTCCCTCTATTCGACGTTTTGAAGGTGCTTCAGGTTTCAATAGCTATTCGCGGACTTCACGACTAAGACTGGTGTCATGGCAGTGAAAATATCCTGATTGAGGCGTAACAAAAGATGGCCGCAACGCTGGAAATTATCATGGGTTACATCACGTCGGCGGCGGAGCTGCTACCTCCCTGGTTGTCAATCACGACAGCGAAAAGCTGAGGCTCGCGCTGGTCGATCAAAACGCCCAGGCCGAATCCACAGTCAGCAGTGGAAACCTGTGGGGGCAGGCTTACGGTGAGAGGTCGGCGTATGCAACGGATTACCGCCCAACCACCTTCGGCTTGTACGCACAATACCCCGGCCGTGGCCCGACCTTCGGATGGTTGCGGCAGGTGTCGGGGCGCTTGTCATAAATGGTGCACAGCCGGCTCTTACGATCCAGATACATGCAATCGTCGTTGCTCATGCGCGTCAGGGTGAAGATGCCTGACTTCTGGTTGAAGCGCTCGATGATGCCTTCTTTCTGCAAGCGCTTGGCCACGTTTTTGGGCGGCTCGTCTTTTTCGAATTCATCCACCACGCCGATGCGGATCAGGTCCTTGATCTTGACCTCCACCGGCAAGGTGCAGCAAGTTGAGTGGCAGCCGCCGCACATGTGGCTGGCATAGCGCTGCCAAGTCTCCAGGCGGTCGACTTCGGCAGCGGCGATCAGGGTCGTTTTCATCGTTTTATGAGGTGGATCACGGTGTAGGGCGCGCGATAATACCGGAATTGTTCAATTTATGAACAATTTTATGACCGGTTGCACGCTGCCGCGCAAATACTCGAACACTGGTGATTGCGGCCGGTCGAAGCGTCTAGGCTCAACATTTGCCTTCTGCTTTTGTCCACTTGCCCCGAGGATGACGCATGTCCCAGGAACCCAAAGCGCGTGACGCTGAAGTCGCGGATTTTCGCGCCGCAGTGCTGGATAAACTCACCTATGCCGTCGGCAAGGACCCGGAGCATGCTTTCGACCATGACTGGTTCGAAGCCATCGCCCTGGCCGCGCGCGACCATATGGTCGATCACTGGATGGACCATACCCGGCAATCCTACCGACGCAGCCAGAAGCGGGTGTACTACCTCTCCTTGGAGTTCCTGATCGGTCGCCTGCTGTATGACAGCCTGAGCAACCTGGGCCTGTTGGACATCGCGCGCGAAGCGCTGGACGGCCTGGATGTGGACCTGGAGCGCATTCGCCTGCTCGAGCCCGATGCGGCGTTGGGCAACGGCGGCCTGGGCCGGCTGGCGGCATGCTTCATGGAAAGCATGTCGACGCTGGGCATTGCTGCGCATGGCTACGGTATCCGCTACGAGCACGGGCTGTTCCGGCAGGCGATGGTGGACGGCTGGCAGCAGGAGCAGACGGAAAACTGGCTGGATTTCGGTAACCCATGGGAATTCGAGCGGGCCGAAGTCATCTACCCCATCAGTTTTGGTGGCAGCGTCGAAACGGTCAGCGACACGCATGGCAACCAGCGCCAGGTGTGGTCACCCAGCGAAACCGTCCGGGCGGTGGCGTATGACACGCCGGTGGTCGGCTGGCGAGGCTCCAGCGTCAATACCTTGCGCCTGTGGCGTGCACGGGCGCTGGAAGAGCTGCACCTGGAGCGCTTCAACGCAGGTGACCACCTGGGCGCCGTTGCCGAGGTGGCGCGCGCCGAAAGCATCTCCCGCGTGCTGTACCCGGCCGACAGTACCGAGGCTGGCCAGGAACTGCGCCTGCGCCAGGAATACTTCTTCGTGTCGGCATCGCTGCAAGACCTGCTGCGTCGGCACCTGAACATGCACGATAACTTGCTAAACCTGCCCGAGGCGGCGGCCATCCAGCTCAACGATACCCACCCCTCCATTGCTGTGGCCGAGCTGATGCGGTTGCTGGTCGATGAACATCAGATCCCCTGGGAAACCTCCTGGGAACTGACCGTGGGCACCTTGGCCTACACCAACCACACCTTGCTGCCCGAGGCCCTGGAAACCTGGCCGGTGGCATTGATGGAGCGCATGCTGCCCAGGCACATGCAGATCATCTACCTGATCAACGCCTACCATATCGACTCATTGCGGGCCAAAGGCATGCACGACTTCGACGTGCTGCGTGCTGTGTCATTGATCGAAGAAGACAACGGCCGGCGAGTGCGCATGGGCAACCTGGCCTTCCTGGGCTCGCACAGCGTCAATGGCGTGTCGGCCCTGCACAGCCAATTGATGAAAAGTACGGTCTTTTCCGAGTTGCACAAGCTGTACCCGCAGCGAATCAACAACAAGACCAACGGCATCACCTTCCGCCGCTGGCTCTACCAGTCCAACCCCCAGCTGACCGGCATGCTGGTGGAGGCATTGGGCCCGGAACTTCTGGACGATCCTGAGCGGCTGTTGACCGGGCTGGCTCCGTTCGCCGACAAAGCCAGTTTCTGCAAGCAGTTCGCGGCGCAGCGGCTGCACAGCAAGCGTGCATTGGCGAGCATCATCCAGGACCGGGTGGGCGTTACGGTGAACCCGGAGGCGATGTTCGACGTGCAGGTCAAGCGCATCCACGAGTACAAGCGGCAATTGCTCAACCTGCTGCACACCGTCGCGTTGTACCAGGCCATTCGCCACGACCCGGGTACGCACTGGGTACCGCGGGTCAAGATCTTCGCGGGCAAAGCGGCGGCCAGCTACCATCAGGCCAAGCTCATCATCAAGCTGACCAACGACATCGCGCGCGTGGTCAACAACGATCCCACCGTGCGCGGCCTGCTCAAGGTGGTGTTCCTGCCCAATTACAACGTCAGCCTAGCCGAAAGCATTATCCCGGCCGCGGACCTTTCCGAGCAGATATCCACTGCCGGTTACGAGGCCTCGGGTACTAGCAACATGAAGTTCGGCCTCAATGGCGCCCTGACCATCGGCACCCTCGATGGCGCGAACGTGGAGATGAGTGAGCAGGTCGGCCCCGACAACATGTTCATCTTCGGGTTGACGGCGCAGCAGGTCGAGGCGCGCAAGCGCGCTGGCGATTTTGGTGCCTCTGCTGCCATCGCGGCCTCCGGGCGCTTGAACGATGTGTTGCAGGCCATTCGCAGTGGCGTGTTCTCCTCGGACGACCCTTCGCGTTACACCGGTCTGATCGATGGCCTGATTGGCTACGACCGCTTCATGGTCTGCGCCGACTTCGATGCCTATTGGGATGCTCAGCAACGGGTGGAAGACCTGTGGCACCAGCCGCAGCAGTGGTGGCGCATGGCTGTGCTGAACACGGCACGCATGGGCTGGTTCTCGTCGGACAGGACCATCCGCGAGTACGCGACCGAGATCTGGAAGGCACTGGACTGACACAGGGACGGCCAGGGGGGCACCGCTCTGGCTCGTCAGCGTTGCCATCTGTAGCGAGCACAGGCTGGCCGGCGCCAGGATGGGGCCGGCAGCCCGGTGCCCGACCGTCGGCCTGGCGAGCGCTGAACTCCCGATCCATTGTGCCGTCTGACAGCCGTGGCGAGTCTCATCGCTCGCTAGCCCGCCGCTCTCCCTGTAAACTGCGTGGGTTTTCCATCCCCAATCCTGTTGGAGCCATACATGTCCCGCGTTACCCTTAGTCGCTATCTGATTGAGCAGACCCGCAGCAACAATACCCCTGCCGATCTGCGCTTCCTGATCGAAGTGGTGGCGCGTGCGTGCAAGGAAATCAGCCACCACGTGTCCAAGGGCGCCCTTGGCGGCGTGCTGGGCAGCATGGGCACCGAAAACGTCCAGGGCGAAGTTCAGAAGAAGCTGGACGTGATCTCCAATGACATCCTGCTCGAAGCCAACGAGTGGGGCGGTCATCTGGCCGGCATGGCGTCCGAAGAAATGGACAATGCCTACCAGATTCCGGGTCGCTACCCCAAAGGTGCCTACCTGCTGGTCTTCGACCCGCTGGACGGCTCCTCCAACATTGATGTCAACGTGTCGGTCGGCACCATCTTCTCGGTACTGCGTTGCCCCAACGAGTACCTGAGCCAGAACGAAACCCTGAACGAAAATGCCTTCCTGCAGCCGGGTACCGAGCAGGTGGCGGCCGGCTATGCCATCTATGGCCCGCAAACCATGCTGATCCTGACCCTGGGCAACGGCGTCAAGGGCTTCACCCTGGATCGCGAATTGGGCAGCTTCGTGCTGACTCACGAGAACATCAGTATTCCGGAAACCACCGCCGAATTCGCCATCAACATGTCCAACCAGCGTCACTGGGAAGCCCCGGTACAGCGCTACGTGGGCGAGTTGCTGGCAGGCGAGACCGGCCCGCTGAAAAAGAACTACAACATGCGTTGGATCGCCTCGATGGTGGCCGACGTACACCGTATTCTGACCCGTGGCGGCCTGTTCATGTACCCGCGCGATGCCCGTGAGCCGAGCAAGCCGGGCAAGCTGCGCCTGATGTATGAGGCCAACCCGATGTCGTTCATCATCGAACAGGCCGGTGGCGCGTCCACCAACGGTTACGACCGCATCCTCGACATTCAGCCAGAAAGCCTGCACCAGCGCGTGTCGGTGATCCTGGGCTCGAAGGAAGAGGTCGAGCGCGTCACCGCCTACCACAAGGAGTAAGTCATGCTCGCACCTTGGCAGCCTTTGCTGGAATGGTGGTTCGGTTGGGGCACCAGTGCCCAGGCCGTGGCTGACGAGAAGAGCGCCCAATGGTTCGGCAAGCATCACGACGCCGAGGCTCAGGCGCTGTTCGGTGAGCTTGTAGAACAGGCGTTGGCTGGCGGGCTAGACGAGTGGCAGCAAAGCCCTCAGGGCTGGCTCGGGCTTCTGCTTCTGCTCGATCAGTTGCCACGCATGATCTACCGCGACACGCCGCGTGCGTTCGAAGGTGATCGGCGTGCGCAAGTGGTTGCCCTGCAAGGGTTGCAGAAGGACTGGGATTACCAGTTGCTCCCGATCCAGCGGGTATTCGTGCTGCTGGTGCTCGAACATGCCGAAGTGCTGGACTGGCAGAACATGTCCGTCGAGCGCTACCAGGTGCTGCTCGATGAGCAGCCTGAAGCCAACCGTCGGTTGTTCGAAGGTTTTCTGGATTATGCCCAGCAGCACCAGCGGGTGATCGAGCGGTTCGGCCGGTTCCCGCACCGCAACCTGGTGTTGGACAGGCCAAGTACCAGTGAAGAAATGGACTTTCTGCTCGAGCCCGGTTCCAGGTTCTGAAGCGGCGTTGTGCGTCCAATGCCTGAGGCCGCCCTTCATGGGCTAATGCGATTGACTTGAAACCGTTGGGGCCGCTGTGCGGCCCATCGCGGCCGGTCCGGCGCCCCGGCGAGGCCTCTCCTACACCAACCACGTAGCGCCTGAATTGACGGGTTCGCAGCTGGGGCCGCTTTACGGCCAGTCTGGCTACCGGTAAAGCCGGTCCCACCACGTTCTGCGGCCTCGCCTATTCAGGCATCACGCGGTCAGTGTAGGAGCGGCCTCGCCGGGGCGCCGGACCGGCCGCGATGGGCCGCACAGCGGCCCCAGTGGTGTCCGCTATTTCAGGCCCAGCCCAAGCATATAAAACCCCATACAGAACACACCCATCCCCCGGAGGCTCATTCGAATAAGCCGTTTTCCCGATCAGCGGTAGCAGTCATGGGCAGGCCCACCAGGGAACCTGGGAGGCATTTTCCCGTCGAAGGGCACTGCAGGCCACTCGCCTGCTCCCTCGTTCAGGAGTGTCTTCATGTCGTTGCGTTCCCTCGCCCTGTTGTCGCTGTGTGTCGTGCTTGTCGCCTGCAGCAAGATCAATCAGGAAAACTATTCCAAACTCAAGGCTGGCATGAGCAAGGCCGACGTCGAGCAATTGCTCGGCACGCCAACCGAGTGCTCGGGCGCTTTGGGCATGAGCAGTTGCACGTGGGGGGACGAACGTAGCTTCATCAGCGTGCAGTACGCGTCGAACAAAGTCTTGATGTATTCCGGGCAGGGCCTCAAATGAGGGCTGTCGGTCTGCTGTTGGGCCTGTGCCTAACCCTCTTGCTCGGCGGGTGCGCGGGGTCGATGAATGACCCGCTTGCACCGAAAACCGCAGGGCAGGTTGATCTCAAGCGTTATCAGGGCAAGTGGTACGAGCTTGCACGCTTGCCCATGCGCTATCAGGCCGGCTGCGAACAGTCCGAGGCGCATTACAACCTACGGCCCGACGGGTCGTTCGGTCTGCTGAACCGCTGCCGCACCCTGGGTGACGAGTGGTTGCGTGCCGAGGGCCGCGCCTATATCGAGGCGCCAGGTCATACCGACAGGCTGTGGGTCGAGTTCGATAACTGGTTCACACGGCTGGTCCCGGGCGTTGCCAGGGGCGAATACTGGATCTTGTACGTGGACGAGCGGTACCGCACCGCGGTCGTCGGCAGCCCGGACCGCAAATACTTGTGGATTCTGTCACGCACGCCCAGCTTGCCGGCCTGGGAGCGCGAGCACTTGCTGGCCAAGGCTCGCCAGCAGGGCTACGACACCAGCCGGTTGATTTGGCGAGCTTCCGATCAGCAGATCGTCAAGATGCACTGAGGACGTTGCAGGCGTGGTGGGCCGAAAGGAACGTCAAGCCTACCGGGTTCTCCTGTACTGCCTCAGCTTGAATCGCGGTCGCCACTACGCGGCCTCGATCCCTTCATCCCAAAAGCTGTCGCAGCACCTGAGCGAATGCCGCCCGGCTTTGCTCCTCTTGCAGATGATGGCCTTGGCGTACCACCCACTGTCCATTGACCATCACGTCGCGCACCTGCCGATTGCCGCCGGCAAACAGCCACCGATTGAGAATGCCGTCGCCATCGGTTGTGGCGATGTAGGGGTCCTGATCATCAAGCACCAGCCAGTCGGCGCGCTTGCCTACAGCCAGTTCGCCAATGGGCTGGCCCAGCGCCTGTGCACCCCCTGCCCACGCAGCGTCAAGCAAGGTGCGCCCGACCATGGGTTGATCGTGGCGATGCAAGCGGTTGCGCCTTTGGTCGCGCAGGCGTTGGCCGTATTCCAGCCAGCGCAGCTCTTCGACCACGCTTAGCGAGACATGGCTGTCCGAACCAATCCCCAGGCGCCCGCCCTGCGCAAGGTAATCCGCAGCCGGGAAAATGCCGTCGCCCAGGTTGGCTTCGGTCGTCAGGCACAATCCCGCCACGGCGCCGCTGCGGGCCATGGCTGTCACTTCGTCGGGCTGGGCGTGGGTGGCGTGTACCAGGCACCAGCGCTCATCCACGGCCACGTGTTCATACAGCCATTGCAAGGGCCGCAGACCGCTCCAGGCCAGGCAGTCATCGACTTCCCGTTGCTGCTCGGCAATATGAATGTGCACCGGGCATTGATCGTCACTGGCTGCCAACACCTCGGCGATTTGCCCAGGCGTCACAGCCCGCAGCGAGTGAAAGCACAAGCCCAGCCTCTGCGCCGGTTGCGCGGCCACCAGCGGCGCCAGTCGCGCCTGCAGTTGCAGGTAGTGGTCGGTGGACTGGATGAACCGGCGTTGGCCAGCGCTTGGCGTCTGGCCGCCAAAGCCTGCATGGCTATAAAGCACCGGCAGCAGGGTCAGGCCGATACCGCTCTGCGCGGCCGCTGCGCTGATCCGGCGAGACAACTCGGTCGGGTCTGCATACGCATTACCTGCCTGGTCGTGGTGCACGTAATGGAACTCCGCCACCGCGGTATAGCCCGCTTTGAGCATCTCGATGTAGAGCTGGCGGGCGATGACCTGCAACTGCTCAGCTGTGATCTGCCCGACCAGGCGGTACATGAGGTCGCGCCAGGTCCAGAAGCTGTCACTGGGGTCGCCGGCGACTTCGGCAAGCCCGGCCATGGCGCGCTGGAACGCATGGGAATGCACATTCGGCATACCGGGCAGTACGGGGCCCGCCAGATGCTCTGCGCCGTCGGCGCAAGCGTCGGCTTCAACCCGCGTCAGGTACCCGTCCACGCCGACGTCGAAGCGCACATCGCGGGCCCACCCTGAGGGCAACAAGGCACGTTGGGCAAAATAGGCGGGCATTACGGGCTCCTGTTTTTGTTAGGTTGTATATACATATACAGGCGTTTGCCTGCCGGGTAAACTCCGGCAAGCTAATGCTCATTTCTTATGCACAAGGATTCCTGGCCGTGCCGACACCTCCTGTCAACGCGCTGGTTGCCCCCATGGGCGAGGGCCCGGCGCCGCTGTACGCGCGGGTCAAACAGATGATCAAGCAGCACATTGATGACGGTAGCTGGCCGCCGCATCACCGTGTGCCATCGGAAAGCGAACTGGTCAGCCAACTGGGCTTCAGCCGCATGACCATCAATCGTGCCCTGCGCGAGCTCACAGCCGAAGGGCTGTTGGTGCGCATGCAAGGTGTCGGCACCTTCGTAGCCGAACCCAAAGGCCGCTCTGCGCTGTTCGAAGTAAACAACATCGCCGATGAAATCGCCGCGCGTGGGCATCGGCATAGTTGTCAGGTCGTGGTGCTTGCCGAGGAAGCGGCAGGTTCCGAGCGAGCGCTGGCCTTGAACATGCGCGAAGGCCAGCGGGTATTTCATTCGCTGATCGTGCATTTCGAGAACGATACCCCGGTGCAGATCGAGGATCGCTACGTCAACGCGGCCGTGGCGCCCGAATATCTGCTGCAGGACTTCACCCGTCAAACGCCTTATGCCTATCTGTCCCAGGTAGCCCCACTGACAGAGGGTGAGCATGTGGTCGAGGCGATCCTGGCAGAGCCCGAGGAGTGCCAACTCCTGCAAATCGAACGCGGCGAGCCATGCCTGCTCATCCGCCGCCGTACCTGGTCCGGGCGCCAGCCGGTCACGGCCGCGCGGCTGATTCACCCCGGATCGCGCCACCGCCTGGAAGGACGTTTTGGCAAATGAGCCGAGTGCATGTATTGCAGGCGCGGGGCTACCCGCGCATGGCTTGGAAGAACGGCGGCGGCTTCACCGAGGAAATCGCCCGTGACCAAGGCCAGGGCCTGGACGGTTTTGGCTGGCGACTGTCGATTGCCGATATCCAGGCGTCGGGTGCTTTTTCGAGCTTCGCCGGCTACCAGCGGATCATCACCGTGCTGCAGGGCGATGGCATGCAACTGTTGGTAGACGGCCAACTCAGCCGGCCGTTGCTGCCCTTCGACGGGTTTGCATTCGACGGGGCAAGCGAGGTCGATTGCCAACTGATCGGCGGGCCGATTCGTGATTTCAACCTCATCTATGCACCGCAGCGCTATCGGGCACGCTTGCAATGGCTGGAAGGTTTCAATCGTGTGCACACCTCGGCTTCGACCGTGCTGCTGTTTGCCGGCAGCCAAGCGGTAGACGTTAAGGCGGGGCAACAGGCCCTGCAATTGGAGCAGCATGACTGCCTGCAACTGGAAGGCAACGAAGCGTTGCTGGCGTTGGACGTACAGGGGCGGTGCTGCCTGATCGAACTCGATCCCCGTTGAGCTGACCCTGGGCTGGCATCGCTTGCAGCGACACGGTTTGAGAATTTCACTTGTCCATGCTTGTACATACAAGTAAAGATGTGTTTGTATTGCTCCACGACATATCTGCTGCAGCCGACCGCAAAGGACATTCCCGTGACCGACAACAACAAATACCGTGACGTTGAAATCCGTGCCCCGCGTGGCAATACGCTCACTGCCAAAAGCTGGCTGACCGAAGCGCCACTGCGCATGTTGATGAACAACCTCGACCCGCAGGTCGCCGAAAACCCCAAGGAGCTGGTGGTGTACGGTGGCATCGGCCGGGCCGCGCGCAACTGGGACTGCTACGACAAGATCGTCGAAACCCTGACCCGTCTGGAAGACGACGAAACCTTGCTGGTCCAGTCCGGCAAGCCGGTCGGCGTGTTCAAGACCCACAGCAACGCCCCACGCGTGCTGATTGCCAACTCGAACCTGGTCCCTCACTGGGCCAGCTGGGAGCACTTCAACGAACTCGACGCCAAGGGCCTGGCCATGTACGGCCAGATGACCGCGGGCAGCTGGATCTACATCGGTAGCCAGGGCATCGTGCAAGGCACTTACGAAACCTTCGTGGAGGCGGGTCGCCAGCACTATGGCGGCAGCCTGAAGGGCAAGTGGGTGCTGACCGCAGGCTTGGGCGGCATGGGTGGGGCCCAGCCATTGGCCGCGACCCTGGCCGGGGCTTGCTCGCTGAACATCGAGTGCCAGCAAAGCCGTATCGATTTCCGCCTGCAAACCCGCTATGTCGATGAGCAGGCCACGGACCTGGACGACGCCCTGGCGCGCATCGCCCGCTACACCGCCGAAGGCAAGGCTATTTCCATTGCCTTGCATGGCAACGCGGCCGAAGTGCTGCCTGAGTTGGTCAGGCGCGGGGTGCGGCCAGACATGGTCACCGACCAGACCAGCGCGCATGACCCGCTCAACGGCTACCTGCCTGCCGGCTGGACCTGGGAGCAGTACCGCGACCGCGCCCAGACCGACCCGGTAGCCGTGGTCAAGGCGGCCAAGCAATCGATGGCCGTGCATGTGCAGGCCATGCTCGATTTTCAGCAGCAGGGCGTCCCCACTTTCGACTACGGCAACAACATCCGCCAGATGGCCAAGGAAGAGGGTGTGGCCAACGCGTTCGATTTCCCAGGTTTCGTGCCGGCTTACATTCGCCCACTGTTCTGCCGCGGCATCGGCCCCTTCCGCTGGGCAGCGTTGTCGGGCGATGCCGACGACATCTACAAGACCGATGCCAAGGTCAAGGAACTGATCCCCGATGACGCCCACCTGCACCGCTGGCTGGACATGGCCCGCGAGCGCATCAGCTTCCAGGGCTTGCCGGCCCGCATCTGCTGGGTAGGGCTGGGGCTGCGGGCCAAGCTGGGCCTGGCGTTCAACGAAATGGTGCGCAGTGGTGAGCTGTCGGCACCGATCGTGATCGGACGCGACCACCTCGATTCGGGTTCGGTAGCCAGCCCCAACCGCGAAACCGAGGCCATGCGCGATGGCTCCGACGCGGTCTCCGATTGGCCATTGCTCAATGCCCTGCTCAATACCGCCAGCGGTGCCACCTGGGTGTCGCTGCACCATGGCGGCGGTGTCGGCATGGGCTTCTCCCAGCATTCGGGCATGGTCATCGTCTGTGATGGCAGCGACGAGGCGGCCGCCCGTATCGCTCGCGTGCTGGCCAATGATCCAGGCACCGGTGTCATGCGTCACGCCGATGCCGGTTACGCTATCGCCATTGAGTGCGCGCAAGCGCAGGGGCTGGACCTGCCGATGATCACCGGCTGATCACTGTCCTCTGCAATGCCCCCACAAGGTGATACTCAACAACAAGAAGAGGCGGGCTGGCGCTGCCTGCCATGCCTCGCGAACTGGAGTAGCAACGTGACCGAACTTACCCTCAAGCCCGGCTGCCTGACCCTGGCGCAACTGCGCACTGTGCATGCAGGCCCAGTAAGGCTTCAGCTCGACGCCAGCGCCGGCCTGGCCATCGATGCCAGCGTGGCCTGCGTCGAACAGATCATCGCGCAGGACCGTACCGCCTATGGCATCAACACAGGTTTCGGGCTGCTGGCATCGACCCGCATCGCCAGCCACGACCTGGAAAACCTGCAGCGTTCGCTGGTGCTGTCCCATGCTGCCGGGATCGGCGCGCCCCTCGATGACGCTTTGGTCCGATTGATCATGGTGCTGAAGATCAACAGCCTGAGCCGCGGCTTTTCCGGTATTCGCCGCAAGGTCATCGACGCGCTGATCGCGCTGGTCAACGCCGAGGTCTATCCTCACATCCCCCTCAAAGGCTCGGTCGGCGCTTCCGGTGATCTCGCGCCGCTGGCCCACATGTCCCTGGTACTGCTGGGGGAGGGCAAGGCGCGCTATAAGGGCCAGTGGCTTGCGGCTACCGAGGCCCTGGCCATCGCTGGCCTTGAGCCGTTGACCCTGGCCGCCAAAGAGGGGCTCGCCCTGCTCAATGGCACCCAGGCCTCCACGGCCTATGCCCTGCGCGGGCTATTCCATGGCGAGGACCTGTTCGCCGCCGCGGTCACCTGCGGCGCGCTCAGCGTGGAAGCCGCCCTTGGTTCGCGCTCGCCCTTCGATGCCCGTATCCATGAAGTGCGCGGCCAGCGCGGGCAGATCGACACCGCTGCCTGCTTCCGGGACCTGCTGGGGGACACCAGCGAGGTATCGCTCTCGCACCAGAACTGCGACAAGGTCCAGGATCCTTACTCGCTGCGCTGCCAACCACAAGTGATGGGCGCCTGCCTCACCCAACTGCGCCAGGCTGCCGAGGTGCTCGGCGTCGAGGCCAATGCTGTGTCGGACAACCCTTTGGTGTTCGCCGCCGAAGGCGACGTGGTTTCAGGGGGTAATTTCCATGCCGAGCCGGTGGCGATGGCCGCCGACAACATCGCCTTGGCCATCGCCGAAATGGGCTCGTTGAGCGAGCGCCGCATCTCGCTGATGATGGACAAGCACATGTCCCAACTGCCGCCTTTCCTGGTAGAAAACGGTGGGGTCAACTCCGGCTTCATGATTGCCCAGGTCACCGCCGCTGCCCTGGCAAGCGAGAACAAGGCCCTGTCGCATCCCCACAGCGTCGACAGCCTGCCGACCTCCGCCAACCAGGAGGACCATGTGTCAATGGCTCCGGCTGCCGGCAAACGTCTATGGGAAATGGCCGAAAATACCCGGGGCGTGCTGGCGATCGAATGGTTGGGCGCCTGCCAGGGCCTGGATCTGCGCAAAGGGCTCAAGACCTCCGCCAAGCTTGAGCAAGCACGCCAGGCGTTGCGCTGTGAAGTGCCGCACTACGACCGCGACCGGTTCTTTGCACCGGACATCGAAAAGGCCGTGCACCTGCTGGCCGAAGGCAGCCTGACCGCGCTGTTGCCAGCGGGCGTGCTCCCTAGTCTGTAATGCCCTTGGGGGCCTTTGGTGGCGGCCCCCGGATCTCACGACCACAAAAACAATTCAAGGACGTGACATGCAACCTGCACAAGGTCTAAAGCGCGGGCTGACTGCCCGCCACATTCGTTTCATGGCCCTCGGCTCGGCTATCGGTACCGGCCTGTTCTATGGCTCGGCCTCGGCCATCCAGATGGCCGGCCCGGCGGTATTGCTGGCTTACCTGATTGGCGGCGCAGCGGTATTCATGGTCATGCGGGCATTGGGCGAGATGGCCGTACACAACCCCGTAGCCGGGTCGTTCGGTCACTATGCCAGCACCTACCTGGGCCCCATGGCCGGCTTCATCCTCGGCTGGACCTACGCGTTCGAGATGGTCATCGTCGCCATTGCCGACGTGACGGCGTTCGGTATCTACATGGGCTTCTGGTTCCCGGAGGTCGCCCGCTGGACATGGGTGCTGGGCATCGTCTTGTTCATCGGCGCGCTCAACCTGTGCAACGTCAAGGTGTTCGGCGAGCTGGAATTCTGGCTGTCCTTGCTCAAGGTGGGGGCGATCGTGGCCATGATCCTGGCGGGCCTGGGCATCATGGCGTTCGGCTTCAGCCAGGTGGGCAGCGGGCAGGCCGTGGGCCTGGGCAACCTGTTCGACCATGGTGGTTTCATGCCTAACGGTGTCGCCGGGCTGATCGCCTCGTTCGCAGTGGTGATGTTCGCCTTCGGCGGCATAGAGATCATCGGGGTGACCGCAGGCGAGGCCAAGGATCCGCAACGGGTGATTCCCAAGGCGATCAACGCCGTGCCCCTGCGCATCCTGCTGTTCTATGTACTCACCCTGTTCGTGCTGATGTGTCTGTACCCCTGGCCGCAGATTGGCAGCCAGGGCAGCCCCTTCGTGCAGATCTTCAGTAACCTGGGGATCGGCTCTGCGGCTGCGGTGCTGAACGTGGTGGTGATCTCCGCGGCCGTTTCGGCCATCAACAGCGATATCTTCGGTGCGGGCCGCATGATGTATGGTCTGGCCCAGCAGGGGCATGCCCCCAAGGGTTTTAGCCGGCTGTCCAGGCATGGCGTGCCGTGGATGACGGTACTGGTCATGGGGGCAGCGCTGCTGGTTGGCGTACTGCTCAATTACCTGATCCCCGAAAACGTGTTTCTGCTGATCGCCTCGATCGCCACCTTCGCCACCGTCTGGGTCTGGCTGATGATCCTCATCACTCAAGTGGCGATGCGGCGCAGCATGAGCCGCGAGCAGATGGCCGAGCTCAAGTTTCCGGTACCGTTCTGGCCCTGGGGGCCGGCGTTGGCCATTGCCTTCATGGTCTTTGTCTTCGGTGTGCTTGGCTATTTCCCCGACACCCAGGCGGCGTTGCTGGTCGGCATGGTCTGGCTGGTCTTTCTGGTGGCGTCCTACCTGCTGTGGTGCAAGCCGCGGACAGGACAGGGCGCGCCAGTGGCCGAAGCCGCCGAGCTGCATCGCTAGCAAAGGAGAACCTGCATGAAAACCCTCTGGCAGCACTGCCATGTGGCAACCATGGCCGAAGGCCGTTATTCGATCATCGAAGACGCCGCCATCGTGACCGGTGGTGGGCGAATCCTGTGGATCGGCCCACGTGCCAACTGGGCAGTCGAAGGCACCGAGCAGACGGTGGACCTGGGTGGCGCCTGGGTAACCCCCGGGCTGATCGATTGCCACACGCACGCGGTATTCGGCGGCAACCGCAGCGGCGAGTTCGAACAGCGGCTGCAAGGTGTGAGCTATGCCGAGATCGCCGCGCAGGGCGGGGGCATTGCCAGTACCGTGAGGGCCACTCGCGCCGCCAGTGAAGACATGCTGTTCGCCAGCGCCCAGCAGCGCGTCCAGGCGTTGATGCGCGATGGCGTGACCACCCTGGAGATCAAGTCCGGTTACGGCCTGGACCTGGCCAACGAGCGCAAGATGCTGCGTGTAGCCCGACGTCTGGGTGACGAGCTGGGTATCACGGTTCGGGCCACGTGTCTGGCAGCCCACGCCTTACCGCCGGAATACGCCGAACGCAGCGACGACTACATTGCCCACATCTGCAATGACATGCTGCCGGCATTGGCAGCAGAAGGGCTGGTGGATGCGGTGGATGCCTTCTGCGAACACTTGGCCTTCTCACCCGCACAGGTTGAACGCTTGTTCATCAAGGCGCAGCAATTGGGTTTGCCGGTCAAGCTGCACGCGGAACAATTGTCCTCCTTGCACGGCTCCAGCCTGGCTGCCCGCTACCAGGCACTGTCGGCCGATCACCTGGAATTCATGACAGAAGAAGATGCCATGGCCATGGCAGCGGCTGGCACCGTGGCCGTCTTGTTGCCCGGCGCGTTCTACTTTCTGCGCGAAACCCAGCTTCCGCCAATGGACGCCCTGCGCCGGCACGGCGTGAAAGTCGCCCTGGCCAGCGACCTGAACCCGGGCACTTCGCCGGGCCTGTCGCTGCGGCTAATGCTGAACATGGGCTGCACCCTGATGCGCATGACGCCTGAAGAAGCCCTTGCCGGTGTCACCACCCATGCGGCGCACGCGCTGGGCATGGGAAGCAGCCATGGCACCCTTGAAACGGGCAAGGCTGCGGACTTCGTTGCCTGGCAAATAGAACGCCCTGCCGACCTGGCCTATTGGCTTGGCGGCGACCTGCCCAAGCGCGTGGTGCGCGGCGGCCATGAACGTGATATCTGAGCGAGGCGAGATGGACAAGGTACTGAGCTTTCACCAGGGTCAATTGCCGCTGTTGATCAGCATTCCCCATGCGGGCCTGAAGCTGACCCCGGCAGTGGCCGATGGCCTGGTCGACCAGGCGCGCAGCCTGCCCGATACGGACTGGCACATTCCCCGTCTGTACGATTTCGCCCAGGCGCTGGGCGCCAGCGTACTGACGGCCGAGTATTCGCGTTTCGTCATCGACCTCAACCGCCCGGAGGACGATAAGCCGCTGTATGCAGGGGCCACCACCGGGCTCTATCCGGACACCCTCTTTGAGGGTGAACCTTTGTTCAAGGAGGGGCTGGCGCCAAGCCCGGCAGAGCGCAAGCACTACCTTGAGCAAGTCTGGCACCCTTATCACAGGGCAATCAGGCATGAGCTGGCACGCTTGCGTGAGACGTTTGGCTATGTCTTGCTCTGGGACGCCCACTCCATCCGCTCGCACATTCCTCGGCTGTTCGACGGCAAGCTGCCGGACTTCAACCTCGGGACCTTCAACGATGCGAGTTGCGACCCGAGCCTGGCCCAGCGGCTGACGCACGTCTGCCAACAGGCACAAGGTTACGATCATGTGCTCAATGGGCGCTTCAAGGGCGGGCACATCACCCGTCACTACGGCAACCCAGCCGCTCACGTTCACGCCGTCCAACTGGAGCTCGCGCAAAGCACCTACATGCAAGAGCGTGAACCTTTTACCTACCGTGAAGACTTGGCACGCCCAACCCAGGCGGTGCTCAAGCAGCTGCTGGAGGCGCTGCTGGCATGGGGCCAGGCGCGTTATCGCAACTGAAGCCAGTCGGCCAGGCAGCGCGCGGTGCACGCGCGGCCTGGTCTATCGTCAGTCTTTGGCGACCTCCTTGAGCGTGAGCTCGCGCAGCAGTGCCTGCTCCTCGAGCTCCCGGTCCACTTGCAAGCCTTGTTGCAAGACCACCTCTTCCTGCAGCGGATGGCTGGTATTGGCCAGTTCCATTACCCGCTGGCGGTACCGGTTCTCAATTTCCTCGAACCGCTCGGCGTATTCACCGCGAAGGCGCTGGGTCCAGTCCTGGTTGGACAGCAGGTAATCGATGAAGGCTTCGCTGTGTTCGCGCTTGCGCACGTGTTCGAGAACGCTCGAAAGCTCATCGGCTGCCAGGTTGGCAGCACTTCGGAAACGCATACGGTCAGCGATGGGCAGCTCGAGTTCCTTGGCCAGCTCGCGGCGGTAGGCCAGGCGCACCGAAACCAGATCCCCCGGTATCGCGCGGTGCTGGGCAAGGCGTTCGAGTTCCTCTACCCGGAACAGCTGCAGCAGCCTTTGACGCATCTGCTGCAGGCTATCCCCCGCATCAATCACGACACGTTGATGCATCAGGTACAACTCGATGTTGTTGAACGCCTGAAGCGCACCGTCATGGCAAGTTTGTGCGCCACTCTCGTCAGGCAGCGCCTCTACAGCGATGCTTTCCAGCAATGGCCGCTCGGCCGGGTTGCTCGCCGCCGCGACCAGCATCAGTCGCACCCGTTCGCAGAAGCTGCCCCGGGTGGCAGGCTCCACATAAGGGGCCGCGTTTTGCAAACGGCCTGCCAGGCGCAGCAAGTCGCTGCCTGCAAGCGCCTCCCAGCATGCCTGCAAAGATTCATTTTGCAGTGCATTTCCCAGCATCCACGACTCCATCCGGGGGGTATCGTCACTGGCCACCGGGAAATGCGGGTGGTCCAGGGAGCCATCACTGGAACCGTCGGTGAGCAGTAGATCGTTGGGAATGTCCAGGGCGAAGGAGAAGCTGTGGTGGCTGTCCGAAAACGTACGGACCCGCTGGATGGTGGCAGCTGGCAGCGGGTTGTCGAGCAAGGACACGGAAGAAATCGGAATGGCGTTATCCAGATTCGACAGGATATGGTCTGGCAGTTCGGTGATGTTGTTCGAGCTGAGGTCCAGCAATTCGAGCGGCAGCAATTGATCGCACCAGCTTGGCCAGCCCTGCAGGTCCATGTTGCTCAGCACCAGGGACTGCAGATTCGCCGCGAGGTGAGCAGGGACGTGGTTGATGGCGCCCACCCGGTTGCCCGACAGGTCCAGTGAGGTGAGGTGGGGCAGGCGACCAAAGATCTCGAACATGGGTTGGTCGATTTCCAGGTTCATGTTGCGCAGTTCCAGGTACTCCAGCGCTGGCAAGCGCAGCAAGGCGGTAGGCAGTGTCGATTGCGGCGCTTGATGACCGTCTATGGTCAAGCGCGTGATACCTGGAAAGCGACTGAGCAACTCATCGAGCTGCGCAGTCGTGCCCCGCAGGCGAGTCAAGGCCAGGGCGCGAACACGCTCGCCAAAGAATGGCGGCAGGCGCCTGGGGAAGTGCTCAATCGACACGTCTTCCAGTTGCAGCCTGAGGTATCGATGGCCCTGTTCCTGATGCGTCCAGAAATCGTTGATCGCCGTTTCAATGCGCTGACGCTCGGCCAGGGCGGTTTGTGTCAAAGGGTTGCTGGAACTCGATGCCTGCGCCCAGCCTTCGAGCGCTTCTCGTACCTGCGAGCGCTCGTTGCGCAGGCGCGTGATTCCCTCGATAAGCGACGGCGGTTGGTCCACGCGAATGCCGGAAGTGTCCAGTTGCTCGTTCATAAGCAAACGCTGCACGTGAATTTCGTTTATAGGGTTGCCTTCAAGATTGATGACCGGCGGCAGGCGAAGTGATTCGGCTTCGTGCAGCAGGAACGTTGGCAGCGTGAGCAGGTTATTGTCGCGCAGCGACAGCTCACCGATGCGGCTCAAGGCGTCGCTGCCGATGCCCATTGGCCATTGCGACAGCTGCATGCGGTCGAGCCCGAGGTAATTGAGTGTGAGCGCGTGGAAGCTAGGCCGGTTACTCTGCGCCAAGCGGTTTCCAGAGAGGTCCAGATGACGCAGTTGACCGGCGCCGGTCAGCATGTCCAGGTCACTGGAGGACAAGGCAATGTTCTGGTTGGTCAGTGCCAGGCGCTGCAACCGTGGCAGATTCTCCAGAATGGTGGGTATGCTGAACATGAATGCCGAGGGTGTTGCCCGGGGTGTGTAGGGACGGTCGATTTCCAATGCCTCGAGTTGCGGCATCTGACGGAGCAGGCGTTGCAGCAAACGCTCGTTCTGCGCCCAACTGGCCATCGCGCCTGAGGGCAGGTCATACAAGATCAGGCTGCTCACTCGCTGGTAGAAGAACTCGGGTAAGTTCAGCGGAATATCAGCCAGAGAGATCTGCGCCAGGCGTAACACGGCCGAACTCCGGTCGCCTTCGTCCAACGCCGTGTCATACCAGAACTGCACGATCGCCTCGCGCAATGCGTCGTAGTTGCGTGCTGCCTCGTCGGTCGGCGGCGAGATGGCCTCGCTCCAGTCATCGAGCCTGCTTTGCAGTTCGGTGCGCTGTTCGGCCAAGCGTTGCAGGTGCTCGAAAATCTGCAGGCGGGTGCGGCCGCCACTGGCCAGCGTATTGATCACTTGATCGGCAGAGCGGCCGGTACGCTGCGCCAACTCCAGTGCCTCGACCGCTGCAATGAGTTGTGAGTGAGAGACCGCATGGGCTTGCGGGCCACCGCCGCTCAGCGGATACCCCAGGCGACCATCGGCAAGGCGCATGGGTGAGCGATAGCCGGGGCGCACCGGCCGCATGCCCAGAACCTTGCGCAAGGCTGGGCGAGGCAGCAGCGGGCTTTCCTGCATCAGGTGCTGCAGGGCCGGCGCGTCAGCCGCGCCGAGTTTTGCCATGACCTCTGGCAGCGCCGCGTGCAGCGCGGTAAAGAGGTCCGGATGTGCCGTTATCAGCCGAGATGGATCGTCTTGATCCTGGACGATGTACCCCGCATGGGCATGGATGATGGTTACGCGGGGGCTGCCTTGCTCGGGGCCGACTGCCTCGGCTTGAGTGGGCCAGGACCCACCCCTTACGATTTGTAGTCTGGTTTCGGCAGGCCATTTGCTGAGTGTGGGCAGGGTGTGCAGCACCAGTCGATCGCTGTCCCAGCCTTGAGCCCCTACCAGGAACAACCCCTCGTAAGCCCGCGCCAGACGGACCTGTTGCAGATAAACACGAATTTCCTCACTCAGCCGCAGCGGCACCCTACCGCTTGCCAGCACGCCTCGTTCGTTGGCATTGGCGCTGCTTACCAGCTCGTCGGCAATGGCGGCTGGAAGACCGGGGTATGCACGCATGATCGGTTCGGCATCGGGCAGTTGGGCCGATGTCATGCGGCTGTAGGCTCTGAAAAATTCGGTTGATCGGTCTGCCGTGGTGGGCAACTGGCTTATCGACTGGTCAAGCTTGAATCGCTGCAGCGTGTCTTGTAGCAACGCAGGCAACCGCTCGTTCTCCACCAGCGCCCTGCGCACGGCATCTTCGTCCGTGTCACTGATCTTTAGCATTCGTCGCAGCGTCGGCTCATCGAAGTCGGCACTTAGGTGCCCCATTCTTTGCAACAGTGTCGAACCTGTCCAGGTAGCTGGGCGGTCTGTGACCTGAACCCACGCGCCAGCGCCATTATGGCGCAGCGGTGGCTGATAGCGATGCTCGCCGCGTGGGTGTTGCAGCCGGTATTGGCCGGTGCCAGCGTCTGACACGACCCGATACTGGCGGCCCTGCAGTATCAGCCGTTGTTGACCCTCATGCACCAACAGGCCCTGCTCATTGGGCACCCCTGCCTGCGGCAGTGGGTCCTGGATTTGATAGGGCGTGAGATCAGGTTTCCACAGACTTACCTGCCCATCAGGCATGCCCACGTCTTCCAGCTCCTCGATGAATGACGGGGTTTCTACGGGAGTGCGCGCGTCACCGGGTTCGTCGTCGGGTTCCTCGACGATGGGTTCGTCGCCCTCGGAGGCTTCCGATGTTCCCTTGAGCGCATGGCCAGCAGCTGCCAGCGCAGCCATGACCGCTACGTTCTCGACGACATCGACCAGATAGTCGTAAGCCGTGTCGCGCTCGTCTGCTTCCCAGGCTTCGATGCCCTCATACACTTCATGGGCTAGCTGGACGATACCCACCAGTAGCATGGCCTCACCGAGGCCAGGCACGAAGAAGCCGGCGATGTTCAGTGCCAGTAATGCGCGCTCGGCAATGAGTTCGCGGTGAGCCTGGGCCGCACGCCGGTCGACGATCTCGGTTGGAACGGCGTGAAAGAGAATGTCCTGTTCATGACGTTCCACCTTGCGAAAAGCCATGAGCCCCTCAAACGCGTGACTGAAAGGCGTTTGAACGGGATAGAGCCTGGCATTGGGATCGAGTACGGGCTCGTACACGCCGCGAGTACTCCAGCCCAGCGGCATCAGACGCGCTTGCAGGCGCTGTCGAACCATCGCCTTGTCGCGCTCGGGCACATGCTTGTCCAGGTAGCTCATGTCGGCCTGAAGCCGATCCCGCAGCGCGTCATGCATGGCCTGCGTATCAGCGAACTCCTTGAGAGGAGTATGCTCGTCGGCGGGAATGTACAGCGCAACGCGGCTATCGGTAGCCGATTGCGTGTCGATGGCCACTACCCCCGTCAGTACGCAACCCCAGAGTTGCAGCTCGCTGAACCTGATCCCTGAGGCGTAAGGGTCCAGCTTTTGATCAAGCGGCACTGCCAGCGCGGCGGTGTAGAACGTCTCGCTGATATCGCCCTTCAAGCGAGCGTAATGCAGGGACTGCCGCCAGGCCGACCCCTCTGTTCGTCCCAGTGTTTGATACACCTCCAAGGCCACCTCGTCGGCACTGCGGTCGGCCGTTGCGGCCGGGTAATAGATCGCGTGGATCAGGTCGTGATATTTCCTACCAATGTCCAGCGTTCGACACAGGTCGGCGAAGGCCTCTGCCGGTATATCCAGCGCATTGGTGATGGGCACGGTGCCCATGAAGCGTCGGTGGTCGAGAATCACCGATTTTTTCAGGAGCGCGTCGGGCGCATCCATGCCCCCCTCAACGGCGGCCGATGCCTCGAAATTATGCAGGGCTGCCTGAAGCAGTGAGCGGGTCGCCCGTTCCACGGCCTGCCGCCCGTCCAGGGCGTTGTGCTCCTTGATCAGGCGCGCGTCCACCAGGTAGCTCCGGTCGACATCTACCTGCAGACCAAAGCGTTCAGCGATGGCTTCGGTCAACGCCTTTCTAGCATAGCTCTTCAGGTCTGCAACCTGCTCGAACAGCGCCGCGACCTGCGCTTGGTGTTGACGGTGCTGAGCATGTTCCATGCTCCAGGCACGCGCGATGGCCGGTTGCTCTGTAATCGCTGACGCCAGCCAGGCAGGTGCCTGCCGCCAGTTGCGCAAGGCTTGATGCGTCTGGGCCGGGCTCTTTTTCAGCCACTGGGGGATGCGCTTGGCGATGGTGGAGTAATGGACACCTTGTAAGGGTAGGGTATCGCTGGTTGGGGTGGGCATTTCGTAGTCCTCAGCACGATGGGGTGAAGGACTCTGTAGGGCCGGGGACGGAGAAAGGAGGTAGATATGTCTGCCTGGCAACTGTATCGGGCCAGGCATGGAGTTGATGTACAAGCATGCTCTGCGCTCAATTCAGGTTTATGATGGCTCACGGCCGAACAACCTTCACACGGAGTGCGCAATGCAGACCCTCTACCCGCAGATCAAACCCTACGCCCGGCACGATCTGGCCGTGGAAGCGCCACACGTGCTGTACGTCGATGAAAGCGGCTCACCCGAAGGTTTGCCGGTGCTCTTCATTCATGGCGGCCCGGGTGCAGGCTGCGATGCCCAGAGCCGGTGCTATTTCGATCCCACCCTGTACCGCATCATCACCTTCGACCAGCGCGGCTGCGGCCGCTCCACTCCCCATGCCAGCCTGGAAAACAACACCACCTGGCACCTGGTGGAGGACATGGAGCGCATCCGTGAACACCTGGGCATCGACAAGTGGGTACTGTTCGGCGGCTCATGGGGCTCCACGCTCGCCCTGGCCTACGCCCAGACCCACCCTGAACGCGTGCATGGCCTGATCCTGCGCGGGATCTTCCTGTGCAGGCCTCAGGAGATACAGTGGTTCTACCAGGAAGGTGCCAGCCGCCTGTTCCCGGACTACTGGCAGGACTACATTGCGCCCATTCCACCGGAGGAGCGCGGCGATTTGGTCAGCGCGTTCCACAAGCGCCTGACCGGTTCTGACCAGATTGCCCAGATGCACGCGGCCAAGGCATGGTCCACCTGGGAGGGCCGTACGGCCACGCTGCGGCCCAACCCCCTGGTGGTGGATCGCTTCTCCGAGCCGCAACGGGCCTTGTCCATCGCCCGCATCGAATGCCACTACTTCATGAACAACGCCTTTCTCGAGCCGAACCAGCTGGTGCGCGACCTGCCCAGGATCGCCCACCTGCCAGCGGTGATCGTGCACGGGCGCTACGATGTGATCTGCCCACTGGACAACGCTTGGGAGCTGCACCAGGCGTGGCCGAACAGCGAATTGAAGGTGATTCGTGATGCCGGGCATGCCGCCTCCGAACCGGGCATTACCGATGCCCTGGTGCGCGCAGCCGACCAGATGGCCAGGCGCCTGCTCGACTTGCCCCTGGAAGAAGCATGAAGGGCCTGTTGCAACGGGTGCGCAACGCGCGGGTGGAAGTGCAGGGCCAGGTCATTGGCGCTGTTGAGCAAGGCCTGCTGGTACTGGTGGCCGTGGAGCCGGACGACACCCGCGAGCATGCCGACAAGCTGCTGCACAAGTTGTTGAACTACCGCGTGTTCAGCGATGAGCAGGGCAAGATGAACCTGTCGTTGAAAGAGGTGGGTGGCGGTCTGCTGCTGGTCTCGCAATTCACACTAGCGGCCGACACCCGCAACGGCATGCGACCCAGCTTTTCCACGGCGGCACCCCCGGCCCTGGGGGCCGAGCTGTTCGACTACCTGGTGACGCAAGCCAGAGGCCGCCATGCCGACGTTGCTACCGGTCAATTCGGTGCCGATATGCAGGTGCACCTCGTCAATGATGGCCCTGTAACACTACTGTTACAAATTTAAGGTTAAAAAAGCCGCTTTCCTGAATGAATAAGCGGTTCTATACCATAAATAGTTGTTGCAGCCTGATGCGTTGTCACGCGACCTGCTGGATAATCGCGCGCTGCATGAGGCCTGCGTTCGCAGGCCCGTTTCACTCTGACTCGAGCATTGTCCGTAGCCGTTTGGGGAATCATTACGCCCTTACGGGGTCCGAACAGTGCTCGCCAACCCGGCATTTGTCGCTGGCCGTTGGTTTCATGATCTGTTTTCGGCGAGGGTTGCTCGTGATTGTTAGTCCCCAAAAAGCATCAAGAATCCCCGGCGTCAGGCTACGCAAGGCGCTGATGGCCAGCATGGCAATCGTTGGCCTGATGAGCGCGGGCCAGCTGTGGGCATTCAATCTTGACGATGTTGCCGCCAAGGCAAAGGATCTGGCCGGCCAGAAGTACGAAGCGCCCAAAAGCAACCTGCCGGCCGTTTTCCGCGACATGAAGTTCGCGGACTACCAGAAGATCCATTTCCTGCAGGAAAAGGCCGAGTGGGCCAACGACAAGACGCCGTTCAAGCTGTCGTTCTACCACCAGGGCATGCATTTCGATACGCCGGTGAAAATCAACGAAGTCACCGCCACCAAGGTCCAGGAAATCAAGTACGACCCGAGCCGCTTCGAGTTCGGCGACGTGCCGCATGATGCCAATGCCACCAAGAACCTGGGCTATGCGGGCTTCCGCGTGCTGTACCCGATCAACAAGGCCGACAAGCAGGACGAAATCATGACCCTGCTTGGCGCCAGCTATTTCCGCGTCGTTGGCAAGGGCCATGTCTATGGCCTGTCGGCCCGTGGCTTGGCCATCGACACGGCGCTGCCCTCGGGCGAAGAATTCCCACGGTTCACCGAGTTCTGGGTCGAGAAGCCGCAGCCGGCCGACAAGCATTTAGTGATCTACGCGCTGCTGGACTCGCCGCGCTCAACCGGTGCCTACAAGCTCACCCTGCGTCCTGGCAACGACACGGTCGTTGACGTGCAGTCGCGCGTGTACCTGCGCGATCACGTCAGCCGCCTTGGCGTAGCGCCGTTGACCAGCATGTACCTGTTCGGCCCGAACCAGCCGTCCAAGGTCCTCAACTACCGCCCAGCGCTGCACGATTCCGAAGGCTTGTCCATCCATACCGGCAACGGCGAGTGGCTGTGGCGCCCGCTGAACAACCCCAAGCATCTGTCGGTCAGCAACTTCAGCGTCGAGAACCCGCGCGGGTTTGGTCTGATGCAGCGCCAGCGCGCCTTCAGCGACTATGAAGACCTGGACGATAACTACCAGAAGCGCCCAAGTGCCTGGATCGAACCCAAAGGCGACTGGGGCAAGGGTACCGTCGACCTGGTGGAAATCCCGACGGCCGACGAAACCAACGACAACATCGTTGCCTTCTGGAGCCCGGAAAAGCTGCCCGAGCCTGGCGAAGCGGCCGAGTTCGCCTACCGCCTGCACTGGACCATCGACGAGCCCAAGTTCCAGGCGCCTGAGTTGGGCTGGGTCAAGCAGACCCTGCGCTCCACCGGTGACGTCAAGCAGTCCAACCTGATCCGCCAGCCTGATGGCAGCGTGGCGTTTCTGGTCGACTTCGCAGGCCCGGCCCTGGCCGCCTTGCCTGAAGACACCCCAGTGCGCAGCCAGATCAGCGTGGGCGACAACGGTGAGGTGGTCGAGAACAACCTGCGCTACAACCCTGAAACCAAGGGCTGGCGCCTGACCCTGCGCCTGAAGGTCAAGGAGGCCAACAAGTCGACTGAAATGCGTGCAGCGCTGGTACGTGATGTGCCGGTAGAGGCGCCAGCGCCTGCCAAGGACGCCAAGCAGGAAAAGGCGTCTGCCAAGCATGCCAAGGCCGAGAAGACCGTCAAAGCCGAACAACCTGCCGCCGACGCGGCGCCCGCTGCCGGGGCTGCGGCCACCACCGAAAAGGTGCTGACCGAAACCTGGACCTATCAGTTGCCTGCCGATGAGTAATCCGAGCCCAAGGCCGGTATCGCTTGGCGAATACCTGGCCCACCTTCCACTGAGCGATGAGCAGCGCGCGGAACTTGCCACGTGCACATCGTTCAGCGAACTGCACCAGCGCCTGGCGGCCACCTCGCCCGCCAGCCCAGCCGAGGCCGTGCAGGCCTCGGTGGGCTCGCGCCTGACGGTCGGCACTGCGGGCGAACTGGAAGAGGCCGAAATGCTCGGTGTGGACGGTAACGGGCGCCTGTGCCTGAAGATCGCGCCGCCCATCACGCGTACCAAGGTCGTGCCCGAACCATGGCGTACCAATCTGCTGGTGCGGGCATGGCGGCGCCTGACCGGGCGTACCAACGTACCGCAGCCACCCAAGCGTGAGTTGCCGGCGGCCCGCTGGCGTACTGTCGGTTCGATCCGCCGATACATCCTGTTGGCACTGATGATCGGGCAGACCTTGGTCGCTGGCTGGTACATGAAGAGCATCCTGCCCTACCAGGGCTGGTCGTTTGTCGATCTGGACGAAATCTTCGCCCAGCCGATCTGGGATACGGTGGTGCAGGTATGGCCGTACGCCTTGCAGACGTCCATCCTGATTCTCTTCGGGATTCTGTTCTGCTGGGTGTCGGCCGGCTTCTGGACAGCCCTGATGGGCTTCCTCGAGCTGCTAACCGGGCGCGACAAGTACAAGATTTCCGGCAGCAGTGCCGGCAACGAACCCATCGCGCCAGACGCACGGACCGCGCTGGTCATGCCGATCTGCAACGAAGACGTGCCGCGGGTGTTCGCAGGCCTGCGTGCAACGTTCGAGTCGGTGGCAGCCAGCGGTAACCTGGACCGCTTCGACTTCTTTGTGCTCAGCGACACCAACGACACCGACATTGCCGTTGCCGAGCAACAGGCATGGCTGGACGTGTGCCGTGAAACCAAGGGGTTCGGCCGTATCTTCTACCGCCGTCGCCGGCGTCGGGTGAAGCGCAAAAGCGGTAACCTCGACGACTTCTGCCGCCGCTGGGGCAGCGAGTACAAGTACATGGTGGTGCTGGACGCCGACAGCGTCATGAGCGGCGAATGCCTGAGCAGCCTGGTGCGCCTGATGGAGGCCAACCCTGATGCCGGCATCATCCAGACCGGGCCCAAGGCGTCGGGTATGGATACCCTGTATGCACGCATGCAGCAGTTCGCCACGCGCGTATACGGCCCATTGTTCACGGCCGGCCTGCATTTCTGGCAGCTGGGCGAGTCGCACTACTGGGGGCACAATGCGATCATCCGCATGAAGCCGTTCATCGAACACTGCGCATTGGCGCCATTGCCAGGCAAGGGTGCGTTCGCTGGGGCCATTCTCTCCCACGATTTCGTCGAAGCCGCGCTCATGCGCCGTGCCGGTTGGGGGGTATGGATCGCCTATGACTTGCCGGGCAGCTATGAAGAACTGCCGCCCAACCTGCTCGACGAACTCAAGCGCGACCGTCGCTGGTGCCATGGCAACCTGATGAACTTCCGGCTGTTCCTGGTCAAGGGCGTGCACCCGGTGCACCGTGCCGTGTTCCTGACGGGTGTCATGTCCTACCTGTCTGCGCCGTTGTGGTTCCTGTTCCTGGTGCTGTCGACCGCGTTGCTGGCGACCAACACCTTGATGGAGCCCCAGTACTTCATCGAGCCGTACCAGCTGTACCCGCTGTGGCCTCAATGGCACCCGGAAAAAGCCGTGGCGTTGTTCTCCACCACCATCGTGCTGCTGTTCCTGCCCAAACTGCTCAGCGTCATCCTGATCTGGGCCAAGGGCGCGGTGGAGTACGGTGGGCGGATCAAGGTCACCTTGTCGATGCTCATGGAAATGCTGTTCTCCATGTTGCTGGCTCCGGTGCGCATGATCTTCCACACCCGCTTCGTGCTCGCCGCATTCCTGGGCTGGGCCGCCACTTGGAACTCTCCCCAGCGCGACGATGACTCCACGCCCTGGAGCGAGGCGGTCAAGCGCCATGGTCCGCAAACCTTGCTGGGCGTGGCATGGGCAGGCCTGGTAGCCTGGCTGAACCCCAGCTTCCTGTGGTGGCTGACGCCGATCGTGGGCTCGTTGATGCTGTCCATCCCGGTCTCGGTCATTTCCAGCCGTACCCGCCTGGGTCTGGCCGCCAAGGACGAGAAGCTGTTCCTGATTCCTGAGGAGTACGCCACGCCGCAGGAGCTGCTGGCCACGGACCAGTACACCCACGAGAACCGCTGGCACGCCCTGCGCGACGGTTTTGTGCGCGCTGTGGTGGACCCGCGGCAGAACGCCCTGGCGTGCGCCATGGCCACTGCCCGGCACGGTCAGGCAGCACCCATCGAGGCCATGCGGGCCGAACGCATCGCCAAAGCCCTGGAAGTCGGCCCCCATGGGCTCGACCTGGGCACGCGCCTGGCATTGCTGAGCGATCCCGTTGCGCTGACCCGCCTGCACGACCAGGTATGGTCGCAGCAGCACGCGGCATGGATCGATGCCTGGCGCGCTTCGATCAAGAGCGACCCGCATTCGCCGTTGTTGCCGCTGCATCCTGAACAGGAAGGCCAACCGGCGCTCGCAGGCTCTTGACCTGCGCCATACGCGGGCCAGCCCGTTCTGACCTGCCCTGCAGCCGAGGCTTGCAGGGTCAGACCGGAGCGGGTTGGCCCGCGACGCTTTCGCCCTTCGGGCCGATTTAGGCCAACAAAGTCCCCCCCGATGCTATATCGCCAGCGCGCCATGCGTTAGCATCCCTCTCCGATAGCTCACGGCGGCCCGCAAGGCCGTACCAATAAGAAAACGCGCTACTTCTACTTTCAGGGGACTTGGTGATGTTCAAGAAATACCTTTCGCGGCTGCTGGTGGGCATGACCGCTCTGGTAGCGGTGTCCGCTGCCCAGGCCGGGGCCATCGACGAGGCCGTCAAGCGTGGCACGCTGCGTGTGGGCATGGACCCGACCTACATGCCGTTCCAGATGACCAACAAGCGTGGCGAGATCATCGGCTTCGAGGTCGACATCCTCAAGGCCATGGCCAAGTCGATGGGCGTGAAGTTCGAAGCGGTATCCACCGCTTATGACGGCATCATTCCCGCCCTGCTGACCGACAAGTTCGACATGATCGGCAGCGGCATGACCCTGACCCAGGAGCGCAACCTGCGCCTGAACTTCAGCGAACCCTTCATCGTCGTGGGCCAGACCCTGCTGATCCGCAAGGACCTGGCCGGCGAGATCAAGTCGTACAAGGACCTGAACAACGAGAAGTATCGCCTGACCTCCAAGCTGGGGACCACCGGCGAGATGGTGGCCAAGAAGCTGATCGGCAAAGCCAAGTACCACGGCTATGACAATGAGCAGGAAGCGGTCATGGATGTGGTCAACGGCAAGGCGGATGCCTTTGTCTATGACGCTCCTTATAACGTAGTGGCCGTCGAGAAGGCCGGTGCGGGCAAGCTGCTGTTCCTCGAAGAACCCTTCACCTACGAGCCGCTGGCCTTCGGCCTGAAGAAAGGCGACTACGATAGCATCAACTTCATCAACAACTTCCTGCACCAGATCAAGCATGACGGGACCTACGATCGTATTCACGACAAGTGGTTCAAGAACAAGGACTGGCTCAAGGACATGGAATAAAAGGCACCTTCAGGCCGCAAGCTGCAGGCCGCAGCCAGTGACCGACCTTACGGGATCGGCCATAGGCTGCGGCTTGTGGCTTGCGGCCTGCCGTTTTCCGGAGTATCCAACGTGATCAAACACAAGAAGGCCCAGTGGCCCTGGCATGGGCTGACTGCACTGGTCCTGGTAGGCCTGGCCGTCAGCCTGTACATGGCCACCTCGATGATTTCATACGAGTGGCGCTGGAACCGCGTCCCTCAGTATTTCGCCTATCAGGCCGAGGACGTACAGCGCGCGAGCGACTACGGCACCGTGCAGGAAGTCGTCATCACCGGGGATGAAGCCCGCGTCACCTTGAAGGATGAAAGCGGGGCGCTTCAGGTCCTGGACGTGGCCAAGGACAGCCTGCAACTGAGCCGCGGCGACGATGTGGCCGAAGGGGACCAGATAGGGGTGACCCGGCACTGGGCCGCAGGGCCACTGGCTTGGGGGTTGTGGACCACACTGTGGATTTCGGTGGTTTCCGGTGCGCTGGGGCTGCTGATCGGGCTGTTTGCCGGCCTGTGCCGGTTGTCGACCAACCCCACGCTGCATGACCTGTCGACCGTCTATGTCGAGCTGGTGCGCGGCACGCCGCTGCTGGTTCAGATCTTCATCTTCTACTTCTTCATCGGCACGGTCCTGAACCTGTCGCGGGAGTTTGCCGGTGTAGCCGCCCTGGCGCTGTTCACAGGTGCCTATGTGGCGGAAATCGTGCGTGCCGGCGTGCAGTCCATCGCCAAGGGGCAGAACGAAGCTGCGCGCTCGCTGGGCCTCAATGCCGGGCAGTCGATGCGTCATGTGATACTGCCCCAGGCGTTCAAGCGTGTACTGCCGCCGTTGGCTGGTCAGTTCATCAGCCTGGTCAAGGACACCTCGCTGGTGTCGGTGATCGCCATTACCGAACTGACGAAAAGCGGACGGGAAGCCATCACCACGTCGTTCTCGACCTTCGAGATCTGGTTCTGCGTGGCAGGCTTGTACCTGCTGATCAACCTGCCGCTGTCGCACATTGCCAGCCGGCTCGAGCGGAGGCTTGCGCAAAGTGATTGAAGTCCGTGACCTACTCAAGGTATTCGACACCCGTGGCCATGTGGTGCGGGCGGTCGACAACGTCACCACGCACGTGGCAAAAGGCGAAGTAGTCGTGGTCCTCGGCCCTTCGGGCTCGGGCAAGTCGACCTTCTTGCGTTGCCTCAACGGCCTGGAGCACTTCGACGAGGGCCATGTGGCCATCGCCGGCCTGGATCTGGCGCACCCCAAGACCGACATCAACGCCTACCGCCGCGAAGTCGGGATGGTGTTCCAGCATTTCAACCTGTTTCCGCACATGACCGTGCTGGAAAACCTGTGTCTGGCACAGAAGGTGGTGCGCAAGCGCAACAAGGCCGACCGCGAAGCCAAGGCCCGGGCTTTGTTGCAGAAGGTGGGGATCGCGGAGAAAGCCAACGAGTATCCGTCGCGGTTGTCGGGCGGTCAGCAGCAACGGGTCGCGATTGCCCGCGCGTTGGCCATGGACCCGAAAGTGATGCTGTTCGACGAGCCCACCTCGGCGCTGGACCCGGAAATGGTAGGGGAGGTGCTGGATGTGATGAAGACTCTGGCCCTTGAGGGCATGACCATGGTCTGCGTCACCCACGAAATGGGCTTTGCCCGTGAAGTGGCCGACCGCGTGCTGTTCTTCGACCATGGCAAGCTGCTGGAAGATGCCTCGCCAAACACGTTCTTCAATGCACCAAAGGATCCGCGCGCGCAGGCGTTCCTGCGTCAGGTGCTGTAACCGCTGAGGGGGCTCTGCACCCCATTTGCGGAACAAGGTCGCTCTTACGACGGACCTGTATCCCTGAACGACCTTGTGCCGCAACGCGGCTCAACAATCCCGTCACCTGAACCGTCCCGCCAGCTCTGCAAACGGATCCCCAGCCGTGTGAATGCCACACTTGAACTGGCTGGGCCTTCACGGGTAACCGGAAGATCAGATCAGATATTGGTAAGACGGTCTTACTTTAAATGTAAAATTCTCACTCCGTGATATGGGGGGGCTCTGACGTCGGAGCGGGATTTCTTGGCGTATATTCATGGGGTTGATGGGCTCGAGTTGATCTAGGCCCGCTTTGTTAGCAGGCAAGCCTAATAAGTCCATTTGCCTTGCAAATTTAGAATGTAATGTAGTTACTCTTTCCTCCAAGGCACGGATCTCAGCGCGTGAGTTCGCTTTGAGGGACTTTAATTCGCGCTTCTGCTTCTTTAATATCTTCTGATAACGGGTATGTTCGGCCCAGGCATCATAGTTTTCAGCCAAGTCTAAGCTGGTACATGTACTTTTGATGTCGGCAATAAGCTTGTCAATGCGTGATTGATGGTTGGTGATTTGCTGTCGGGTGTGCTGCATTTGATTGTAGGTATCCAGAGCAGCGGCCTTCTGGGTATCATATGCCTTTAAATACTTAGCGTACCTAGTTTTATTAAAGATGTTAATAAGGGATTGTGGAGGTATCGGATAATGCCCTGACGGGTCTTTGTAGTTTGTCGGGTCCCCGCCGCAATACGAATAACTACTAATCACGGTGAAAGGTGAGATATTGTCTGGTGAGGCGAACCGCATAATTGATGGCAGGTAAAGCCTGTAGCCATTGCCTAGTAAATATCCTCTAGAGCTGACGTCGTAAGGTTCTCCGGCGAAAGCGATAGGGACTGACGCACTTGCAGGAGAGAAACCATAGGGCGTATAAGCAGGGGTGAACAGCGTGTTGTGAGAGTTTGCGGTATACATATGCAACCTGCTCTGAGTTGATGTTGATAACCTATCGTGAAATTTAAAGGGGGGGCAACTGGCATTTTTGCCAGTTGCCAGCGCCAGTGTATTTACAAGCTGAAACGCCTGACCATCCCCCTCAGTTGCTGCCCAAGCTGATCCAAATCTCCACTTGAAGCCGCCGTCTGCTCACTGGCTGCACTGGTCTGATCGGACGCATCACGCACATTCAACACGCTGCGATTGATCTGTTCGGCCACCACGCTCTGCTGTTCGCTGGCCGTGGCGATCTGCTGGTTCATACCCTGGATGCTCGAGACCGTCCCGGTGATCTGGCTCAGCGCATCGCCTGCCTTGCGGCTCAATTCCACGCTTTGCTCGGTAAGGTTCTTGCTGCTGTCCAGCAAGCGCGTAACTTCGTCGGTGCCGTTGTGCAGGCTGTCGATCAGTTGACCGATTTCTTCCGTGGCGGTGGAGGTGCGTTGGGCCAGGCCGCGCACTTCGTCGGCTACCACCGCGAAGCCCCGCCCGGCTTCACCCGCCCGTGCCGCCTCGATCGCGGCGTTGAGCGCCAGCAGGTTGGTCTGTTCGGAGACAGACTTGATCACGTCCAGAATACTGCCGATGCGCTGACTCTCGCCGGCCAGGTGCTGCATGGCTGCCAGGCAATGGTCCATCTGCCCGGACAACTGTTCGATACGCCCAATGGCTTCGGTCACCACCTGATCGCCCACCTGCGCCTGCTGGTCGGCATTGGTGGCGGCCATCGATGCCTGCTCTGCATTTTGCGCCACCTCCTGGACCGTGGCGCTCATCTGGTTCATGGCAGTGGCAACCTGGTCGGTCTCCTCTCGCTGCTGGTTGATGCGCACCTTGGTGTCTTCGCTGCTGGAGGCCAATTGCGACGCGGCTTGCGAGAGTTGCCCGACACCGTGGTCGATGCCGCCGATCAGTTCGCGCAAGCTTATTGTCATTTCACGCATGCTGGCCTGCAGCTTGCCCATCTCGTCGCGGCGCTGCACCGGCTCGACCTGGCTCAGGTCCCCTTTGGCGATACGTGCGGCCACCTCCAGGGTCTGGCGCAGCGGTTGGGTGATCTGCAATGTGATCAGCCACCCGGCGACCACGCCGACCAACAGCGCCAGCAGTGCCACGGTGGTCAACAGCGAGCGGGCGGCCAGTGCTTCCCTGTCGCGCTGTTCGACCTTGCGCTTGCCAAGTTCCAGGCTCACCGAGCGTAACTCGTCGCCGCGGCGCTCCATGGTGTTCTGCAGCTGCTCGGCCTTGACGGCGACTTGGCGGTACTGATCCAAGGTGGCACGGTATCGGGCCAATTCGGTGCCTGGTTGCTCGATCACGGCGCGCGGCAGCCCGAGAGGCGCCAGGCCCTTGACCAGTTGAGCCAGGCTAGTGCCTGCGGCCTGCAAGGCGCTTTCACCGACCTTGGCGAAGTCTTCGACAGGGGCGAAGGTGTAGGCCGGTACCAGGCTCTGCTGGTTGGCGCTCTCCACATGCCGACTCAGGGTATCCATCATGCCCAGCACATTGGTCTGCTGCCCATCGGCAGGCATCTTCAACAGGGCCTGGGTTTCAAGTTCATCGATGGCCGTGCTGAGTTTCTGTTCCTGAACCAGCAGAGCCTGGCGCAAGGTGGCGCGGCTGGTGGCAGTGCGCTGCAACTCAGTGAAGTCATCGCGCAATTGCTGCAGCAAACCCAGCTTTTCGGTGAGCATCTGCCGTGATTCTTCGACATTGCTGCGCTGCTGAAGGGTAGTGAGCCTATCGCTCAGCTGTTCGAGTATGCGGCCGATCCGCGTCTTGCTCTGCTCATCGTCGAGCACACGGTACGTGATGCGCTCGGCGCGCAGGTCCTTGGTCAGGTCATTGATTTCGCCAATTTCACTCAATTGCTGCGAGCGAACGATGGCGCCGTCCAGGGCGCGCCAGCCACTGATCGTAGTGACCAGCGTGAGCAGCAGCACCACGGCGAAACCAAGGGCCAACTTGGCGGCGACGCTGATGTTGCCGAGCTTGCGGTTGAGGTAACCGAGCATGGGGATTCTCCGTGCAAGTGGAAGGAATGAAGAGCACGCGCAATACATGCAAGCCATCCCTGCCCATCGGCGGAGGACGTGTAGGACTTGACCTGAAATCCATGTAGGAAAATTCGGAGCGGTCAGTCAGATCTTTTTCGGTTACGCAGCTATAACGGCAATGCCCGGTACGCGCCTATTCAAGCCACCTGCGTGCGCATAAAGAGGCTGCGTGCGAGCCTCATTCTGAATGCGCCTATTGACCGGCATGGTCATTGACCGCGCCGAAAGAGCTGCCCGTCAAAGCTTGAAACGCCCCACCAACTCCTGCAAGTGAGTGCCCAGGCGGGCCAGCTCGACACTGGAGCTGGCAGTCTGCTCGCTGGCCGCCGAGGTCTGGTCTGAAATATCCCGTACGTTGATCACGCTGCGGTTGATCTCTTCGGCCACCGCCGTTTGCTCCTCGGCTGCCGTGGCGATCTGCTGGTTCATCGCCTGGATGGACGAGACCGTACGGGTGATGTTTTCCAGCGAGCTGCCTGCACGGCGGGTCAGTTCGACGGTGCTGTCGGTGAGTTGCCGGCTGCTGTCCATCACGCTCGCTGCGCGCTGGGTGCCGCTTTGCAGGCCGGCGATCAGTTCCTCGATCTCTTCGGTGGATTGCTGCGTGCGTTGCGCCAGGCTGCGCACCTCGTCAGCCACCACTGCAAACCCGCGTCCGGCCTCGCCTGCACGGGCCGCTTCGATCGCCGCGTTGAGCGCCAGCAGGTTGGTCTGCTGGGCCACCGACTTGATCACATCCAGCACGCTACCGATCTTGTCGCTTTCACCCTTGAGCTGGCTCATGGCTTCGCTGGAGTTGGCCACCTCGCTGGCCAGCCGCTCGATCTGCGCCACCGCTTCGCTGACCACACGATCGCCCTCACGGGCCTGCTGGTCGGCCATGACGGCTGCCTCCGAGGCCTGCTCGGCGTTACGTGCCACGTCGTGAACGGTCGCCGTCATCTGGTTCATCGCCGTGGCAACCTGGTCAGTCTCCACCTTCTGGTTGGTAACCCCTGCGCTGGTCTGCTCGGTCACTGCCGAGAGCTCTTCGGCAGCACTGGCAATCTGGGTTACGCCATCGCCTATGCCACCAATCAGGTCGCGCAGGCCTTGGGTCATGCGCTGCATGCTGGCCGGCAACTGGCCAAGCTCGTCTCGACGCCTCGAAGGCTCATGCAGGGTGAGATCGCCGCTGGCCACCCGTTCAGCCCCGCGCAGCGCCTCGCGCAGCGGCAGGATGATCTGGCGGGTAATCACCCAGGCTGCCAGCAGGCCCAGCAAGACGGCCAGGCCCGTGGCCAACCCCAGCAACGCCTTTGCCTGAGCGGCCGCCGTGTCACGTACCTGGGTCTGCGAGCTGGTCATGGCCTGGCTGGTCTGCATCAAGGTCACGCCTTGGTCGGCCATCTGCTGCAACGCCTGGGCGCTGGCGCTCTGCGCTTCGCCGAACTGCATCACGGCGTCGCGGTAGCCGCCCATGGCGGTACTGGCGTCGGTCAGGCCGGCGGCGAATTCAGCAGGCAGCTTGGCGGGCAGCCCTCGCAACTCGTCCAGCGCCTGGTCGATGGCCTTGAGTGCCGTTTGCTGATAGTCGGCGTTGCCGCTATAGGTGTAACCACGCACCTGGAAGCGCGCTTGCTGGAGCAGGCTGTTGACGGTGACGGCATATTGGTACTGGGTGATATCGCCCGCTTGAAGCAGGCGCTGCTGGACCCGGCCCACCAGTTCGACGGCCTTGTCCGCGCTGTCCCCCAACACGCCACGGCTGGCCTCGCGCCGCAAGTTCGACTGTTTGAGCTGCGCGAAGGCTTGCTGGTAGGCCGCTACCGCATCGCGCTGCTGTTCGAGGCGCTGATGATCGGCGGGTTCGTCGATCTGGCCAAGCATCAGCTGAACCTGACGGTCCAGGGTGCCAAGCGCCTTCTCCATCTCGCCGATCGAGGCTTCGTCGCGCTGGCGCTCATAATGCTGGCGGGCAATGCGCAGTTCCTGGGCGTATTGCTGGATGATCGAGATGTTGCCCAGCTTGTCACCCCTGGCCGTGATGCTGTTCATGCCGTGCCACCCGGTCAGGGTGATGATCAGTGTCAGCAGCAACACCAGGCCGAAGCCCAGCGCCAGTTTGCGGGTCACACTCACGTTGCCCAAAAGCTGGGTTAACCATCGATTCATAGAAACTCCCTGGCGGCTTGGCAGCACGATTTAGTTGTTGTTGCCAATGGCATCGGCCAGGGAAACGGAAACTTGATGGGTAAAAGCTGACCGGTTCGTCAGAATATACGTGAGAGCAAGGCCGTGACGGCCGTTTCCACCCGAAGGATGCGTGCACCGAGCTGCACCGGGGCCAAACCCGCTTTGCCCAGCAGATCCACCTCGTAGGGGATCCACCCGCCTTCCGGGCCAATGGCCAGGGTGACTGCCTGTTCTACCGCGCGAGGGCAGGCGGGATAGTCGCCTGGGTGACCGACCAGCCCAAGGGTGCCTTCGGCAATGGCAGGCAGACGGTCCTCGACGAAGGGTTTGAAGCGTTTTTCGATGATGACTTCCGGCAGCACCGTGTCACGTGCCTGTTCCAGACCCAGGATCAGGTTTTCACGGATGACGTCGGGCTGAAGGAAGGGGGTTTGCCAGAAGCTCTTTTCCACCTTGTAGCTGTTAAGCAGGATCAGGCGCGGCACCCCAAGGGTGGCGACGGTCTGGAACAGCCTGCGCAGCATCTTGGGCCGTGGCACCGCCAGCACCAGGGTCAACGGCAGCTTGGCCGGTGGTGCCTGATCGAAGCTGACGTGAAGCTCGGCCTCATGGCGCTCCAGGCGCTGCACCGTCGCCAGGCCCATCAGGCCGTTGATGCGGCCAACGCGCAACGTGTCACCGACGGCGACCCCGTGCACATCCTGCATATGGACGAAACGACGATCAGCCAATACAACCCGGTCAGCCGCGATGAAATCGGCCTCCTCCAGCAGCAGCAGGTTCACGGCTGCGTCGCGGGTGGTTGGTCTTGATGATCATCGGCAGGCTGTTCGTCGCTGCCACGCTTGCGAATCAGGCTGCCGCACAGCACGCCGACCTCGAACAGTAGCCACATGGGGACGGCCAACAGGGTCTGGGAGAAGATGTCCGGGGGCGTCAGCACCATGCCGACAACGAAGCAGCCAATGATCACGTAGGGGCGGATCTTCTTCAGGTACTTCACATCGACCACGCCGATCCAGACCAGCAGCACCACGGCCACCGGAATCTCGAAGGCTACGCCGAAGGCGAAGAACAACGTCATCACGAAGTCCAGGTAGCTGGCGATGTCGGTCATCATCGATACGCCTTCAGGCGTTGCGCTGGCGAAGAAGCCAAAGATCAACGGGAAGACCAGAAAGTAGGCAAAGGCCATGCCGGCATAGAACAGCACGATGCTCGACATCAGCAGGGGTATGGCGATGCGCTTTTCATGACGGTACAGGCCTGGTGCGATGAAGCCCCAGATCTGCTGCAGGATGAAGGGGATCGCCAGGAACAGCGAAACAATCATGGTCAGCTTGAACGGCGTCAGGAAGGGCGAGGCCACGTCAGTGGCGATCATGGTCGCATTGGCGGGCAGATGATCACGCAGCGGCGCCGAGACCAGGGTGTAGATCTGCTGGGCGAAGGAAAACAACCCGGCAAAGATCAGGAAGATGACGGCAACGCAACGCAGCAGGCGGGTGCGCAGTTCGGTCAGGTGCGAAACCAGCGGCATGGGCTGGTCGTGTTCCGGGTTCTCGCTCATGGGGCTCGCGGCGGCTCGGGCGCTACAGGGGTAGGGTGCGCAGTGGCTGGGGCGGTTACATCGGTTTCAGCTGGCGTGGTTGGCAGGCCAGTGGGGGGCTGTACGGTGGCCGTGGTCACCGGAGGCTGGGCAGGCGGCGCATTGGGGTTGAGGATGCGCTTGGCCTGCTCTTCCATGTGCATGATGTGCTCGTTGTGCAGCTGGCGGCGGATGTCATCGGCGCCGATTTCGCGTTCGACTTCCATCTTGATGCTGTTGAAGCTGCGTTTGAGCCGGCCGATCCACAAGCCCGCCGTGCGGGCGGCGCCCGGCAAGCGCTCGGGGCCGAGCACCAGCAGGGCGACGAGGCCGACGAGCAGCAGCTCGCTGAAACTGATGCCGAACATAAGTCAGTCTTTCCGCTGCGGCTCTTGGACCGGTTGGGCCTGGCCTTCGATGGTATGGCCCTGGCTGGCCTGGGCAGTGGTCTGCACCGGTTGCACAGGGGGTACGGGCTGGGCCGGAGGAGGGGTAGGTTCAGCCGGCTTGGTTTCTTCTTCGTTCATGGCCTTGCGAAAGCCCTTGATCGATTCGCCCAGGTCGCTGCCGAGGTTCTTCAGCTTCTTGGTGCCGAACACCAGCACCACCACGACCAGCAGGACGATCCAGTGTTTCCAGTCAAAGATACCCATTACGTACTCCCGAAAATTGTGTGAAGGTCACCGGGCGTCAGCCCTGAACATACATCAGGCCGAAGGCTGGCGGGCGGCTTTTTCGTCATGGCCCGACAACCCGAAGCGCCGGTCGAGCTCGTCGAGCACGGCTTGCGGGTGCTGACCCAGGGCGCTGAGCATCACCAGGCTGTGAAACCACAGGTCGGCCGTTTCATAGATGACGTCGCTGCAGTCCTTGCTGAGCGCAGCATCCTTGGCGGCAATGATGGTTTCAACCGACTCTTCGCCGAGCTTTTCCAGAATCTTGTTGAGGCCCTTGTGGTACAGGCTGGCCACATAGGAGCTGTCCGGCGCCGCCTGTTTGCGTTCTTCGAGCACGGCGGCCAGCCGGTTGAGGGTGTCGCTCATGTCAGTGTCCTGCGTCGTAGATGGCGTGCGGGTCTTTCAGGACCGGGTCGACGGTGGCCCACTGGCCGTCTGCGTAGACGCGATAGAAGCAGCTTTCCCGGCCGGTATGGCAAGCGATGTGGCCCACCTGCTCGACCATGAGGATGATCACGTCGGCGTCGCAGTCCAGGCGCATTTCGTGAAGTTTTTGCACATGGCCCGACTCCTCGCCCTTGCGCCACAGTTTGCCACGCGAGCGCGACCAGTAGATGGCGCGTTGCTCGGCAGCGGTCAACGCCAGTGCCTCACGGTTCATCCACGCCATCATCAGCACGCGTCCGGTCTTGTGGTCCTGGGCGATGGCCGGCACAAGGCCATCGCTGTTCCACTTGATCTCGTCCAGCCAGTCTTTCATCGTCGACTCCAAAACGGGCCCGTCTGCGTCGCGGGCCTTTTGCGCTAGTGTGCCAGCCACGGGCGCGGCTGGCTATTGGCGCACGATCAGGTAAAGGCCTGCGGCCAGCATCAACCAGGCCGGCCACGCCGTGGCGGCCGCCAGGCTACCGGCCTGCAGGGCGACACCGCCCAGGATCACACCCCCGCCCAGCAAGCCGGCACCGAGCAGTCGCAGGGCCCAATGGTCGCCATTTCGGCGCTCTGGCATCTTGGGGTCGTGCAGGTGCGGTTGCGACAGTCGTTCGAGCAAGTCCCGGGTCATGTTGGCCAGGTGCGGCAACTGCTCAGCCTGGCTGTGCAGGTTGCCCAGCAAGGCCTTGGGGCTCATGCGCTGGCGCATCCAGCGCTCAAGATAAGGCTTGGCCGTGCTCCACAGGTCCAGCTCAGGGTACAGCTGACGCCCCAGGCCTTCGATGTTGAGCAGGGTCTTCTGCAGCAGCACCAGTTGAGGTTGCACTTCCATGTTGAAGCGGCGCGCGGTCTGGAACAGGCGCATCAGCACCTGGCCGAAGGAAATATCCTTGAGGGGTTTTTCGAAGATCGGCTCGCACACGGTGCGGATGGCCGCTTCGAACTCATTGACCTTGGTGTTGGCCGGTACCCAGCCCGAGTCGATGTGCAGCTGGGCGACGCGGCGATAGTCGCGCTTGAAGAAGGCAATCAGGTTGCGCGCGAGGTAATCCTGGTCTTCATCGGTGAGGCTGCCGACGATGCCGCAGTCGATGGCGATGTACTTGGGGCTCCACGGCTTGACCGTGCTCACGAAGATGTTGCCCGGGTGCATGTCGGCATGGAAGAAGCTGTCACGAAACACCTGCATGAAGAACACTTCGACGCCGCGCTCGGCCAGCATCTTCATGTCGGTGCGCTGATCGGCGAGGGTGGCCATGTCGGTCACCGGCACGCCGTAGATACGCTCCATCACCAGCACTTTGGGCCGGCACCAGTCCCAATAGACCTGGGGCACGTACATGAGCTCGGAATCCTCGAAATTGCGCCGCAGCTGGCTGGCGTTGGCCGCCTCGCGAAGCAGGTCGAGTTCGTCGTAGATGGTTTTCTCGTAATCGCCGACAACCTCCACCGGGTGCAGGCGACGTGCATCGGCAGAAAGGCGCTCGGCACCCTTGGCGATCAGGAACAGCCAGGCAATGTCGGCAGCGATGATTGGCTTGAGCCCCGGCCGTACCACCTTGACCACCACTTCTTCACCGCTTTTCAGGCGCGCGGCGTGCACTTGCGCCACCGATGCGGACGCCAGGGGCTCCACGTCGAAGCGGCTGAACACCTCACCCACCTTGGCCCCAAGCTGGGCTTCGATCAGCGCCACGGCTTTTTGCGGGTCGAACGGCGGTACGCGGTCTTGGAGCAGCATCAGCTCGTCGGCAATGTCAGTGGGCAGCAAGTCGCGCCGGGTAGACAACAGCTGGCCGAACTTGATGAAGATAGGCCCTAGGTCCTGCAGCGCCATGCGCAACCGCGCGCCGCGGCTCAGTTCCGAGGCGCGACGCGGTAGCCAGCGCCACGGCAACAGCAGCCGCAGGCTCATCAACCACCAGGGCAGAGGGTAGTCGAACAGCAAGTCATCGAGCCGGTAGCGGATGACGACGCGCTGGATGCGGAAAAGGCGGCGGAAGGCGAGCAGCTTCATGCGTTATCGCTGGAATCAAGGGATCGGGAAAGGCGCAGGATGCGCGCCTCGAGGCGTTCTGTATCGACCTTCATGGCATCGAGTTCGCTGAAGGCGGCCTCGGCTTCGCGTTTGCCTACCAGCGTACGCGATTCTTCCGCCAGATACTCGGACAGGCTCTGGCTCAGGCGTGCCAGGCCTTGACGGGTCCACCGGGTGCGCAGGCGGATGTGCCCTGCGATCAGGGCCGTGGGCACAGGGCCCAGCCACTTCTGCAGCTCATGCTCCCAGTCCAGCTCCAGGTCCTGGAGAATACCGAACAGATCGAGCAAGGCCGCGGTATCGCCGTGCAACGCCACATGGGGGCTGTGCAGGACTGCCGTCTTGTCTCGCGACAACGCCAGGTGCGCCAGGCTTGCCGCCGGCGCGCTCAACCGGCAGTCGACTTCGCCTTCCCAGGCACTGGCCAGCATCAGGCCCTGCTCGTCAGGCAGGATGAAGACCTGCATGGCCGGTTGGCGGCAGTCGATCTCGATGACCTTGCCTTCCAGCGCTGCTAGCCTTGGCAATGCCGTGCTGTCCATGCGCAGGACGCGGTTCAGGCCATGTTCGGCGCTGGCGAGCAGACCGGCCATGAGCATCAGGGCTTGATCCCCCGGTGCACGGCCACGATGCCGCTGGTCATGTTGTGGTAGGTCACCCGGTCGAACCCGGCTTGCACCATCATGGCCTTGAGGGTTTCCTGGTCAGGGTGCATGCGGATCGATTCGGCCAGGTAGCGGTAGCTCTCGGAATCGTTGGTGATCAGCTTGCCGGCCAGGGGCATGAAGGCGAATGAGTAGGCGTCGTAGGCCTTGGACATCAGCTTGTTGGTCGGCTTGGAGAACTCCAGCACCAGCAGGCGGCCACCCGGCTTGAGCACGCGCAGCATGGAGCGAATGGCATCTTCCTTGTGGGTGACGTTGCGCAGGCCGAAGGCGATGGTCACGCAGTCGAAATGGTTGTCCGGAAACGGCAGCTTTTCAGCGTCGGCCTGGACGAACTCGATGTTGCCGGCCACCCCACGGTCCAGTAGGCGGTCGCGGCCGACCTTGAGCATGGACTCGTTGATGTCGGCCAGCACCACGTGCCCGGTCGGGCCCACCAGGCGCGAGAACTTGGCTGCCAGGTCGCCCGTGCCGCCGGCGATGTCCAGCACACGGTTGCCGCTGCGAACGCCCGACAGCTCGATGGTGAAGCGCTTCCACAGGCGGTGCATGCCGCCGGACAGCACGTCGTTCATCAGGTCGTATTTGGCCGCCACCGAGTGGAACACTTCGGCAACCTTGCGCGCCTTCTGGCTTTCAGGCACGTCCTGGTAGCCAAAATGGGTCGTGGGTTCGGCGTGGTCGCCTTTGCGCTGGTCGTTCATATCGCTTCACCGAAATTAATTGACGCCATTCTAGGGCGAACGAGCGGATTTGTCTTGGCGGGGTGTGCCGCCAGGCGGGGGCGGGCATAATGCCGATTATGTCTACATGTTCAGGAACACCCGCATGACCCAGATCAGCGTCGAACGCAAACACACCCTCGGGCGCGACGCCGCCCGTTCCAAGGCCCAAGCGCTGGTGGACCGCCTCAGCCGCGAGTATGACCTCAAGGCCTCGTGGGATGGCGACCGCGTCGATGTGGCACGCAGCGGCGCGAACGGCAGCGTGCACATCGGCCAGGACAGCATCCGTGTCGATCTCAAGCTCGGCATGATGATGTCGATGATGAGCGGCACCATCAAGGGCGAAATCGAGCGGGCGCTGGACAAGGCACTTGCCTGAATCTGGACACCGGCCGTTCGGCCCGGTTCGGCCGGTGATCGCGAATGGGGCGTTTCAGGTTGGCTCGGCCAGAAACTTCATGATGACCGGCGCGATGGCGTGTGGCCGGGTGATCAGAAACAGATGACCATCATCGATGATGTGCAATTGCGCATTGGGGATACGCCAGGCCAGCAGACGCATGTTCACCAGCGGAATCAACGGATCGTCATCCCCGGCAAGCACCAGGGTGGGCTGGCGGAGTTTGTGCAGCCAATGGATGCTGGTCCAGCCAAGTGCCGCGAACAGTTGCCAGTAATAACCCAGCTTGCCAGCCGAGCGTGCCGTGGCCGCGTGCTTTAGCGCCAGGTGCGGATCCCGGCGAAACCCGCCGCCATACACCAGCGGCGCGATGCGCATGACATGGGAGGGGTCTACGTACCGGCGGGGGCTGGCCATGCTCCACAACACCTTGGGCTTGCCAGGTACCATGACCGCGCCTGCGGCCGTGGCAGCCAGGATGAGTTTTCGGCAGCGCTGCGGGTAGTCATGGGCGAATTGCTGAGCCAGCCCGCCTCCCCACGACACGCCGATGACGTTGACCTGGCCGTAATTTAGCGTGTCGAGCAGCCGAGCGGCGAGCCGGGCCAGTCCTGAAAACCGATAAGGCCGCTGCGGCGTGGATGAACCGCCCACACCTGGGGCGTCGAAGGCGATGACCTGCAAGTCGGGGTCCAGTGCTTCGATGAACGGAAATATCAGCTCGAAGTTGGCCCCGATGCCGTTGAAGATCAGCAAGGGCGCCAAGGTCGACTGACCTGGACGCACGACGGTACGGATGGACAGGCCATCGAGCTCGACCGTTTTGAACACGTAAGGTGACGGCATGCGCATGGCTCCTGGAGCTGGTAAACGCCTTGGCACCGCGCAGGTGGCCACGGCGCAGGGGTTCAACGCTGGTGCACGTAGCTGCCTGGCGCAGCTTCGGCTGCAGGATGGCTGCGGCACCCCAAGTGGCTCGGTGCCTCGATCAATGCCCCGGCTCGGTCGGCCAGCCAGCCCTGCCAGTGCAGCCACCATGAATCGACGTGCCTGACGGCGCCCTGTTGCCAGGCAAGCGGATCGTCATGCTGGCCATCCCCAGCCTGAAAGCGCGCCTTCGGATTGCCGGGCGGATTGATGATGCTCTGGATGTGCCCGCTGTTGGACAGCACGAACTCGACCTTGCCGCCGAACAGTCGCGCCGAGCGATAGCAGGCCTGCCAAGGCGTAATATGGTCGGCATTGCCCGCCACGCTGAAGAGGTCGCACTTGACCTGCTTGAGGTCGATGGCGGTACCGCAGACGGTGAGGCCACCGGGACGGGTGAGCGGATTGCGCCTGTACATCTCGATCAGGTCGGCATGGAATGCGGCGGGCAGGCGCGTGGTGTCGTTGTTCCAGTACAGGATGTCGAACGCTGGCGGCTCATTGCCGAGCAGGTAATTGTTGACCCAGTAGTTCCAGATCAGGTCATTGGGACGCATCCAGGCAAACAGCCGGGCCAGGTCGCTGCCCTCGAGTACCCCCGCCTGCTGGGATTGACGCTTGGCCGCATCCAGCGCCTGGTCGTCGACGAACAATGCCAGCGCATTGTCGAGCGTGGCGTCCAGCACGCTGACCAGCAGGGTCAAGGCATTGACCTTGGTTTCATTACGCGCCGCTAGATGACCCAGCAACGCGGTGCAGGTAATCCCTCCTGAGCATGCACCGAGCATGTTCAGGGTCGCACTGCCGGTGATGCTCAGCACGGCGTCCACCGCCTCGCCAAGTGCCTGCACATAGGTAGACAAGTCCCAGTCACGCTGCGCCCTGGTCGGGTTGCGCCAACTGACCATGAAGGTTTGTTGCCGGGCGTCCAGACAGAAGCGCATCAGGCTTTTTTCCGGGCACAGATCAAAGATGTAGAACTTGTTGATCTGCGGTGGCACCACCAGCAGTGGCCGCTCATGCACCTGCTCGGTGAGGGGGCTGTACTGGATCAATTCCATCACCTCGTTACGGTACACGACCGCGCCGCTACTGCTGCCCAGGTCCTTGCCCACTTCGAAAGCATCCATGTTCACCTGGCGGGGCATGCCGCCGTTGTGGACCACGTCCCTGGCCAGGTTCGACAGACCATCGAGCATGCTTTTGCCGCCGGTCTCGAAGAAACGCTTGAGCGCGGCAGGATTGGACAGGTTATTGGTAGGCGCCAGCGCTTCGGTCATGAGCTGGATGACGAACTGCCCGCGGCTGATGTCCTCAGGGGGCAGGTCACTGCTGCTGATCCAGGCCTGCAGTTCATTACGCCATGCCAGGTAGCTTTGCAGGTAACGTCGGTAAAGCGGGTTCTGTGACCAGGTCGGGTCGTTGAAGCGGCGATCATCGCTGGCAGGGGCAAGGCTCGATTTGCCCAGCATCACGTTTTTCAGTTCGAGCCCGAAGGCAAGCGCGTGCTTGGCACTGTGCAGGGGCTGACGCACAGCCTGGCGCAGCACGGTCTGGGCCGTGCCCAACAGGTCCTTACGTCGAACGCCGACCATCGGGTTCAGGCCCGTGGCGCGTTGCGGGCTCTGCTGCTGATCTTCATTGTTGTTGTTACTCATCCGCGACGCTCCGTTGTCTGAGACGAGTACCGGCTGGCGTGGGTGCACCGACGTGTCCCCGATACCGCTACTCGGGTAATCCGTGACCGCGTCCTGCAGTGCTACGGACGATCAGGCGCCTGCAGCGCCATGCTGGTAAATGGCCACTTCTACTGGTTACCCGAGTTTCAGGCGCGAAGCAACCTGGCGCTGTCGTAAGCTCCTTATCATTGTCAGTTGGTCCGGCATGTCGGACGAGAGCGCGTGCGAGGGGAGCGGCTAAAGCATCAGCTTGACCACGGACTCCGAAGGGTCACGGGTCTTGCCGGCCTTGTGCAGCGCCTCGAGGTATTCAGCCCACAAGGCATCCTGCCGCAGGCACAGCTGCTCCAGGTATTCCCAGGTGAACAGGCCGCTGTCATGGCCATCGTCGAAGGTAAGTTTCAGGGCGTATTGACCCGCCGGCTCCAGTCCGACGAGGCCGACGTTGACCTTGCCAAACTGCAAAATGGGGTTGCCGTGCCCCTGGACTTCGGCGGAGGCGGAGTGCACGCGCAGGAATTCGGCGGGCAGGTGGTAGACCTCATCGGGCCCGTAGGTAAGGCGCAGGGTCTTGGAGGCTTTGTGCAGGTTGATGGCGGTAGGCATGCGAGCCATGGGCGTGATCTCTGTTTGAGTTACACACCGCACGCTACCCGCTGCAAGAAGCGCTCGCCAGCTTCTTGAGCAAAAAAACTGTGTCGCCAGGCTGCAAGCGCCGCACGGGCTCGCTTGCAGCCTGGCGCAGGCCCGTTACAGGATGTAGCGGGACAGGTCTTCGTTCTGGGCCAACTCGCCCAGGTGGCTGTTCACGTAAGCTGCGTCGATCTGGATCGGCGCTTCGTCATGGGCACTGGCCAGGTCGCCAGCGCTGAACGACACCTCTTCGAGCAGGCGTTCGAGCAACGTGTGCAGGCGACGGGCACCGATGTTCTCGGTTTTCTCGTTGACCTGGTAGGCGATCTCGGCCAAACGCTTGATGCCATCCTCGACGAACTCGATGTTAAGCCCTTCGGTCTTGAGCAGTGCCTGGTACTGTTCGGTCAGCGAGGCATGCGGCTCGCGCAGGATGCGCTGGAAATCTTCCGGCGTCAGGGCCTTGAGCTCCACGCGGATCGGCAGGCGACCTTGCAGTTCAGGCACCAGGTCGCTCGGCTTGCTCAAGTGGAACGCGCCGGAGGCGATGAACAGGATGTGGTCGGTCTTGACCATGCCCAGCTTGGTATTGACCGTGCAGCCTTCGATCAGCGGCAGCAGATCGCGCTGTACACCCTCACGGGAGACATCGGCACCGCCGACATTGCCGCGTTTGGCGACCTTGTCGATCTCGTCGATGAACACGATGCCGTGCTGCTCGACCGCTTCCAGCGCCTTGGCCTTGAGCTCTTCTTCATTGACCAGGCGACCAGCCTCCTCGTCGCGCACCATTTTCAGCGCTTCGCGAACCTTCAGCTTGCGCGACTTGCGCTTGCCCTTGCCCATGTTGGCGAACAGGCTCTGCAACTGATTGGTCATTTCTTCCATGCCAGGAGGCGCGGCGATTTCGACGCCCACGGCATCGGCCACCTCGATTTCGATTTCCTTATCGTCCAGCTGGCCTTCGCGCAGGCGCTTGCGGAACAGCTGGCGGGTGTTGGAATCGGAACTGGTCTGGGCGGCTTCCTCGCTGAAGCTGCTGACCCGTGCCGGTGGCAGCAGGGCATCGAGGATGCGCTCTTCGGCGGCATCTTCGGCGCGGTGGCGCACGCGGATGATTTCCTGCTCACGCAGCATCTTCAAGGCCGCGTCGGCCAGGTCGCGGATGATGGATTCCACATCGCGGCCCACATAGCCCACTTCAGTGAACTTGGTGGCTTCGACCTTGAGGAACGGGGCATTGGCCAGCTTGGCCAGGCGCCGGGCGATCTCGGTCTTGCCCACGCCGGTGGGGCCGATCATCAGGATGTTCTTGGGCGTCACTTCGGCGCGCAGCTCGGCGGGGAGCTGCATGCGCCGCCAGCGGTTGCGCAAGGCGATGGCCACGGCGCGCTTGGCGTCGTCTTGGCCAATGATGTGGCGGTTGAGTTCGTGGACGATCTCGCGGGGGGTCATGGACATGATCAATAGGGTCCTGATACGAATGATTCAGCGTGGAAAAGCCCCGTCACCGGGACGGGGCGCCAGAGCAGCTGATCACTCGGCCAGATCCTGCTCCTCGATGGTCAGGTTGTGGTTGGTGAACACGCAGATGTCACCGGCGATGTTCAGCGCGGTCTCGGCGATTTCACGGGCCGAGAGGTCGGTCTTGTTCAGCAGTGCACGGGCTGCGGCCTGGGCGTAGGCGCCGCCGGAACCCATGGCGATCAGGCCGTCTTCAGGCTCGACCACGTCACCGTTGCCGGTGATGATCAGCGACGCATCCTTGTTGGCCACGGCCAGCATGGCTTCGAGGCGGCTGAGGGAACGGTCGGTACGCCATTCCTTGGCCAGTTCCACGGCCGCGCGAATCAGGTGGCCCTGGTGTTTCTCCAGTTGGCCTTCGAAGCGTTCGAACAGGGTGAAGGCATCGGCAGTGGCGCCGGCAAAGCCCGCGATGACCTGACCGTGGTACAGGCGACGCACTTTCTTGGCGTTGCCTTTCATCACGGTGTTGCCGAGGGATACCTGGCCGTCGCCGCCCATGACGACTTTGCCATTGCGGCGGACTGAAACGATGGTGGTCAAGGGAGAGTCTCCACGCAGCGGGGCGAAAATGCCTGTTGCAAACTCATATGGGGGTGCAAGGCGGGATTTCAACCGTGGGGGATGAACGGTTCGAGGGGGGCGGGGCTCGGGATCAGTGGCAGGGGGTGCCCAGGTTCTGGGGAAGCACCCCGAGGGGGAACGCAGCAGCCCAGGGATTTTGGCTCGCAGCGCGTATCGTTGGGGCCGCTGTGCGGCCCATCGCGGCACAAGACCGCTCCTACACCGGAATCAGTTAGCCTCACAAATACGCTGCAAGGCGATTGCTCCCCTCAGGTGCACCACCCTCCCTGTAGGAGCGGCCTCGTGCCGCGATGGGCCGCGCAGCGGCCCCAACGATACGCGCTGCGAAGCTGAAACCCTAAACCGCCGCGCAACCCTTTGACCGGCCCACCAGGCTCAAGCCTCGTGACAGATACGCCCATCGACCAACGTATAGCGCACGGCACCCGGCAGGCAGTGCCCGATGAACGGGCAGTTGTCGCCACGGGAGTACCAATGCTCACCGGCCACGGTCGAGGCCTGTGGATCGAACACCACCAAGTCAGCCGCAGCGCCAACCTTCAGCTGGCCAGCCGGCAGCCGCATGGCATCAGCGGGACCACAGGTCAGGCGCGCCAGCAAGGTCGGCAGGTCGAGCAAGCCATCCTGCACCAACGTCATGGCCAACGGCAGCAACACGTCCACGCTGCTGATACCCGGCTCTGTGGCGCCGAAGGGGGCCAGCTTGGCATCGCGTTCATGAGGCTGGTGATGGCTGGAGATCGCCTGGATCACGCCGGTTTTCACCGCCTCGCGCAGGCCATCGCGATCGGCAGCGCTACGCAGTGGCGGTTGCACGTGGTACAGGCTGGAAAATTCACGCAGCGATTCGTCGGTCAGGATCAACTGGTACAACGCGACATCGGCAGTGACCGGCAAACCAAGGCTTTGCGCCTGGGCAATCAGCCGCGCGCCACGGGCGCTGGTGATCTGGGTGAAGTGGGCGCGGACGCCGGTCTGCTCCACTAGCAGCAGGTTGCGCGCCAACGCCACGGTTTCAGCAGTTTCGGGAATGCCGGGCAAACCCAGGAAGCTGGCCATGGCACCTTCATGGGCAAGGCCGCCTTGGGCCAGGTCGCGGTCCTGGGAGTGGAACACCACCGTCAGGTCGAACGTGGCGGCGTATTCCAGCGCACGGGCCAAGGTGCGGTTGTTGGGGATTTCCTTCAGGCCATTGCCGAACGCGACGCAGCCGGTGTCACGCAGGCCCACCAGTTCGGCCAACTGTTCCCCCTCCAGGCCCTTGGTCAGCGCGCCGATCGGGTAAACCTTGCTGTTGCCCGCCTCGCGGGCGCGGTCCAGGATCAGCTCGGCCACCGCCGAGGTGTCCAGGGCCGGGCGGGTCTGCGGCGGGCAGCACAGGCTGGTCACGCCACCGGCCACGGCCGCGCGGGTCTCGCTGGCGATGGTGCCTTTGCGGCTATAGCCGGGCTCGCGCAGCGACACGCCCAGGTCCACCAGGCCAGGGGCGACGACCAGGCCATCGGCCTGAAGGGTGCGGTTGGCGGTAAAGCCAACGGGCGCGGCGCCCATGGCGGCAATGCGGCCGCCCTCCAGGTGCAGGTCGGTGACCTGGTCAAGGCCGCTTTGAGGGTCGATGACCCGGGCGCCAAGAATGCTGATGCTCACTGGGCGATCTCCTGGTCGAGTTGACGTTGTACGTTTTGCCCGCTCATGGCCATGGACAGCACGGCCATGCGCACGGCGATCCCGTAGGTGACCTGGTTCAGGATCACCGAATGCTTGCCATCGGCCACGGCAGATTCGATTTCCACTCCACGGTTGATCGGACCGGGGTGCATGACGATGGCGTCCGGCTTGGCCCCTGCCAGGCGGGCAGTGGTCAGGCCGAACAGGCGGTAGAACTCGCCTTCGCTGGGCAGCAGGCCACCGGCCATGCGCTCGCGCTGCAGACGCAGCATGATCACCACGTCGACGTCCTTGAGGCCTTCGGCCAGGTCGGTGTACACCTTCACGCCATACTGCTCGATGCCGATCGGGATCAGGGTTTTCGGGCCGATCACGCGAATGTCCGGGCAGCCCAGCGCCTTGAGCGCGAGCATGTCCGAACGTGCCACGCGCGAATGAAGGATATCGCCGACGATGGCAACCGAGAGGTTCTCGAAGCCGCCCTTGTGCCGGCGAATGGTGAGCATGTCGAGCATGCCCTGGGTCGGGTGCGCATGGCGGCCGTCACCGCCGTTGATCACGGCCACCTCCGGGCACACGTGCTCGGCAATGAAGTGCGCCGCGCCCGAATCCGAGTGGCGCACCACGAACATATCGGCGGCCATGGCTTCAAGGTTGCGCAGGGTATCGAACAGCGTCTCGCCTTTGCTGGTCGAGGAGGTCGACACATTCAGGCTGATCACGTCGGCGGACAGGCGCTGGGCGGCCAGCTCGAACGTGGTCCGGGTGCGGGTGGAGTTCTCGAAGAAGACGTTGCACACCGTCTTGCCACGCAGCAGCGGCACTTTCTTCACGGCGCGGGCGCCGACTTCCAGGAAGGAATCGGCAGTGTCGAGGATTTCGGTCAGCAGTTCGCGGGGCAAACCGTCAAGCGAAAGGAAATGGCGCAGCTGGCCCTGATCATTGAGCTGCAGCGGGCGCTTGGCGTCGATTGGCGTCATCGCGGGGGACTCTTAAAGGGCGGTAGCGGGGGCGAGGTCCTGGCGCTCGAGGGCGAGCGGTGCGGGTCCGGTCAATTTTACCCGTTCATGGGCCGCCAGTGACAAGGTGGCGCCGAGCACATTCGGGCGGATGGGCAGCTCGCCTGCATCCAGGTCCAGCAGGCAGACCAGGGTGACGCTGGCCGGACGGCCGTAGTCGAACAGTTCGTTGAGGGCGGCGCGAATGGTGCGACCGCTCATCAGCACGTCGTCCACCAGCACCAGGTGCTGGCCTTCGATCTCAAATGGCAGCTCCGAGGGGCGCACCTGCGGGTGCAGGCCATTCTGGCTGAAGTCGTCTCGATAGAACGACACGTCAAGCGTACCCATGGCACTGGTGTCGTCCATGGCCTGTTGCAATGCCTGGGCCACCCACACGCCTCCGGTGCGAATGCCGATGTAGCGTGGCTCGACGATGGCACGGCGGGCCAGATGGGCGCGAAGGTCGACAGCCATCTGCCGGATCAGCGCGGCAGGATCAGGTAGGCTCATTGCAGGTTCCTCGGAAGGGTGCGCCGGATGCATCCGGTCGCGAAGATGATCAGGTATTGGCCTCCAGCCAGCCTTGCAGCAGCAGGGCGGCGGCGATGGCGTCGACCGGGTTGTCCCGGTACGTGCCGCGCTGGCCGCCACGGGCCATGCGCTCGCCCTTGGCCTCGAACGTGGTCAGGCGTTCGTCATGGGTATGCACCGGCAGGTTGAAGCGCCCATTGAGGCGGCGGGCGAATTTTTCGGCCCGGGCGCTCATTTCGCTGGGGGTGCCGTCCATGTTCAGCGGCAGGCCGACGACGATGGCGTCAGGCTTCCATTCAGCGATCAGGCGCTCGACCTGGGCCCAGTCCGGCACGCCATTCTGGGCGCGCAACGTACAGAGTTCACGGGCCTGGCCGGTGACCGCCTGGCCGACGGCCACGCCGATCTGCTTGGTGCCATAGTCGAAACCCAGCAGCAGCCGGGGTGCGGCAAGCGCGTCGGCCATCAGGCGTGGCCCGCCTGGCTGGTCAGCAGATGCAGGTTGATGCCAAGGCTCGCGGCCGCCGCTTCCAGGCGCAGCTCGCTGGTCATGGCAAACAGGATATCCGGGTCGAACGCACAGTTGAGCCAGGCGTTATCGGCCAGCTCGGCTTCGAGCTGGCCCGCTTCCCAGCCGGCATAACCCAAGGTGATCAGGCTCTTTTCCGGGCCCACGCCCTCGGCGATGGCGAACAGCACGTCCTGGGACGTGGAAAGCGAGAGGCCCTGCAGTTCCACCGTGGCCTGGTAGCTGCACTCGCTGGTATGCAGCACGAAGCCGCGGTCGGTCTGCACCGGGCCGCCTTGGTAGATAGGCACCTGCAGCGTGCTGGCCGGCGGGGTTTCGTCCGGGCGCAGTTGCTCGAGGATGTCGGCCAGGTTCAGTTCCTGCGGCTTGTTCACCACAAGCCCCATCGCGCCATGAGCATTGTGCTCGACGATGTACGTGAGGGTCTGGGCGAAGTTCGGGTCGGCCATGTGCGGCATGGCGATCAGGAACTGGTGCTTGAGGTAGCTCGGCGTGAGGTTCTTCATGGGGGATAGTGTGGCGCCACCCGGCCACCGCTGCAAGCGTGCCGGCTCAGTTGCTGGACAACCGATCACCCCTGGCGAAGCGCCAGGTACGGATGATTTCCAGCCGGTCGTACTCGGCCAGATCACCGGTGAACGGCGCGAACGGTGCGGCCAGGCGCACGATGCGCTGGGCAGCCTGGTCCAGCACGGGCTGGCCGGACGATTCAAGCACCAGCACTTCGTAGAGTGACCCGTCGCGGTTGATCGAGACCATCATGCGCAGGTTGCCGTAGATCTGCTGCCGGCGTGCCTCGTCCGGATAATTCAGGTTACCCACGCGTTCGACTTTCTTGCGCCATTCCTCTTTGTACCAGGCGCCCTTGTCGCGCATGGTCGAGGCCGCATTCAGGCGATGGATACGCGGGCGCTTGGCATATTGCTGCTGCTCATTGGCAAGCTCTGCCTCAAGGCTGGCGATCTGGCTGGACAGCTGCGAGCTGTCGAACTCGCGCACGGGCGTGCTCGGCTTGGGCTGGGGCTTGCTTTCCCGTGGCTTGGGCTCGACCTTCTGCGCCTTCGGAGCCTTGGTCGCGACCGCCGACTTCTGCGGGGGCGGCGGTACCTCGGGCCTGGCGGCAGGTGGCGGGGTGATCTTGTTGATCTTGGTGTCCTGGAAAGGCGCAAGCTCGGTGGTCTTGGGCACGGCCTTCTTGTCCAGGGTGCCGCTGCCTTGCTGGTTGTCTTGCGCCTGGAAGTCGGCCTTTTCCGGCGGCTTTTCGCTTTTGAACGTGGCCAGGGTGATGTCCGTGGTGCGGCTGATCTGCGCCGGCTTGACCACGGTAAAGCCCACCCCGAGGATCAACGCCAGGTGCACCAGCGCCGCCAGAAACAGCGTGAAGCCCAGCCTGTCCACCGGGCGAACGCGGGGCGGCAACAGGTCGGCGGGGATGTCAGCGGGCAGCGTCATCAGGTATCCAGGGGCATCGTCGAGCTACAAACGGCACGCAACAGGCAGCAGAGGCACGGGGCGGGCGTACCGGTCTTGCAGCCTGTCGTTTGCGGGTGAGCATGATACCCCACGCCAGTCCGTTACCGAATGTCCGTGGTCAACGCGTCTTGAGCTGGCGATCAATGGCATCCATCAGCTGGCCGCCGATGTCGGTGCCGTAGGCGGCGTCGATTTCGCGGATGCAGGTGGGGCTGGTCACGTTGATTTCGGTGAGGTAGTCGCCAATCACGTCCAGACCGACGAACAGCAGGCCCTTCTGGCGCAATGTCGGGCCTACCTGCGCCGCGATCCAGCGGTCGCGCTCGCTCAGGGGGCGTGCTTCGCCACGACCGCCGGCTGCCAGGTTGCCACGGGTTTCGCCGCTGGCCGGAATACGGGCCAGGCAGTAGTCGATCGGCTCGCCGTCGATCATCAGGATACGCTTGTCGCCGTCCTTGATCGCCGGCAGGTAGGCCTGGGCCATGATCTGCTGAGTACCCAGCAGGGTCAGGGTTTCGAGGATCACCGACAGGTTCGGGTCGCCCGCCCGGTGACGGAAGATCGACGTGCCGCCCATGCCATCCAGGGGCTTGAGGATCACATCGCCATGCTCGGCGGCAAACGCGCGGATGATGTCCGGGCGACGGCTGACCAGGGTGGGTGGCGTACATTGCGGGAACAGCGTGGCGAACAGCTTTTCGTTGCAGTCACGCAGGCTCTGAGGGCGGTTGACCACCAGCACGCCTTCGCTTTCGGCTTGTTCGAGCAGGTAGGTGCTGTAGACGAATTCCAGGTCGAAGGGTGGGTCCTTGCGCATCAGGATCACGTCCAGTTCGGCCAGGGCGCTGTCCTGCTCCTCGCCCAGCTCGTACCAGCGGGCCGGGTCTGCGTGCACCGTCAACGGGCGCATGCGCGCACGTGCCTTGCCTTGACCTTGATACAGGTCGCGCTGCTCCATGTAGAACAGGCTCCAGCCGCGTGCCTGGGCAGCCAGCAACATGGCCAGCGAACTGTCCTTCTTGTAGGAGATGGACGCGATAGGGTCCATGACAATGCCGAGGCGAACGCTCATGGGGTGGTTCCTCTTGGCGGCGTGGCCGCGATGGATCGAAAGAAAAGTGGCTCAGGGTGGCGCCGCCAACGCCGCCGGTCAAGGGGCGCGGCAGATGGAATGGCTACCCGGACTGTGCTAAAAATGCAGCTTCAAGCCTTCGGCTACACGCCTCAAGCGAAAAGCGGCCACGGGCCCATTGGGCTTTCCTGTAGCGTGGCGCTTGCAACGTGCAGCTCAATTCCCCGGGTAGGCGTTTATGGAACAACCCCTGAAAGTGATGGTGATCGACGATTCACGCACCATTCGCCGCACGGCGCAGATGCTGCTCGGTGAGGTGGGCTGCGAGGTCATCACTGCCAGCGATGGCTTCGATGCCCTGGCCAAGATTGTCGATCACAACCCGGCCGTGATCTTCGTCGATGTCTTGATGCCGCGTCTGGACGGCTATCAGACGTGCGCGGTGATCAAGCAGAACAGCACCTTCAAGGACGTCCCGGTGATTCTGTTGTCGTCGCGCGACGGTCTGTTCGACAAGGCCCGTGGGCGTGTGGTCGGTTCTGATCAGTTTCTGACCAAACCGTTTACCAAGGAAGAACTGATCGAGGCGATACAGGCCCATGTACCTGGGTTTGCCACCGCTCAACAAACAGCACCCTGACCGCGCCCTGCCATGGCACGGTCTTTCGAATCCTGATGGGGAACCCGTATGGCCCGCGTTCTGATTGTCGACGACTCGCCGACAGAGATGTATCGATTGACCCAATGGCTGGAAAACCACGGGCACGAGGTACTCAAGGCCAACAACGGCGCCGATGGCGTGGCCCTTGCCCGGCAGGAGAAGCCCGATGCAGTGCTCATGGATATCGTGATGCCAGGCATGAACGGCTTCCAGGCCACTCGCCAGCTCAGCAAGGACCCGGAGACCAAGGGCATTCCGGTCATCGTGGTGACCACCAAGGATCAGGAAACCGACCGCATCTGGGCGACGCGCCAGGGCGCACGTGACTTCCTGACCAAACCTGTGGAAGAAGACGCACTGGTGCACAAGCTCCAAGAGGTGCTGGGGGCTTGACCACACGCCCGCAGGGAGCGTCGCTGACCGCCTTCGAACTGTTGCTGGATATCGATCGGCGCTGCCGCCTGCTGGTAGCCGACCAACCGGCTTCGGGTGACAGGTTGCGGCAGTGGAGCGGCATCGGTTTTCGTGTAGCCGGGCAATGGTTCGTCGCCCCCATGGGCGAGGTGGCCGAAGTGCTGCGTGAGCCCCGCAGTAGTCGAGTACCTGGGGTGCAACCCTGGGTATGCGGGGTGGCCAATCTGCGTGGCCGGTTGCTGCCCGTGATGGACCTGGGCCGTTTCCTCGGCCTGGGCAGTGCTGTGCCCGGCAAGCAACGGCGCGTCCTGGTGCTTGATCACGAGGCGCTTTTCGTTGGCCTGCTGGTGGACGAAGTGGTAGGCCTGCAGCACTTTGCAATCGACAGCCTGCAACCCGCGCTGCCGGTGACCGATGCTGCCGGGCCCTTCGTTCAGGGGCGCTTTGAACGCGACCACGACTACTGGGCGATTTTCAGCCCCTTTGCCCTGGCCCAGGCACCGGGCTTTCTCGATGTGGCGTTATAGGACCTTGCAAACGTGAACCAGCCTGCTCCCCCCGTCACCGCCACTACCGTGAGCCCCCGCACCCGCAGCATTGCGCAGATCACTGTGCTGTTCCTGATCCTGATCCTCTCGATCATTCTGCTGTTCGCCAATTTCGCCTACCTCAACACCCAGTCTAACTACGACAAGCAGTACATCGGCCATGCCGGCGAGCTGCGCGTGTTGTCCCAGCGCATCGCCAAGAACGCCACTGAAGCGGCTGCCGGCAAGGGCGTAGCCTTCAGGCTGCTGTCCGATGCACGCAACGACTTCGAGCGTCGCTGGGGCTACCTGCGCGAAGGCGACAAGGCCACCGGCCTGCCTGCGGCGCCAGCCTCGGTGCGCGGAGAGATGGAAGCGGTGCGCGATGACTGGGAGAGCCTGCGCAAGAGCACCGACACCATCCTGGCCAGCGAACAGACCGTGCTGTCCTTGCACCAGGTGGCGGCCACCCTGGCCGAAACCGTCCCGCAGTTGCAGGTCGAATACGAAAAGGTGGTCGAAATCCTGCTGCAAAGTGGCGCCCCGGCCAGCCAGGTTGCCGTGGCACAGCGCCAGCTGCTGCTGGCCGAACGTATCCTGGGGTCGGTCAACACCGTACTGGCCGGCGATGCGGCGGCGGCGCAGGCCGCCGATGCCTTCGGCCGCGATGCTGGCCGCTTCGGCCAGGTGCTCGAGGGCATGCTCAAGGGCGATGCTGCCATTGGCGTGACCCGTGTCGAAGACGCCGATGCCAGGGCGCGGCTGGCGGAAATCGCCGAGCTGTTCCAGTTCGTGGCCGGCTCGGTCGATGAAATTCTCGAGACCTCGCCGGAGCTGTTCCGGGTGCGGGAGGCGGCCGGCAGCATTTTCAGCCTGTCGCAGACCTTGCTCGAGGAAGCCTCGCACCTGGCCAACGGCTTCGAGAACCTGGCCAGCGGGCGCACGCTCGATACCGTTGGGGGGTATGCACTGGGCTTGTTGGCACTGGCCTCGATCATCCTCATCGGCCTGGTCATGGTGCGCACCACCAACCGTCAATTGCGTGAGACCGCCGAAAAGAACGAACGCAACCAGCAGGCGATCATGCGCCTGCTCGATGAAATCGAAGAGTTGGCAGATGGCGACCTGACGGTGACCGTCTCGGTGACCGAAGACTTCACCGGTGCCATCGCCGACTCCATCAACTACTCCGTCGACCAATTGCGCGACCTGGTCGCCACCATCAACCACAGCGCAGTACAGGTCGCCTCGGCGGTGCAGGACACGCAGAATACGGCCCGCCAGTTGGCCAAGGCGTCCGAGCAGCAGGCCGAACAGATCAGCGAAGCCTCCGAGGCAGTCGGGGACATGGTCGAGTCGATCGACCGTGTTTCGGCCCATGCCTACGAATCGGCCAAGGTCGCCGAGCGGTCCGTGGCCATTGCCAACAAGGGCAATGAGGTGGTGCACAACACCATCGACGGCATGAACAACATTCGCGAGCAGATCCAGGACACCGCCAAGCGCATCAAGCGCCTGGGCGAATCGTCCCAGGAAATCGGCGATATCGTCAGCCTGATCGACGACATCGCCGACCAGACCAACATCCTGGCCTTGAACGCCGCTATCCAGGCCTCCCTGGCGGGTGAGGCAGGGCGCGGGTTCGCCGTGGTCGCGGACGAGGTCCAGCGCCTGGCCGAGCGCTCGTCCTCCGCTACACGGCAGATCGAAGCCCTTGTACGGACCATTCAGGCCGACACCAACGAAGCGGTCATCTCCATGGAACAGACCACGGCCGAAGTCGTGCGAGGCGCCAGGCTGGCCCAGGACGCCGGCGTGGCGCTGGCCGAGATCGAAGGCGTTTCGCAGAACCTTGCCGACCTTATCCACAGCATTTCCGATGCGGCCCAGCTGCAAACCTCCTCGGCGGGGCAGATCTCACACACCATGGCCGTCATCCAGCAGATCACCGCCCAGACGTCCGCAGGTTCCGGCGCCACCGCCGACAGTATTCGTCACCTGGCGCGCATGGCCAGCGAGATGCGTCGCTCGGTTTCCGGGTTCACCCTGCCGGCACCTGCCGAGCCCCATTGAGAAATGCCCATGTCCACGCCCATGCCCGGCTCCATTGCTGGCCCTGCTCGCCACGATACCGTGGGCTTGGCCTGGACCAAGGCTGCCCTGCTCGATTGCCTGGGGCAGGGGCGCCAGGCGCTGGAACGCTTTGCCGGCGAGCCTGAAGACCTGTCGCTACTCACCTTCGTGGCGGACAACCTGCACCAGGTCCACGGTTGCCTGGTGATGCTGGAGTTGCCTGGGGCCACGCGCCTTGCCCAGGAGCTGGAAATGCTCGTGACCGACCTGGCCAGCGGTAAGGTCACCCCGCGAGGCGACTGCCTGGGCGCGCTGTTCAGGGGCCTGGAGCTGTTGCCTTCGTACCTTGAACGTCTGCGCGGCGCTCGCCATGACCTGCCACTGGTGATGTTGCCGCTACTCAACCAGCTGCGTGCTTGCCGAGGCGCGGAACCGGTGGTTCATGGCCGTCTGCTCGGCAGTGCAGGCCAGCGTCTGGCAGGTGCCGAGGACCTGGCGAACCTTGACGTGTCGCTGGGCAACTGGCGCGAGCAGTTGCAGGCCGGGGAGGGCCGCGATGCGCTAAGGTCGGTGGTGGCGGCATTGTGTGACGACCTCATGCGCATCAAGGACCGCCTGGACCAGTTCGTGCGCAGCGACCGGCAGCACAATGAACAACTGGAGGTGTTGCTCGCTCCTCTGCGCCACGTGGCCGACACCCTGGCTGTGCTGGGTTTCCAGCAGCCGCGTCGGGTCATCATCGATCAAGTGATGACGCTGCAAGGGCTGGCCCAGGGCGATCGGGCCGTGGATGACGCGGTGTTGATGGATGTGGCGGGGGCATTGCTGTATGTGGAGGCCACGCTCAACGGCATGGTCGGGCCGCTCGAAGAAGGGGGAGAGGCAGGCCTGCCGGGCGCCGATGTCGCCGAGATTCGCCTGGTCGTGCTGCGAGAGTCGCTGAACGTGTTGCAGCAAGCCAAGGACCTGTTGGGCGATTGCCTGGAGTCGGGTTGGCCCCGTCAACACCTGCAGGCCTTGCCAGGTTTGCTTCAGCAGGTGCGCGGCGCCTTGGCCATGCTGATGCTGCCGGCAGCTACCGAGGTGTTCGCGCGCTGCACGGCGTTTGTCCAGGGCTGGGTACAACAGGCGCAGGCCGACCCCTCCTCCGAGGAGCTGACGCTGCTGGCCGAAGCCTTGAGCGCTGGCGAATGCTACCTGCAATGGCGCGTGGCCGACCCGCTGGCCGATGCCCAGCGCTTCATCGTCATGGCCCGCGAGCGTCTGGGGGCGTTGGGCGTCCACTGTTCCACCGCACAAGAGCATGCCGACCTGGAGGAGGGGGACGGCCTTCAGGACGAGTTGCGTGGCGTATTCATCGAAGAAGCCCAAACACTGCTTCAGGACATTGAGCGGCACTGGCTGAACTGGCGTGCCGACCACCAGCAGCAGGACGCGCTGATCGACGTGCACCGGGCGTTGCATACGCTCAAGGGCGCAGCCCGCCTGGTGCATGCCCAGGCGTTGGCAGAGCTGGCTTGGGCCGCCGAGCACCTGCTCAACCGCGTGCTTGCCGGCCGCAACGTGCTTGGCGCAGACGGGCAGATAGCGCTTGAGCAAGCGTTCGCGCAACTGCCCGAGGTGCTCGCCGACTTCGCCGCAGGGCACCTGCCGCACGTGAGCGCAGTACAGCAATTGGTGGGCCGCCTGCATGCCCTTGCCGAGCGCGATTTGCCAGCCGCGGCCAACGCGCAGGGGCTCGACCCGCAGTTGCTGGACATCTTCCGTTCCGAGGCGCAAGGCCACCTGGCCAGCCTCGATACATTCCTGGCACATGCCCAGCACGGCGTCCCTGTGGACGACGCCCTGCAGCGGGCCTTGCACACCCTCAAGGGCAGTGCGGCCATGGCCGGGGTCTTGCCCATGGCCGAACTTGCCACCGTATTCGATCGGCTGGTGCGTGAGTACAAGGCGCACGACCTGCTGCTCGACGAAACAGAGCTGCGCTGGCTCACGTCCGCCGCCTCCATGTTCGGGCAGGGCCTGGCGCAATTATCCACCACCCCGCTCGCCCCCCTGCCCGGCGCGGCCCAGTTGATCGAGCAGGTTGAGTTGGCCCTGGATGCGCGTATTGCCGCCCTGGGTGGCGATGCGCATGCCTCGACCGGCAACGCCCGCGACCCGCAACAGGTCGCAACGTTCCTGTCACAGGCCATGGACCGTCTGCTGGATGCCGAGACGTTGCTGGCCGACTGGCAGCGGCACCCGGCCCAACGGGGGGCCTTGGACACGCTGCTCGATGACATGACCGAACTTGCCCATGCCGCCCATTCAGCCGATCTGTGGCAGGTCGATGAGGTGTGCGAAGCGTTGCTGGACCTGTACGGTGCCGTGGAGGAGGGCAGTCTGCCTGCCGATGGGCAGTTCTTCACCCAAGCCCAGCACGCCCACGAAGCGCTGCTGGACATGCTCGACGAGCTGGCTGCTGGCCAGAACGTAGCCCCGCGTACGGCGCTGGTGACCCGTCTGCGCGATCTGCAGGGGCAAGGGCTGGCTCCGGATGCCACCGGGCGCGTGGGCCTCGACAGTGTCACACCGCTGCACCCGGACATGGACGTGCAGCTGATCGACACACCGACCCCTGACGTAGCCCTCGACCCGGCGCCAGTACAGCCGTCCCAGGCTCCGGAAAGCGCCGGGGAAGAGCTGATGGAGGTCTTTCTCGAAGAAAGCTCGGACATCGTCGAGAGCGCTGCGGCGGCCCTGGCGCGGTGGCAGGCCGACCCACGCAGCACGGTGGAGGTGGACAACCTGATGCGCGACCTGCACACCCTCAAAGGGGTGGCACGCATGGTCGAAATCGGCCCCATCGGTGACCTGGCCCATGAGCTGGAATTTTTGTACGAGTTGCTCGCGGCAGGGCGCCTGCCACCGAGCGGGGCCTTGTTCTCGCTGTTGCAGAACTGCCACGACCGCCTGGCGCACATGCTCGATGCCGTGCGCCTGGGGCAACCGCTGCACGCTGCCACGGCGCTGATCGATTACATCCGCAACTTCAGCAGCGCAGGGCTGACCGACAGCGCGGCCGGCACCAGCCCGGTCGAAACTGCCGCCAGCGAAGGGCCGGCAGTAACCCCTGAGCGCGTACCGGGGGACATGGTCAAGGTCGATGCCGAATTGCTGGACGACCTGGGCAACCTGGCCGGTGAGCATTCGATCATCCGTGGGCGTATCGAGCAGCAGGTCAACGACGCCCAGTTCACGCTCAACGAAATGGAAACCACGCTCGAGCGCATGCGTGACCAACTGCTACGCCTGGATATCGAAACCCAGGGCCGGATTTCCAGCCGCCAGCAGATCGAAGGCGATGTCTATGAAGATTTCGACCCACTGGAAATGGACCGCCACTCGCAGTTGCAGCAGTTGTCGCGGGCCCTGTTCGAGTCGGCCTCGGACCTGCTGGACCTGAAGGAGACCATGGCCCAGCGCGCCCAGGAAGCCTACGGCCTGCTCCAGCAGCAGGCGCGGGTCAACAGCCAACTGCAGGAAGGCCTGACGGCAACGTTAATGGTGCCCTTCGAACGCCTGGTGCCGCGCTTGCAGCGCGTGGTGCGGCAGGTGGCGAGCGAGCTGGGCAAGCAGGTCGAGCTGGTGGTGGGCAACGCCGAGGGGGAGCTGGATCGCAGCGTGCTGGAACGCATGGTGGCGCCCCTTGAACACATGTTGCGCAATGCCGTCGACCATGGCCTGGAAAGTCGCGAAGCCCGATTGGCCGCGGGCAAGCCCGAGCAGGGCACGATCCACCTGAACCTGCTGCACGAGGGGGCGGACATCGTCATCGAGATGACCGACGACGGCGCCGGCGTGCCGCTGCACGCTGTCCGGCTCAAGGCCATCAAGCGCGGTCTGCTGGACCCGCAGGCGCAGCTGAGCGACCACGAGATACTGCAGTTCATCCTCAGGCCGGGCTTTTCCACGGCCGAAAAGATCACGCAGATCTCAGGGCGGGGCCTGGGCATGGACGTCGTCCACGAAGAGGTCAAGCAGTTGGGCGGCTCGATGACCATCGAGTCGGCCCAGGGCAAGGGGGCGCGTTTCCAGATTCGCCTGCCGTTCACGGTGTCGATCAACCGCGCACTGATGGTGCACCTGGGCGATGAGCAGTACGCGATCCCGCTCAACACCATCGAAGGCATCGTGCGGGTACCGCCCGCTGAACTGGCGGCCTGCTACGAGCAGGAGCCGCCGCGCTACGCCTACGCAGGCCATCAGTACCAGCTGCGCTACCTGGGCGAGCTGGTGCAGGGCGCCCCGCGTCCCACGCTGCTGGGCCAGAGCGTGCCATTGCCCTTGCTGCTGGTGCACTCGCAGGAGCAGTCGTTCGCCATCCAGGTCGACAGCTTGTCGCCCAGCCGGGAGATCGTGGTCAAAAGCCTGGGCCCGCAGTTCGCGGCCGTTGCCGGCCTTTCGGGTGCAACGTTGCTGGGGGATGGGCGAGTGGTGCTGATTCTGGACCTTCTGGGGCAGTTGCGCGGCCAGCAACGGCGGCTTGCTCGTTTGCCTGGAGGCATGCCACGTGGGTTGCTGCCGGCAGCAACCCCGGATCGCACCTTGCTGGTGATGGTGGTGGATGACTCGGTCACGGTGCGCAAGGTCACCAGCCGGCTGTTGGAGCGCCATGGCATGAGCGTGATCACCGCCAAGGACGGAGTGGATGCCATGGCAGTGCTGGAAGGGCACCGGCCCGATGTGTTGCTGCTGGATATCGAAATGCCGCGCATGGACGGCTTCGAAGTGGCGACCCGCATTCGCCAGGACGCCCGCCTCAAGGACCTGCCCATTATCATGATCACCTCGCGTACGGGGCAGAAGCACCGCGACCGAGCCATGGCCATCGGGGTCAACGAATACCTCGGCAAGCCTTATCAGGAGTCGGTATTGCTGCACAGCATCCTCCAGTGGAGCCAGTCCCATGCTTGAACTGATAGCCGGGCAGCGCAGCAGCCTCACCGGGCTGTTGCTGCCCTTGGGCGACCGTACGTTGGTGCTGCCCAATGTGGCCGTGGCCGAACTCAGTGGGCTGCGCAATGTGGCGTGCCAGCGCGGTGACCTGCCCTGGCACCTGGGCTGGGTCGACTGGCGCCAGCAGCGCTTGCCCCTGATCGGTTTCGAAGCGGCCTGCGACAGCCATACGCCCTGTGGCGAACGGGCCCGCGTGGTAGTGCTCAACGCATTGGGCGACACGGGCTTGCGTTACCTGGCCTTGCTGCTGCAAGGCATACCGCGCTCGTGCAAGCTCGACAGCCAGCTCAACTACGTCGACGTGGCATTGGCACCCCTTGAGTTGGCCGCTGTCCAGGTAGGGGAGCAGGTGGCGCGCGTACCTGACCTGGTGGGGCTCGAGCGCCTGGTCAGGGACGCGCAACGCAGCGGCAGGCTGCAAGCGTCGGGTTAGAGCGTACGGTCGCCGTGCGTCGATTGTCGTGGCTGAAACTAGATGGGTTTCGAAAGGTCTTTAAGGGCATGTATTACGGTGAACGCTTCAATGCCTGGACCCACTTGGTGGGTGCGTTGCTGGCAGGCCTCGGTGCCCTCTGGCTGATCATCGGGGCCGCCTTGCAGGGGGACCCCTGGAAGATCGTCAGTTTCTCCATCTACGGCGGCACGCTGTTGCTGCTGTACAGCATTTCGACGCTGTATCACAGCACGCGCGGACGGGCGAAGGTGATCATGCGCAAGCTCGATCACCTCTCTATCTATTTGCTGATCGCCGGCAGCTACACGCCCTTCTGCCTGATCAGCCTGCGCGGGCCTTGGGGCTGGAGCCTGTTCGGCATCGTCTGGGGGCTGGCAGTACTGGGCATGCTGCAGGAAATCAAGCCGCGCTCCGAAGCACGGGTCTTGTCCATCGTGATCTATGCCGTGATGGGCTGGATCGTGCTGGTCGCGGTCAACCCGCTGCTGCAGGCGCTGGGTACCACCGGTTTTGCCTGGCTGGCCGCAGGGGGCGTGTTCTACACCGTGGGCATCATCTTTTTCGCATTCGACCGGCGTTTTCGTCACTGGCATGGCATCTGGCACTTGTTCGTGATTGCCGGCAGCCTGATGCATTTCGTGGCGGTGTCGCACTACGTGCGCTGATCACCCCAGCCTGCGAGCACCGCCCGTGCGCCTGGGAAGGCTTAGAAATCACCCCAGAGCTGTTGTGCCACTGCAAGGGCCACCACGGGGGCGGTTTCGGTGCGCAATACCCGCGGGCCCAGGCGCGCCGCATGAAAGCCCGCTGCCTTGGCCTGCTCGACCTCGGGTTCGCTCAAGCCGCCTTCTGGGCCAATCAGGAACGCCAGGCTTGCCGGTTTGGCATGGCTGACCAGCGGTTCGGCTACCGGATGCAACACCAGCTTGAGCTGCGCCTGGGTGGCGGCCAGCCACTCAGCCAGGGTGATGGGCGGGTGGATGATCGGCAGGCTGGAGCGGCCACACTGTTCGCAGGCGCTGATTGCCACTTGCCGCCAGTGGGCCAGGCGCTTGTCGGCGCGCTCGTCCTTCAGGCGCACCTCGCACCGCTCGCTGACGATCGGGGTGATCTCATTGGCGCCCAGCTCGGTGGCTTTCTGGATGGCCCAGTCCATACGCTCGCCCCGCGACAGCCCTTGGCCCAGGTGCACCTGCAGCGGTGAGTCGGCTTGGCCAGCGAATGCCTGGTCCAGGCTCACGCGCACGGCTTTCTTGCCCACCTCCAGCAACTGCCCACGGTATTCCTGGCCGCTGCCGTCGAACAGCTGCACGGGGTCACCCGCCGCCATGCGCAATACGCGGCCGATGTAGTGGGCCTGTGCCTCGGGCAGGTCGTGTTCGCCAAGGCTCAGGGGGGCGTCGATGAAGAAGCGGGACAGTCTCATGGGTAAGCTCTGAAAAGGTAAGGACGACCGGAAGGCCCACGCCGGCATGACGCATGCAGCGCAGGTTCCGGCGCGGTCGCAGGCATGGCCTTTGACTCGCTATCAGCCCGGATCGCGAAAATCCGGGTGGAAGGTGCTGGGCACCGTCACGCGGGTGCTGTCGCGGGTGGCGATGTCGATGCCTTCGCTGGCCACTTCGGCCAGGAAGTCGATCTGTTCGGGCGTGATGATATACGGTGGCAGGAAATACACCACACTGCCCAGCGGGCGCAGCAGCGCGCCACGGGTCAGGGCATGCTCGAACACTTTGAGGCCGCGTCGCGCCTGCCAGGGGTAGGGCACCTTGCCGGCCTTGTCCTGGACCATTTCGATGGCCAGGACCATGCCGGTCTGGCGAATCTCGGCCACGTGGGCATGGTCGGCCAGATGCGCAGTGGCGCTGGCCATGCGCGTAGCCAGCGCCTTGTTGGCCTCGATCACGTTGTCTTGCTCGAAGATGTCGAGGGTGGCCAAGGCGGCCGCGCACGCCAGCGGGTTGCCGGTGTAGCTGTGCGAATGCAAGAACGCGCGCAACGTGCGGTAGTCGTCATAGAACGCCTGGTACACCTTGTCGGTGGTCAGGCAGGCAGCCAGGGGCAGATACCCCCCGGTCAGGGCCTTGGACAGGCACAGGAAGTCCGGGCGAATACCTGCCTGCTCGCAGGCGAACATGGTGCCCGTGCGACCGAAGCCAACCGCGATCTCGTCATGGATCAGGTGCACGTCGTAGCGATCGCAGGCTTCGCGCAAGAGCTTGAGATAGACCGGATGGTACATGCGCATGCCGCCGGCGCCCTGGATCAACGGCTCGATGATGACCGCGCTGATCGAGGCATGATGCTCGGCCAAGGTCTGCTCCATGACCTGGAACAGGGTGCGTGAATGCGCCTCCCAGCTGACGCCCTCCGGGCGCAGATAGCAATCGGGGCTCGGGACTTTTAGGGTGTCGAGCAGCAACGCCTTGTAGGTTTCGGTGAACAACGGGACGTCACCGACGGACATGGCGGCGATGGTTTCCCCGTGATAGCTGTTGGTCAGGGTGACGAACCGCTTCTTGTCCGGCTTGCCGACGTTCTGCCAGTAGTGAAAGCTCATCTTCAGCGCCACTTCGATGCAGGACGAGCCATTGTCGGCGTAGAACACCCGGTCGAGCCCGGCTGGCGTCATGGCCACCAGGCGTTCGGACAGCTCGATGACAGGCTGGTGGCTGAAGCCTGCCAGAATCACGTGCTCAAGCTGGTCGACCTGCTCCTTGATGCGCTCATTGATACGCGGGTTGGCATGGCCGAACACGTTTACCCACCAGCTGCTCACAGCATCCAGGTAGCGCCGGCCTTCGAAATCCTCGAGCCACACCCCTTCACCGCGCTTGATCGGTATCAGCGGTAGTTGCTCGTGGTCTTTCATCTGGGTGCAGGGGTGCCAGAGGACCTTGAGGTCGCGCTGCATCCACTGATCATTGAGGCCCATGAGCACTTCTCCTGGCTTGGCGGCGTGGGGGCGTAAGCCTAAGCAATGGCACGGGTGAGAACAACCCGCCAGAAAATGTCATTTAGCCAGACCACTTGATGTCACTCCACTGGCAGCCCTGGCAGCGGTGACGTATTCTACCGCCTCTCTCGGGGCATCCCGCCTCTCTCTGTTTTTCTGCAACCTTTGACTCGGAGTTCGCCAACATGGCTGCTGCTTGGGTGCGCCTGTGCGCGTTGGTATTGATTGGTGTTTCCAGCGGTGCCGCGCTGGCGAGTGACAAGACGCCCACGGCAATCGTCGTGGGCGGCGGCATGGCGGGCCTTACCGCAGCCTATGAGCTGCAGAACAAGGGCTGGCAGGTGACCCTGCTCGAAGCCAAGGCAGGCATGGGCGGCCGCTCGGGCCTGGCCACCAGCGAATGGATCGGCAATACCAAGGCGCAGCCGGTACTCAACCAGTACGTTGATCGCTTCAAGCTCGACACGCTGCCGGCGCCCGAATTCGTGCGCACCCCTGGGTACCTGATCGATGGCGAGTACTTCAGTGCCGCAGACCTGGCCCTCAAGCAGCCGGCCACGGCCGAAGCTCTCAAGCGCTACGAGAAAACCCTGGACGACCTGGCCCGTTCGATCGACGATCCGCTCAACCCCCAGGCGACCAGCACCCTGTTCGCTCTGGACCAGATCAACGTGTCCTCCTGGCTGGACAAGTTGCAGTTACCTGCCACGGCCCGTCAGTTGGTCAACCAGCAGATCCGCAGCCGCTACGACGAACCGTCGCGCCTGTCGCTGCTGTATTTCGCCCAGCAGAACCGCGTCTACCGTGACGTGAGCGACCGTGACCTGCGTGCAGCGCGGCTGCCCGGCGGCAGCCCGGTGCTGGCGCAGGCGTTCGTCAAGCAACTGAAGACCATCAAGACCGGCTCGCCGGTGAGTGCAATCGTTCAGGACAAGGACGGCGTTACCGTGAAAGTCGGCAGCGTGGGTTACCGCGCCGATTACGTGGTGATGGCCGTGCCCCTGCGTGCACTGGCCAAGATCCAGATGACGCCTGGCCTGGATAACCAGCATGTGGCGGCGCTCAAGGGCACCAACTACGGTTGGCGCGACCAGGTGATGCTCAAGTTCAAGAAACCGGTCTGGGAAAGTCGGGCGCGTATGTCGGGTGAGATCTTCAGCAATACGGGCCTTGGCATGTTGTGGATCGAACCGGCCCTCAAGGGCGGTGCCAACGTGGTGATCAACCTTTCCGGCGACAACGCCCGCCTGCTGCAGGCCTTTGGTGACAAGCAGATGGTCGACCAGGTGCTCATTCGCCTGCATACCTTCTACCCTCAGGCCCGTGGCGCTTTCACCGGTTATGAAGTCAAGCGCTACAGCGCCGATGCCGGCACTGGGGGTGCCTACCTGGCCTATGGACCTGGCCAGATCAGCAAGTACTGGCGCCTTTGGGAGCGCCCGGTACAACGCATCGCCTTTGCCGGTGAGCACACCGATGCCTTGTACCCAGGCACCCTTGAAGGCGCACTGCGCAGCGGTCAACGGGCTGCCGGCCAAGTGCAGGACCTGCTGGCCGGCAAGTCGTTCGACCCGGTCAAGGCCGTGCCAGTGGCAGCGACCGCCGCTGCAGGCGCGGCAGCGGCCAAGAGCAAGGGCAATTTCTTCACCAACCTGTTCGGCGGCGGCGCGTCCGACAAGGACAAGGCAGTCGACCAAGCGCCGGCCAAGCCTGAGACCCAATCGGCCGATGCGACGGGCCAGAAAAAACCAGGCTTCTTCGCTCGCCTGTTCGGTGCCAAGGAAACCCCGGCGCCAGCGCCTCAACCGGCGGCCAAGGCAGCTGAAGTAGCCCCTGTGGCGCCACCCGCAGCGCAACCGGCGGCGCAACCGGCGGCGCAAGCCCCGGCACAGGCACCGGCCAGCCCGGCGCCCGTCGTCAAGGCAGCGCCCACCAAGGCGGCAACCACCAAGGCTGCCCCGGTCAAGCAGGCGCCGGCCCACAAGCCAGCGGCCAAACCGGTGCACAAGCCAGCGCACAAGCCTGCCGACAGCAAAAAAGCTGCTACCAAGCCGGCGCCAGCCAAGAAGCCTGCAACCGATAGCCAGGCCAAGGCGAGCTGATACTGCAGGTCTGTCGGGCACTGCCCGGCAGGCCTGTCAGAAGGGCTCAGCCACTTGACTGAGCCCTGTGTCATGCGCGTTGCTCGAAGCACTCGCTGCCCGTTATCGGCGTTAACGTTTCCTTAATAGGCCGTAGCGAAACTTGCTATCGGATTTGTCGATAATCCAAAGCAAGTTTTTCCGCTTTTATTCGATACGTTTGACGCTAGTCTTTGCATAGCTTTCACGGGGAAGAACGCCAACATGCAAGTGCGCAATTCATCTTCACGCTACGGCGCTGTCAGCATCTTCATGCACTGGGGCGTGGCGCTGACCGTCTTCAGCCTTTTCGGCCTCGGGCTGTGGATGGTCGGGCTCGACTACTATGACCCATGGCGCAAGGCCGGCCCGGACCTGCATAAAAGCATCGGTCTGGTGCTGCTGGCGGTGATGCTGTTGCGCGTGCTGTGGCGCTTTGTGAGCCCCCCACCGCCGGCACTGGCCAGTTATGGCCCGCTCACCCGCTTGGGTGCCAAGCTGGGGCATCTGGCGCTGTACCTGGGATTGTTCGCCGTAATGATCGCCGGTTACCTGATATCCACCGCCGACGGCGTAGGTATTCCGGTGTTTGGCCTGTTCGAGGTGCCCGCCCTGGTCAGCAATCTGCCAGACCAGGCGGACCTGGCTGGTGTCATTCACCTGTGGCTGGCGTGGGGTGTGGTGGTTTTTGCGGGGTTGCACGCCCTGGCCGCACTCAAGCACCATTTCATCGACCATGACGCGACCCTCATGCGCATGCTGGGCCGCAAAGCTTGACGCTCAACCTCAATCGCAAAGGAAGGAAGTAACGATGTTGAAAAAGACTTTTGCCGCTCTGGCGCTCGGTACTGCTCTGTTCTCCGCTGGCCAGGCCATGGCAGCCGAGTACAAGATCGACAAGGAAGGCCAGCACGCTTTCGTGGACTGGAAGATCAGCCACCTGGGCTACAGCTTCATTCACGGTACGTTCAAGGACTTTGACGGTAACTTCACTTGGGACAGTGCCAAGCCTGAAGCCAGCAAGATCAGCGTCGACCTAAAAACCGCCAGCCTGTGGTCGAACCACGCCGAGCGTGACAAGCACATTGCCAGCGCCGACTTCCTGGACGTGAAGAAGTACCCGGATGCCAAGTTCGTATCCACCAGCGTCAAGTCCACGGGTGACAAGACCGCTGACGTGACCGGTGACCTGACCCTGCACGGCGTGACCAAGCCGGTGACGTTCAAGGCTACCTTCAATGGTGAGGGCAAGGACCCGTGGGGCGGTGAGCGCGCTGGCTTCAACGCCACCACCACCTTGAACCTGAACGACTTCGGCATCAAAGGCCCAGGTCCAACCTCGCAAACGCTGGATCTGGACATCAGCGTCGAGGGCGTGAAGCAGAAGTAATAAACGCCAGCCGAATGAAAAACGGGGCCGCTAGCGGCCCCGTTTTCGTTTACGACCCCTTGCGGGTCAGCAGTGCCGGGCGTTCGCCCCGCGGACGGCTTGGCAGATCGTCCAGTTGCTCGGGAGTCGGATAACGGTCCAGCTTGGATTCCTTGCGGATGATCACAGGCTGATGCTGGGGCTGGCGCGTGTTACCCACGGCCGGTTCCAGGCGGGCGGCGGCGTCACGCGGTGGACGACCACCACGTGCGCCGCCGTCACGGCGGGCAGCGCCGCCATTATTGCCGCGAGGCGGGCGTTTTTCGCCACCGCCAGTACGGGGTTGACCGTTGTTGCGGCCTTGACCACCGGCATTGGTACGCGGCGTACCCCCTTGCGGTTGACCGCCATTACCGGCTGGACGACGGTTGCGGCCCTGTGCCTTGCCATTCTGGTAGGGGCTTACGTAGTCGGCACGGTTACCGAAGTTGTCTACATCGTCATCCAGAAACTCTTCCGGGTCGCGGTTGGGCTGCATGACCGGAGGGGTAGCGTTACTGGCCTGTTGCTGACGAGGCTTTTTGTCACGTGGCTTGCGCGGCTGTTGCTGCCTGTCGCCGGCCTTTTCCTTGTCAGCGGGTTTGTCCGCAGCCTGCTGGCGGGTCTTGCCCTTGTCCTTGCCCTTGTCCTTGCGGCCACCGTTGGCGTCTTTGCCACCCTCGCCACGGGCCTGCTGACCACGACCGCCGCGGCCATTGGTTTGCTGGCGTTCGCGTACTTCGGGCTTCTCGGCCTCGACCTGGCTGGCATCGAAGCCCATCAGGTCGCCGTCCGCGATTTTCTGACGGGTCACGCGCTCGATGCTCTTGAGCAGTTTTTCCTCGTCAGGTGCCACCAGGGAGATGGCCTCGCCCGAGCGACCGGCGCGGCCAGTACGGCCAATGCGGTGCACGTAGTCTTCTTCGACGTTGGGCAGCTCGAAGTTGACGACGTGGGGCAGTTGGTCGATGTCCAGCCCGCGAGCGGCGATGTCGGTGGCGACCAGAACGCGAATGTTGTTGGCCTTGAAATCAGCCAGGGCCTTGGTGCGCGCGTTCTGGCTCTTGTTGCCGTGGATGGCGGCGGCAGTCAGGCCGTGCTTTTCCAGATACTCGGCCAGGCGGTTGGCGCCGTGCTTGGTGCGGGTGAAGACCAGCACTTGCTCCCACGCACCCAGGGTGATCAGGTGCGCCAACAGAGCACGCTTGTGGCTGGCCGGCAGGCGGTAGACACGCTGCTCGATGCGCTCGACGGTGGTGTTGGGCGGGGTGACCTCGATGCGCTCCGGGTTGTGCAGGAGCTTGTCGGCAAGGTCGGTGATGTCTTTGGAGAACGTGGCCGAGAACAGCAGGTTCTGGCGTTTGGCCGGCAGGCGGGCCAGCACTTTCTTGACGTCGTGGATGAAGCCCATGTCGAGCATGCGGTCAGCTTCATCCAGGACCAGAATTTCTACATGGGCCAGGTCAACCTTGCCTTGACCGGCCAGATCGAGCAGGCGGCCAGGGCAGGCAACCAGGACGTCGACGCCCTTGGCAATGGCCTGCACCTGCGGGTTCATGCCGACGCCGCCGAAGACGCACGCACTGACCAGCGGCAGGTCGCGGGCGTACAGCTTGAAGCTGTCGTGCACCTGGGCTGCGAGTTCGCGGGTCGGGGTCAGTACCAGGACGCGTGGCTGGCGTGGGCCATGGCGCTGGGATTTGTCAGGGTGACCGGCCGGGAACAGACGTTCGAGAATCGGCAGGGCGAAGCCGCCGGTCTTACCGGTACCGGTTTGTGCGGCGACCATCAGGTCGCGGCCTTGCAACACGGCGGGAATTGCCCGCTGTTGCACGGGGGTCGGCTGGGTATAGCCCGCGGCTTCAATGGCGCGGACAAGAGCCTCGGAGAGACCGAGGGAAGCAAAGGACATGGGCAATCCTGTTCTCGTGTGGGCTGGGCCCGTAGGGATGTTCTGCCTGGCGCGACTGGCATCGGCAAGATGCGATCGCGTCCGGTCCAGCTGGGCGTTCACTGCACATCCGGGAAACGGAGGGCTGACGCCTGAGTGCGTCGATGCCGATCGGGATGCCTGTTGCGAGGCCGAGCGTCCGGGCGTGAGCCGGGCGGGAAGGCCCGAGTATAACAGAGCTAGCGCGCTGTGCTGCTTTCCTGCTGCTCAACGGCGTTCGCAACGGTCTCAGGGTCGTGTGTGTAATGGTCCATGATGGCCGCATAGGCCGGTTCCTGCTTGAAGCGTCGCAGTTCCTCGGCAAAGGCCTGGGCCAGTGCCTCGCGCCCGGGCTTGCGGGCCAGGCCCAGGTATTGGGGCTGACGACTGACGACAAGCGGCAAGGCCTCGATCTGTTGCTCCAGGCCCATGAGCCGGATGACATGCAGGCCGACCCTACGGTCGGTGATCGCTAGGTCTATGCGCCCCAGCGCCAGCTTGCCGAAGTTCGCTTCATGGGTCGGCGCCGCTTCGCGCTTGAAGAACTCAGCCTCATTGAAAGCCGCACTGTAGTTGTAGCCTGGCGAGGTGCCGACGGTCAGGCCGGCCAGCTCATCCAGGCTCGAAACCTCATGCCGGCGTGCCTTGGTCTGGAACAGGATCAACTCGGCCGTGGACATGGGTTCTGGGACATACAGCAAATAAGGATGGCGGGACTCGACCTGGAAGACATCCATGATGCCGTCGGCCTGCCCTTGCTCGATCATCGCCAGGCAACGTTTGAAGGGCATGAATTGCCATTGGACCTCGTACCCCAGGCGACGCAGCACCTCGGTCGTGACCTCGTAGTCGATGCCTCGCGGCTGACCGTTTTGCTCGTAGACATAGGGTGCCCAGTCATCGCTTACCAGGCGCAAGCGCTCGCCCAGCGCGAACGGGCTGAGGCAAAAGAGCAGCAGGATCCAGATCAGACGGGCGGAGATTGGCATGCCCGGAGATTACGCGCTCGGCCAGGTCAAGACCAGTGCCGGATTGGGTGGAGCAGCGCGCCGCAGGTGGGGCCTGCGACACGTGCGAATGAACCAGGCGCCGGTCAGAAACCAGCACGTGGTCCATCAGGCTTCAACGAGAGGGTTGGAGGTTGTTCCAGATCGCCATGCTCGGTTCTGCCTGGTTCAAGGTATAGAAGTGCAGGCTCGGTGCGCCGCCTTGCAGCAGCTCCTCGCACATGCGGGTGATGACTTCTTCCCCGAAGGCCTGGATGCTGGCCGTATCGTCCGCATAGGCTTCGAGCTGTTTGCGAATCCAGCGTGGAATTTCGGCGCCACAGGCGTCGGAAAAACGCGCCAGCTTGCTGTAGTTGGTGATCGGCATGATGCCGGGCACCACTGGAATGTCCACGCCCAGCTTCTGGGCCCGCTCGACGAAGTAGAAGTAGCTGTCGGCGTTGAAGAAGTACTGGGTGATGGCGCTGTCGGCACCGGCCTTGACCTTGTGCGCGAAATTGGCCAGGTCGGCTTCGAAGTTGCGTGCCTGCGGGTGCATCTCGGGGTAGGCGGCGACTTCGAGGTGGAAGTGGTCACCCGTTTCCTGACGGATGAACTCGACCAGGTCGCTGGCATAACGCATCTCGCCACTGGCCATGCCCATGCCCGAAGGCAAGTCACCGCGCAGTGCGACGATGCGCTTGATGCCGACTTGCTTGTACTCGGCCAGCAGCGCGCGCAACTCGGCCTTGGTATCGCCCACGCACGAGAGGTGGGGCGCAGCCGGCACCTGCACCTGGCTCTCCAGTTGCAACACGGTGTTGAGCGTGCGGTCGCGGGTGGAACCACCAGCGCCATAGGTGCAGGAGAAGAAATCAGGGTTGCAGGCGGCCAACTGGCGCGCCACGCCCATCAGCTTTTCATGACCTGCGTCGGTTTTGGTCGGGAAGAACTCGAAACTGTAGCGGCGTTCCTGTGACATCACTCGTTCCTCTAACAGCAAGCCCAAAGCTGCAAGCTGCAAGTAGAAGCCAGGTCGGTGATGGCCGACCTGGCCTGGCATCGTTCACGTTTCTTTCAGGCGTGTACTCCAAGCGGCAATGCCACGGTCTGGCACTGCCTGGCGCTTGAAGTGTGCCAATCAGTAACGGTAAGCGTCAGGCTTGAACGGGCCTTCAACGGTTACGCCGATGTAGTCGGCCTGCTGCTTGGTCAACTGGGTAACCACGCCGCCAAAACCGCGGACCATTTCCAGGGCTACTTCTTCGTCGAGCTTCTTGGGCAGCACTTCGACCGTCAGGCGCTCGGCTTTCTTCTCGGCCGACAGGTCGGCGTACTTCTGCTCGAACAGGAAGATCTGTGCCAGGACCTGGTTGGCGAAGGAGCCGTCCATGATGCGGCTTGGGTGGCCAGTGGCATTGCCCAGGTTGACCAGGCGGCCTTCGGCCAGCAGGATCAGGTAGTCGTCGTTCTGAGGATCGAAGCTGCCAGCACCAGTGCGGTGAATCTTGTGCACCTGCGGCTTGACCTCTTCCCATGCCCAGTTCTTGCGCATGAAAGCGGTATCGATTTCGTTGTCGAAGTGGCCGATGTTGCAGACAACGGCACGCTTTTTCAGGGCCTTGAGCATGTTGGCGTCGCAGACGTTGACGTTACCGGTGGTGGTGACGATCAGGTCGATCTTGCCCAGCAGCGCCTTGTCGACACTGGCCTCGGTGCCATCGTTCAGGCCATCGAGGAAGGGCGAAACCACTTCGAAACCGTCCATGCAGGCCTGCATCGCGCAGATGGGGTCGACTTCGGTGACCTTGACGATCATGCCTTCCTGACGCAGCGACTGAGCCGAGCCCTTGCCCACGTCACCGTAGCCGATCACCAGGGCCTGCTTGCCCGACAGCAGGTGGTCGGTACCGCGCTTGATGGCATCGTTCAGGCTGTGACGGCAGCCGTACTTGTTGTCGTTCTTGCTCTTGGTGACCGAGTCGTTGACGTTGATGGCCGGAACCTTCAGCTCGCCCTTGGCCAGCATGTCCAGCAGGCGGTGCACGCCGGTGGTGGTTTCTTCGGTCACGCCGTGGACGCGCTCGAGCACCTGTGGGTACTTCTTGTGCAGCAGCTCGGTCAGGTCGCCACCGTCATCCAGGACCATGTTGGCATCCCAGGGCTGGCCGTCCTTGAGGATGGTCTGTTCCAGGCACCATTCGTATTCCTGCTCGGTTTCACCCTTCCAGGCGAAGACCGGGATACCGGCGGCTGCAATGGAGGCGGCGGCCTGGTCCTGGGTGGAGAAGATGTTGCACGACGACCAGCGCACTTCGGCACCCAGGGCGACCAGGGTTTCGATCAGCACGGCAGTCTGGATGGTCATGTGGATGCAGCCCAGGATCTTGGCACCCTTGAGCGGTTGCTCGGCCTGGTACTTGCGGCGCAGGCCCATCAGCGCAGGCATTTCCGATTCGGCGATGATGGTTTCGCGACGGCCCCAGGCGGCCAGAGAGATGTCGGCAACTTTGAAATCGGTAAAACCAGCAGGCATGTTTGCAGCGCTCATCAGAGCCTCCATTCGTAGTGTGCGAATGGGCGCCGTTGTGCGTTGAGCGTCCGCGGGAGCGGACAACGCCCCATCCGAGCCTGACAGGTCGAGCCTGCTGCAGCGCCCCTCGGACAGGTGGCGGGCATGGCGCCGCTGTGGACGGCCATGTAAAACGGCCACGATTATAGCCGGGTGCGGCACCATCCCCAAGGTTTTCTGTCGATTAATCGAGACGATAGTCGATGTTGGGTGGAGTGACGCTGGCCGCTCTGCCATCATCGTTTTACGCAAGCCAGGATGCTCAGGAGTCCCGATGAACTTCCATACCCGCAAGTGGGTTAAACCCGAAGACCTCAACCCCAACGGCACGCTGTTCGGTGGCAGCCTGCTGCGCTGGATCGACGAGGAAGCGGCCATCTATGCCATCGTGCAGCTGGGCAACCAGCGCGTGGTGACCAAGTACATGTCGGAAATCAACTTCGTCAGTGCCTCGCGCAAAGGCGACATCATCGAGCTGGGCATCACGGCCACCGAGTTCGGCCGCACCTCGATCACGCTGCGCTGCGAAGTGCGCAACAAGATCACGCGCAAGAGCATCCTGACCGTCGAACGCATGGTCTTCGTGAACCTGGGCGAGGACGGTCTGCCTGCACCGCACGGGCGTACCGAGATCAAGTACGTGCAGGACCAGTTCCCCGATTCTGCCGTGGAGTGACGGTCTGGGGCTGCTGGGTGCAGCCCCGCTTCTTTCAGGGTTGTGCGCTGACCCTGCGCACCACCTTGCCGATGCTCAGGCCCTGGACCAGGATCGAGGACAGCACCACGATGTAGGTGATCGACAGCAGCAGGTCACGCTCTTCACCCAATGGCAACGACAGCGCCAGGGCTACCGATACCCCACCCCGCAGGCCACCCCAGGTCAGCACCCGCACCGTGCCCTTGGGCACCGCACGCCAACGCCGCAGCAACACGATGGCCGGCGCCACGGTCAGCAGGCGCGACAGCAGCACGGCCAGCGCCAGTACACTGCCGGCGGCCATGTGCAGCCAGTTGAACGGTAGCAACAGCAGTTCGAGGCCGATCAACGCGAACAGCAGCGCGTTGAGCATGTCGTCGATCAACTCCCAGAAACCGTCCATGTAGCGACGGGTCATGTCGTTCATCGCCAGGTTGCGGCCTAGGTTGCCGATGATCAGGCCCGCCACCACCATCGCGATGGGGGCCGAGACGTGCAGCTCGTAGCACATCGCCGAGCCACCGATCACCAGTGCCAGGGTCAGCATGACCTCGACCTGATACTGCTCCACGCTCTTGATCATGCGGTAGGTGGCGTAGCCGATCACACCGCCGAACAGCACACCGCCGATGGCTTCGCGAGCGAACAGCAGCGCGGTGTCGGCGATGCTCGGGGTTTCACCGAGCTGGATGATGCCCAGCAGCACGGTGAAGACCACAACGGCAGTACCGTCGTTGAACAGCGACTCGCCGACGATGGTGGTCTTCAGGGGTTTTGGAGCGTTGGCCGTACGCAGGGCGCCCAACACTGCAATCGGGTCGGTCGGGGAGATAAGCGCGCCGAACAGCAGGCAGTAGATCAGCGGCACCTGCCAGCCGAACATCGCGAACACCCAGTGCGACAGGTAGCCGATGACCACGGTGGCGATCAGCACGCCCACGGTGGCCAGCAGGCCGATGGGCCAGCGGTAGCTGCGCAGGTCGGACAAGTTCACGTGCAAGGCACCGGCGAACAGCAGGAACGCCAGCATCCAGTGCATCAGCAGGTCATTGAAGTCGATCTGGTTCATCAGGGCTTCGACGCGGGCTTCCAGGCCCGGAAAGCCGATCAGGCTCAATGCCTGCAGCATGAGCGAAAACAGCAAGGCCGTGACCATCACGCCGATCGCAGGGGGCAGGCCGATGAATCGATAGTTCACATACGTGAGCAGGGTGGTGAGGCAGATAAACGCGGCAACTAATTCAAGCATCCCGATTCCTGTAACAGTGGCTTCCAAGTCGTCACCCGAATGACTCGGGCAGCTCTTTGATGACCTGACGAGGGGTTCGGGGCACAGGGTTTGACCGAATTTGCCGTAAACGTTCCCGTTCGAGCCCTGCTAAAGGCGGTGGGCGGGCTGCAACACAGGGACGCAAGGCCGCCTTGTGATTGACGCGTTCACCTGGCCAGGGCTTATAGTCTGCGTCCGGTAACCCATTGAGGACCCACCGCGTGTTGGCCACGTCTCTGGTGCTGATCGCTGCCTTGCTTCATGCCACCTGGAACACCTTGATCAAATTCAGCGGCGAGCGCCTGCTGGTCATTGCGAGCATGGACACGGTGGCCCTGGCGCTGGTGGTGCCTGCGGTGGCCTTCGTGGACATCCCGCCTGCCGGTATCTGGCCCTGGTTGCTGGCTTCGGCGTTTGCCGAGCAGCTGTATCGCTGGCTGCTGATCAAGGCTTACCGCGTGGGTGATTTGGGCCTGGTCTATCCGCTGATGCGTGGGCTGTCGCCCCTGGTCGTGCTGGCGCTAACCCTGGTGTTCGCCGGAGAACCTCTGAGCCAGCAACAAATCATCGGCATTCTGCTGATTCCCTGTGGCATGGCCTGCCTGTTGTGGCAGGGCGGTGGCGGGGGCCGGCTGCCCTGGTCGATGTTGCCGGTAGTGGCCCTGATCGGGCTGTGCATCGGGTGCTATACCTGGTTTGACGGTCAGGCCGTGCGCGAGTGGGGCAAGCCCTGGGACTACCTGGTGTGGCTGACGTTGCTCAGCGCCTGGCAATTCCCCGCGCTGGCCGTGGTGGCGCGCCGGGCCCCGTTCGTGCTGTTCTGGAAAACCCAGTGGCGGCTGGGCCTGGCCGTTGGGCTGTGCGTGCTGTTCAGTTATGCCCTGGTGCTCTGGGCGATGCACCTGGGGTCGGTGGCCGAGGCAGCGGCGCTGCGCGAGCTGAGCGTGATCCTGGTGGTGTTGCTGGGGATGCGCTACCTCAAAGAACCTTTCGGCGGGCCAAGACTCCTAGCTTGCGGGCTGGTACTGGCAGGTATGCTGGTAATGAAGCTCTGACCGACTGACGAACGAGGAACCCTGTCCATGACCGTTGCCCTGTGGTGCATCCTGATCGCAATGATCCTGCCGCCGCTTTGTGCGCTGATCGCCAAGCTGGCGAGCGGCCGGTTCGGCTTGAAGCACAACCATGACCCGCGCGCCTTCCTCGATACCCTGTCCGGGCTGCCGCGCCGCGCGCACTCAGCCCAGCAGAACGGGTACGAAGCCTTTCCGGCATTCGCCGCCGCCGTGCTGGTGGCAGACATCGTCGGCAATGCCGAACAGGTGACCCAGGATGTGCTGGGGGTGATGTACATCACCAGCCGACTGCTTTACATCATCTGCTACCTCGCCGACTGGGCGGTACTGCGCTCGTTGGTCTGGTTCGCCGGCCTTGCGATCATCGTGGCGTTCTTCGTGGTCTCGGCCTGACCCCATCGCCCGATGCCAAGGCCCTGGTCACGGGACCTTGGGCACCTCAGGCAGCGGTTGGCCCTTGGGCCACAGCATCCAGATCTGGCCCTGCTGCTTCATGTTCCCGGCCAGGTCTCCGGCTGCCTGGCCGGTCCCCCAGAACAGGTCGGCGCGCACCTCGCCTGCAATGGCGCCTCCGGTGTCCTGGGCTGCGACCGGGCGCACGACGGGGCTGCCGTCCGGGCGTGTGGTCGATAGCCACAGCAGACTGCCAAGCGGGATGACTTTGCGGTCAATGGCCACACTGTAGCCCGCCGTCAGCGGAACGTTGAGCGAACCACGTGGCCCCTCGTTGCTGTCGGGGCGTGGGCTGAAGAACACGTAGCTGGGGTTGCTGGCCAGCAATTCAGGCACCCGTGAAGGGTTGGCCTGGGCCCACGCATGAATGGCGCCCATGCTCACGTCTTCTTTTTTCAGCTGCCCTTGCTCGACCAACCAGCGGCCAATGGGACGATACGGATGACCGTTCTGGTCGGCGTAACCCAGGCGCAGCTGGCGCCCGCCCTCCAGTTGAACACGGCCAGAGCCCTGGATTTGCAGGAACTGCAAGTCCATCGGGTCGGTCAGCCAGGCCAGTACCGGTGCCTTGGCGCCGTTGCGGTTGATCACCTCTGCGGTGTCGTAGGGCTTGAGCACGCGCCCTTCGAGGCGACCGCGCAGGCGCTTGCCCTTGAGTTCCGGGTACACGCTGGCCAGGTCCACCGTGATCATGTCTTCGGGAGGGCCGTAGACCGCCACATGATAGGTGGCAGATGGGGTCAGGCTGCCGGGGTAGACAGGCTCGTAATAGCCGGTGATCAAGCCGTTGGCACTGTTGTCGGCCGAACGCAGGCCGTAGACCTCGAGGTTCTGCTCGAGAAAGGTGCGCACCTGTGCAGCGCTTGCCGGCTGGCTCCCGGCGGCTTCACAGGTGGCGGCCCAGACCGGGTCGCGCGTGAGTTTTTCGCAGCCGCTGCGCCAGGCATAGAAACCGGCGAGCATGTCTTCGTCGCTGACCGTGGGCAGGTCTTTCCAGGCAACAGGCGCGTAGGTCGCGATGGCGTGGGGCTCGGGCTTTGTCGTCTGGTCGTTGTCGCAGCCGGCCAGCAACGCCATTAGCGGGAATGACCAGGCCAGGTGGCGCAAGGCATGCTTCATCGTTGTATTCCTGTCATGGACGAACACGCGGTTCACCCCTGTTTTTTATGTGGCTATTGGTCTTTCGCCTTTTGCCAGCGATACTGCCGGCCCTTTTTACCAGGCATGGGTAGGCGAGATGTTTAAGCGGTTGGGCGTTGTGGTGCTTGCAGTATTGACCTTGGGCAGTGGCCTGACGGGGTGCGGGGGCGTTGACCCCGACTCGCCGCTGGGTAAGCGCAAGGCCATCTTCAAGGACATGCTCACGACAAGCGAGGACCTGGGCGGCATGTTGCGTGGTCGACTGCCGTTCGACGCCGGCCGCTTCGCCCAAGGGGCGCAGACACTGGATACGCTGTCTCACCAACCCTGGCAGCACTTTACGCAGGTGCGTGAAGGCGACAGCAGCGCAGCCCGCCCTGAGGTGTGGCAACGGCAGGCGCGCTTTCAGGACCTGGCCCGGCAATTGGAGGCAGCCACTGGCGAGCTCGTACAAGCGACGCGCCAGCCATCGCTGGACGCTGCGCAATTGAAGGCGCCCATGGACAAAGTCGAAGGCGCATGCCGAGCGTGCCATAGCGAATTTCGTAACCATTGAATGGCGAGGCGGGCGGCGGCTGGCCCGTGCGCCGCCTCAGGCGCTGGCCTCAGCGGTCAAGGTCGTCTACCGCGTCCTGCAGTTCCTTGCGGGACTCGGCGAGCTTGTCCTTGCGCTTGTTGATCTTTTCGGCATCGCCCTTCTTCTCGGCCTTTTTCAGGTCTTTCTCTCGCTGGGCCACCTCATGGCGCGCATCGAGCACCTTCTGCTCACGCTCCTTGCGTAGGCTGGCGTCAGTGCAGTTGGCTACGCCACGCAAGGCTTCTTCCAGCCCGGCCGCCTGAGCGGCATTGCCATGCTCACGGGCGATTTTGAGCTGGTTCTCGATCGCGCTGCGCTTGGCGCCGCAACCTGTCAGGCCGGCATCGGGCGCGGCTGCTTGTACAGTGCCTGCGCCCAGGCCCAAGGCCGCGAGCAGAAAAAGGGGGGAAAAGCGTTTCATGAAAAGCCTCCTGGACGGGGCAGGGCAACGAGAAAAATTCTGGATGGAAATCCTGCCTTGGTTTTGGCTATTTAGAAACCCTTGATAAAGCTGGGCCGCTAAATCTCCGGCTTTTCCTACAGTTTTTTTGGTAAATAATCATTGCTCAGGCCTGAGCGGCTGCTCCGAGAACCCGTCTACAGCCTGCCCGGCCAGATGGGCTGCAATGGCTTGCACCTCGGCGCTGGCGAAGAATCGCGCAAGTTCGTCCGCCCTTTTCGAGCCGATGCCAGGCTGGGCTTGCCACTGCACGTGCGTCTGGGCAACCACTGTCGGCCAGTCACCGGGCAGCAGCACACCTTTGCCAATGGGTGCTCCTATACCGCGAACCCATTGGGAAAATGGGCGCGAGCGGGCCTGCTCGAAGGCGGCTAGCAATTGGGCTGCCCTCAGAGCGCTGATGCCTGGCACCTGTTGCAGGCGCCCCTCATCGAGCTCCAGCCAGTCGGTCATCGTCGACACCAGGCCTGCCTCGACCAGTCGCCGCCAGGTCCCTGGGCCCATCCCAGGCAGGACCAGGCCCTGTTTGCCGGCCAGCCAGCTGAGGCGGGCGATGAACTGCTCATTGCAGCCTTCTCCAGCACGCCAGCAGCTATGGGCATGGTATTGGTCGACTGCAGGTGCGTTGACTGGCTGGCGTTCGACCGAGTAATGCACGATCTGCTCGAAACGGGGGATGGTCAGCCCCGCCAGGCTAATGGCTATCTGGTCGCCTGGCCGAACGTCCAATGCCTGCCAGCGTGACAGCGAACCCAGGCTGATACGGGTCACGCGTCGGTCATCGAGGGTGACCGGCTCGAGGTGAACGATGGGGGTAACCTTGCCAGTACGGCCGACCTGGAAGCGCACATCGCGTACCTGCGCCAACTTTCGTGCGTAGGGGTATTTCCAGGCTGCGATCCAGTACGGCGCCTTGGCCTGCCAGCGTTGGGCGGGTGGGCGTTTGCCCTGGCGCAGGATCACCCCGTCGCTGGCGAAGTGTAGCGGCGTGCTGAACCAGTGGTCCCGCCACCGCGCAGCTTCTTCGGGAGTATTGATCGCAACGCTGTAATGCTGACTGTCCGCAAAACCTAACTGGACCAGCTGCGACAGGCGCTCGGTTTGCTGCTCAGGCCCGTTGGGCCAATCCCACACGAACAGACCGATGCGGGCGCCTTGTTCCTCGTCGATTTGGTGGCGAGCAAGCAGGCCGGCGACCGTGCCACGGGCATTTATACCCCCTGCGCTTGCCTGTATGTGGCCCTCAAGGCGCAAGTAGAGCTCGCCTTGAACCGACAGATCGAGCGGGTGGGGCAGTCGCCGGACAATCCGTCCGAGTTGTGGGATGTGGCGGCTCCAATCGTGTCCCTGGACCCCGTCGCCTCGGCTGATCAACTGGGTCAGCCGGCCTTGGCGGTAGATCAGTGAAACGGCCACGCCATCGACCTTTGGCTGTATCCATAGGTCAGTCTTGCCAACCATCCAGCCGGCAACACGCTGGAAGTCGGCCAGCTTCTGCACGCCGGTGTGCGGCACGGGATGGACGACTGGGCCACCTGCGCTGGCCAGCGGCGAGGCCTGGGTCGCAAGGCCAACGCAGCGTTGCAGCATGGCCAGGTGATCGCGGCTCTGGTCATACAGCTCATCGGCCACCAGTGCCACGCCGTCACGGTGATAACGTTCGTCCCAGTGCGCGAGCGTGGCGCTCAGCTGGGCGATCTCAGCGTGTGAGCGCGACGGTGTCCAATCCGGGCACGGGTTGGCCCAGGTCGGCGGCAGGTGGAACACCACCATGATCAGCAGCAATACGATTGGCATGGCCCGCTTCCTTGCGTGGCTGAGGATGTGCCGAGCCTATGGGTTTTTCACGGTGTTCGCCTCGGGCGGTTTGTCAGGCGATATGTCACAAAAAAGCCCCTGCCGATTGCTCGGCAGGGGCTTTCGCTCAGCGCTGTAGGAAATTACAGGCCGGCAGCGTCACGCAGCGCTTCAGCGCGGTCGGTGCGTTCCCAGGTGAAGGTGGTGAAGGTGTCGTCACCCACTGTTTTTTGTTGCGGGGTGCGGCCGAAGTGGCCGTAGGCAGCGGTTTCCTGGTACATCGGGTGCAGCAGGTCGAGCATGGTGGTGATGGCATATGGACGCAGGTCGAAGCACTCGCGCACCAGCTGGATGATCTTCTCGTCCGACACTTTGCCGGTGCCAAAGGTGTTGATCGAGATGGAAGTCGGCTGGGCCACGCCGATGGCATACGAGACCTGGATCTCGCAGCGCTCGGCCAGGCCGGCGGCGACGATGTTCTTGGCTACGTAGCGGCCGGCATAGGCGGCGGAACGGTCGACCTTGGACGGGTCCTTGCCCGAGAACGCGCCGCCACCGTGGCGGGCCATGCCGCCGTAGGAGTCGACGATGATCTTGCGACCGGTCAGACCGCAGTCACCGACCGGGCCGCCGATGATGAAGTTGCCGGTCGGGTTGATGTGGTACTGGGTACCCTTGTGCAGCAGCTCGGCAGGCAGCGTGTGCTTGACGATCAGTTCCATGACCGCTTCCTGCAGGTCTTTCTGCGATACCTCAGGGTTATGCTGGGTGGACAGGACCACCGCATCGATGCCCACGACCTTGCCACCTTCGTAGCGGCAGGTGACCTGCGACTTGGCATCCGGGCGCAGCCAGGGCAGCAGGCCAGACTTGCGTGCTTCGGCCTGGCGTTCGACCAGGCGGTGCGAGAAGCAGATCGGCGCTGGCATCAGCACTTCGGTCTCGTTGCTGGCGTAGCCGAACATCAGGCCCTGGTCACCGGCGCCCTGGTCTTCTGGCTTGGAACGGTCGACGCCCTGGGCGATGTCCACCGACTGCTTGCCGATGATGTTCATCACGGCGCAGGTGGCACCGTCGAAGCCTACGTCCGAGCTGTTGTAGCCGATGTCGATGATGACCTTGCGTACCAGGTCCTCAAGGTCGACCCAGGCCGAGGTGCTCACCTCGCCGGCAATGATCGCCACGCCGGTCTTGACCAGCGTTTCACAGGCGACGCGGGCGTACTTGTCCTGGGCGATGATCGCATCCAGCACGGCGTCCGAAATCTGGTCGGCGATTTTATCCGGATGCCCTTCGGACACGGACTCGGAGGTGAAAAGGGAGTATTCGCTCATCTCGAAGGTTCCTGAAATTTACCGATGGTGTATGTCGCCAGCCGTCCGCTGGAAATGGCGGACCTGGATCTGGAAACCGTTACGCAGGCCTACGTACAGGCTATCCCCGTGGGACAGGCCTGCCGCGTTGGCCCAGCGGGCCAAGTCGTCCTGTTCGAAGCCGAGCCACAGGTCGCCGCAGGCTTCCCGCGCCCACCCCTGGTCATGGCTGCACAACTCGGTGATCAGCAGGCTGCCGCCTGCTTTCACCCGTTTGGCCAGCTGGCACAACGCCAGGGCCGGGTCGCTGAAATGGTGCAGGACCATGTTCAGCACAACGCAGTCAGCGACCACATCCGTTGCACCCAGTGCATCGGCCAACTGCAGGTTCACATTGTCCAGCCCTTCGCGCTGACAGACCTGGCGGGCGAGTTCGAGCATGGTCGGGCTGTTGTCCAGCGCCGTGACCTGGGCAAAGCGCCGAGCCAGGTCCGGCAGAAACCCGCCATCGCCGGGGCCGACTTCAAGCGCGCTGGCGCTTGGGTCGAAATGCAGTTTGTCGAGCAGCGCCAGCAGGCTCTCGCGGTATTGCGGCAAGCCTGCGATCAGGTCCTGCTGGGCGCGAAAGCGTTCTTCCACACGCAGGAAGAAGTCCTGGCTGGTTGCTGCGCGGCGCTGCTGCACCTGGGCGATGCGGCCCTGCACCTCAGCGGGCAAGGCCAGGTTATCGACCTCGTCGAGCAACGCGGCGTGCAGGCGCCCGCCCAGGCGCAGGCTATCGGGTAGGGCACGGCGATAGAAAATGGCGTTGCCTTCCCGACGGGTGGCGACCAGGTCGGCCTGGGCCAGCACCTTGAGGTGGTGGCTCATGCCCGACTGACCGATGTCGAAGATCTGCGCCAGCTCCAGCACGCCGAAGGAATCGTTGGCCAGGGCGCGCAGTACATTCAGGCGCAACTCGTCGCCACTGGCCTTGCACAGGGCGGCCAGTGCCTCGCGTTGTTCCGGAATTGCTTGCGCACGAAGGTTCATGGTGCGGGAGTCTAGACAGGCATCGTTGCCCTAGCAAGTTCTATATCAAAAAGTTTTGATATTGCAGGCCTGCTACCCAGTCGCCCTGGCCCTGGCGTTGCCATTGCGCCCGATGCTCGGACTAATGCACGCCGCCTGCTGCTTAAATGTTTGCCCCAAGCGCCCCAGTGGGCGAAAATGGCCGCCTTTTTCGTAATACCACCTATTCAAGCCCCCAGGAGATCAGCGATGCCCAGCCGTCGTGAACGTGCCAACGCCATTCGTGCCCTTAGCATGGATGCCGTGCAAAAGGCCAACAGCGGCCACCCCGGTGCCCCCATGGGCATGGCGGATATCGCCGAAGTTCTTTGGCGCGACTACCTCAAGCACAACCCGAGCAACCCGGCATTTCCCGATCGCGACCGCTTCGTGCTGTCCAACGGCCACGGCTCGATGCTCATCTACTCGCTGCTGCACCTGACTGGCTACGACCTGTCGATCGACGACCTCAAGGGCTTCCGTCAACTGCACAGCCGTACCCCTGGCCACCCGGAGCACGGTTACACCCCTGGGGTGGAAACCACCACCGGCCCGCTCGGCCAAGGCATCGCCAACGCCGTGGGCTTCGCCCTGGCCGAAAAGGTCATGGCGGCCCAGTTCAACCGTGACGGCCACACCATCGTCGACCACAACACCTACGTGTTCCTGGGCGATGGCTGCATGATGGAAGGCATCTCCCACGAAGTGGCCTCACTGGCCGGCACCCTGGGGCTGAACAAGCTGATCGCCTTCTACGACGACAACGGCATTTCCATCGACGGCGAAGTGCATGGCTGGTTCACCGACAATACCCCGGCGCGCTTTGAAGCCTACAACTGGCAGGTGATCCGCAACGTCAACGGCCACGACGCCGAAGAGATCAAGACGGCCATCGAGACCGCCCGCAAGAGCGACCGTCCGACCCTGATCTGCTGCAAGACCACCATCGGTTTCGGTTCGCCGAACAAGCAGGGCAAGGAAGAGTCCCACGGCGCGCCGTTGGGCAACGACGAAATTGCCCTGACCCGTCAGGCATTGGGCTGGAACCACGGTCCGTTCGAAATCCCTGCCGACATCTATGCCGAGTGGGACGCCAAGCAAGCCGGTGCCAAAGCCGAAGCCGAGTGGAACCAGCGTTTCGAGGCCTACGCCCAGGCTCATCCGGAGCTGGCCGCAGAGTTCAAGCGCCGCATGGCCGGTGACCTGCCTGCCGATTTCAGCGAAAAGGCCCAGGCCTACATCGAGGAAGTGGCGGCCAAGGGCGAAACCATCGCCAGCCGCAAGGCCAGCCAGAATGCCCTGAACGCCTATGGCCCGATGTTGCCTGAATTCCTTGGCGGCTCGGCGGATCTGGCCGGTTCCAACCTGACCCTGTGGAAGGGTTGCAAGGGTGTGGAAGCCGGCGACGCCAGCGGTAACTACGTGTTCTACGGCGTACGTGAGTTCGGCATGACCGCCATCATGAACGGCGTGGCACTGCACGGCGGTCTGGTGCCTTACGGCGCGACTTTCCTGATGTTCATGGAATATGCCCGCAATGCCGTGCGCATGTCGGCGTTGATGAAACAGCGCGTTATCCACGTCTACACCCACGACTCCATTGGCCTGGGCGAAGACGGCCCGACCCACCAGCCGATCGAGCAGCTGACCAGCCTGCGCACCACGCCGAACCTGGACACCTGGCGCCCCGCAGATGCCGTGGAGTCGGCCGTGGCCTGGAAGAACGCCCTGGAGCGCAAGGATGGCCCATCGGCGCTGATCTTCTCGCGCCAGAACCTGCAGCACCAGGCTCGCGATGCGCAGCAGCTCGCTGCCATCAGCCGTGGCGGCTACGTGCTCAAGGATTGCGCGGGCGAGCCGGAGCTGATCCTGATCGCCACCGGCTCGGAAGTGGGCCTGGCCGTTCAGGCCTACGACAAGCTGACCGAGCAGGGCCGCAACGTGCGCGTGGTGTCCATGCCGTCGACCAGCGTGTTCGATGCCCAGGATGCTGCCTACAAGCAGTCGGTGTTGCCGTTGGAAGTCAGCGCCCGTATCGCCATCGAAGCGGCCCATGCGGACTTCTGGTACAAGTACGTCGGCCTCGAAGGCCGCGTCATCGGCATGACCACCTACGGTGAGTCGGCGCCGGCTTCGGCACTGTTCGAAGAATTCGGCTTCACCCTGGAGAACATCCTGGGTACTGCCGAAGAGCTGCTGGAAGACTGATGTATCAGGGAGGGCAGGATGCCCTCCTGGTCGTGCGAGGGGAGGGCGTCGCCCTCCATCGCGCCATGAGGCCGCTTCCACAGGTACTACCCTGCCAGCAACGGCGTGGTACCTGTGGAAGCGGCCTTGTGCCGCGATAGGCCGCCATGCGGCCTCGAAGCCATCACGCTTAGCGAGTCAACGAATGTCCCACTTGCGTCCCTATAAAGTTGCACTCAACGGTTATGGCCGTATCGGCCGCTGTGTTCTGCGCGCGCTGTTCGAGCGGGGCAGCAGGGCCGATTTCGAGATCGTCGCACTCAACGACCTGGCCGACCAGGCCAGCCTGGAATACCTCACCCGCTTCGACTCCACCCACGGGCGCTTTCCCGGCGAGGTCAAGGTCGATGGCGATTGCCTGCATATCAATGGCGATTGCGTAAAGGTGATGCGCAGCGCCACGCCCGAAGGCATCGACTGGGCAGCCCTGGACGTGGACCTGGTCCTGGAGTGTTCCGGGGCCTACAACACCCGTGCCGATGGCCAGCGCTTTCTTGAGGCGGGTGCGCCACGGGTGCTGTTTTCCCAGCCCATGGCCAGCGAGGCCGACGTCGATGCCACGGTGGTCTACGGTATCAACCAGGATTGCCTGACCGGCACTGAGCGCCTAGTCTCCAATGCTTCGTGCACCACCAACTGCGGTGTACCGCTGCTGAGGGTGCTGGATCAGGCATTTGGCATCGACTACGTACAGATCACCACCATTCACTCGGCCATGAACGATCAGCCGGTGATCGACGCCTATCACCATGAAGACCTGCGCCGTACCCGTTCGGCGTTCCAGTCGGTGATTCCGGTGTCCACCGGGCTTGCGCGCGGCATCGAGCGCCTGCTCCCGGAACTTGCCGGGCGAATCCAGGCCAAAGCGGTACGCGTGCCGACGGTCAACGTCTCGTGCCTGGACATCACCTTGCAGACCGCTCGCGACACCACCGCAGCCGAGGTCAACAGGGTGCTGCGCGAGGCCGCGCTGACCGGGCCGCTCAAAGGCCTGCTGGCCTATACTGAGCTGCCCCACGCCAGTTGTGATTTCAACCACGACCCGCATTCGGCCATCGTCGATGCCAGCCAGACCCGTGTATCAGGCCCGCGCCTGGTCAACCTGCTGGCCTGGTTCGACAACGAATGGGGGTTTGCAAACCGTATGCTCGACGTCGCCGGACATTTTCTGCACGTCGTCCACCCAAACCGCAACAAACAGCCCTGAAGGACCGCATTCATGACCGTGTTGAAGATGACCGACCTCGACCTGCAAGGTAAGCGCGTACTGATTCGCGAAGACCTGAACGTGCCTGTCAAGGACGGTGTGGTGACCAGCGATGCGCGCATCCAGGCGGCGCTGCCGACCATCAAGCTGGCCTTGGAAAAGGGCGCGGCGGTGATGGTCTGCTCGCACCTGGGCCGCCCCACTGAAGGTGAATTCTCTGCCGAAAACAGCCTCAAGCCGGTTGCCCAGTACTTGAGCCAGGCGCTGGGCCGCGACGTACCACTGGTGGGTGACTACCTCGATGGCGTCGAGATCAAGGCCGGCGAGCTGGTGCTGTTCGAGAACGTGCGCTTCAACAAGGGCGAGAAGAAGAACGCCGATGAGCTGGCCCAGCAGTACGCGGCATTGTGCGACGTGTTCGTGATGGACGCCTTCGGCACGGCGCACCGCGCCGAGGGTTCTACCCATGGCGTTGCCAAGTTCGCCAAGGTCGCGGCGGCTGGCCCGTTGCTGGCAGCTGAGCTGGATGCCCTGGGCAAGGCGCTGAAGGCCCCGGCCAAGCCAATGGCCGCCATCGTTGCCGGTTCCAAGGTTTCCACCAAGCTGGACGTGCTCAACAGCCTGAGCTCGGTATGCGATCAGCTGATCGTCGGTGGCGGCATCGCCAACACCTTCCTGGCGGCTGCCGGGCACCCGGTCGGTAAGTCGCTGTACGAGCCTGATCTGGTCGAAACGGCCAAGGCCATTGCCGCCAAGGTCAGCGTGCCGCTGCCTGTCGATGTGGTGGTTGCCAAGGCCTTTGCCGAAGACGCCGAAGCCACCGTCAAGGCCATTGCCGATGTCGCTGCCGACGACATGATCCTGGACATCGGCCCGCAGACCGCCGCCCAGTTCGCCGACTTGCTCAAGTCCTCCAAGACCATCCTGTGGAATGGCCCGGTCGGCGTATTCGAGTTCGATCAGTTCGGCAATGGCACCCAGGTGCTGGCCAAGGCGATCGCCGACAGCGCCGCGTTCTCCATTGCCGGTGGCGGTGATACCCTGGCGGCCATCGACAAATATGGCGTCAGCCAGGATATCTCCTACATTTCTACCGGTGGCGGCGCCTTCCTCGAATTCGTCGAAGGCAAAGTCCTGCCAGCGGTGGCCATGCTCGAAGAGCGGGCCAAAGCCTGATGAACACGGCGCCTGGCAAAAGGAGTGGCCTGGTGGCCAAGCAGTTGCCTGTGTTGCTGCTGGCCGGGCTGCTGAGCGCCTGCGCCGGCAGCCCGGATGCCCAGGACGACCCGGCGCAACCGCCCAAGGGCGGGTGCTATCAGTCCGAATGGCAAGCCGAAACCGTGCCGGTGATCAGCAAGCGCGTAGGCCCGGAAGGCCTGGAAAAGTACGACGAAGAGCACCAGCGCAAGGCGCCAGGCTGCCCTTGATCGGGCCGCCGGCAACCTGCAGGCCGGTTTGTGGTCTTGGAGAAGGGCCGTGTACTGCCCATCGAGGTAATTGAATGAAAGCGCTCTTGGCCGTAATGGCCCTGGCGACACTGGCAGGATGTTCACTGCTGCAACCGGCGCACACCGCGCCGGCGGACAACTGGACCCGCTGGGTCTGCGACACCCAGGCCGAAGTGCTGTGGCGGTTTGCCGACCCGCAGCGGGACCAGGTCGACGTGCGTCTTGGTGGCGGCGACCAGGTGTACCGGCTCAAGGCCGAGCCCGGCGCGTCCGGCGCGCTGTACAGCGACGGCATGCTGGCATTCCATACCCAGGGTGAGGAAGGCCTGGTGTACTGGGTGGCGACCAACGATCTGATAGGGCGGGGCTGCAAGGCACCGTGACTGGCCGGGCCGCTAGGCTCTGTGTGAAAAGCCTAGGTGGCCCACACTACTTGAACAGCAACCGCCCCTGCGGCAGGCTTGCACGAAACAACGACGCTTGTCGGGAGAGAGATACACAATGGCACTCATTAGCATGCGCCAGATGCTGGACCACGCCGCCGAGTTCGGTTACGGCGTACCGGCTTTCAACGTCAACAACCTCGAGCAGATGCGCGCCATCATGGAAGCGGCTGACAAGACCGACTCCCCTGTGATCGTCCAGGCCTCGGCTGGTGCGCGCAAGTACGCGGGTGCGCCGTTCCTGCGCCACCTGATCCTGGCGGCCATCGAAGAATTCCCGCATATCCCGGTGTGCATGCACCAGGATCACGGCACCAGCCCGGATGTCTGCCAGCGTTCCATCCAGCTGGGCTTCAGCTCGGTCATGATGGACGGCTCGCTCGGCGAAGACGGCAAGACCCCGACCGACTACGAATACAACGTGCGCGTCACCCAGCAGACCGTTGCCATGGCCCATGCCTGTGGTGTGTCGGTAGAAGGCGAACTGGGTTGCCTGGGCTCGCTGGAAACCGGCATGGCCGGTGAAGAAGACGGTATCGGTGCCGAAGGCGTGCTCGACCACAGCCAGATGCTGACCGACCCTGAAGAAGCGGCCGACTTCGTCAAGAAGACCCAGGTCGATGCCCTGGCCATCGCCATCGGCACCAGCCATGGTGCGTACAAGTTCACCAAGCCGCCTACCGGTGACGTGCTGGCCATCGACCGCATCAAGGAAATCCACAAGCGCATCCCCGACACCCACCTGGTGATGCACGGCTCTTCCTCGGTACCGCAGGAGTGGCTGGCGATCATCAACCAGTACGGCGGCGACATCAAGGAAACCTACGGTGTGCCGGTCGAGGAAATCGTCGAAGGCATCAAGTACGGCGTGCGCAAGGTCAACATCGACACCGACCTGCGTCTGGCGTCCACCGGTGCCATCCGTCGTCACATGGCCATGAACCCAAGCGAGTTCGACCCGCGCAAGTTCTTCGCTGAAACCGTAAAAGCCATGCGCGACGTGTGCATCGCCCGTTACGAAGCATTCGGCACTGCCGGCCATGCCTCGAAGATCAAGCCGATCTCCCTGGAAGGCATGTTCCAGCGCTACGCCAAAGGCGAGTTGGCTGCAAAGGTCAACTAAGCCACCCGGCCTCGAAAAAACCCGCAGCGATGCGGGTTTTTCGTTTCTGGCAGTGGCTGCGAAACCGATCTGCCGTTGCGTATCACAGAATGTCAGCGAAACCGCTATCGGTCGGCTACCTTCAGTCAGTGACTGATGGTTTTGGCTTGTGATGCGTGCTATCAGCTCATGCCTGGGGTAAAACTGGATCCAACGGCCAGTTTGTAGTCGGTCATATAACAGAGATGCAGCATGGATGGCGCTCACCTTCAACTCATGCCACAGGATGGCAGCTCGGTGCTTCTGGTAGTCGACGATTACCCGGAGAACCTCATCAGTATGCAAGCCTTGTTGTCGCGCCAGGATTGGCAGGTGCTGACGGCAAGTTCGGGCCGAGAAGCCCTGAGCGCGTTGTTGGAAAACGATGTCGACCTGGTTTTACTCGATGTGCATATGCCCGAGATGGACGGCTTCGAAGTCGCTCGTCTGATGCGTGGCAGCCAGCGAACCCGGCTTACGCCCATCATTTTCCTGACAGCCAACGAGCAGTCCCAGGCCGCCGTGTTGAAAGGCTATGCCAACGGCGCCGTGGACTACATGTTCAAGCCGTTCGACCCGCAGATTCTCAAGCCCAAGGTTCAGGCCCTGCTCGACCAGCAGCGCAATCGGCGGCGTTTGCAGGCGCTGACCCGTGAACTCGACGAAGCCCGCGCCTTCAATGCATCCATTCTGGACAATGCGGCCGAGGGTATTGTGGTGGTGGATGCAGGCGGCATCATCCGCTTCGCCAACCCGGCTGTCTGTTCCCTGCTGGCAACGCCTATCGAACTGTTGCAGAACGTCGACCTGCTGGGGCTGTTGCAGCTGAGCACGCCGAGTACGTGGCAGGATTCGGCGTTCTACCAAAGCTACCTGGCCAGGCGCATCTACCGCCTGCACGACGCCCAATTGCGTCGCCCGAGCGGCGAGCTGCTGCCGGTGGCCCTGTCCTGTGCGCCCCTGCCTGCCGAGCAGCAGGCGATGGTGGTGACCGTGCTGGACATGTCGGCGGTGCACAACCTGCACCAACAGCTCGAATACCAGGCCATTACCGACCCACTTACCGGCCTGCTTAACCGCCGTGGGTTCTACCAGGCGGCCGAAGGGGCATTGCTGCGCAATGAGCGCTCCGACCGGGCGCAGGCCTTGATGTACATGGACCTGGATGGCTTCAAGCGTATCAACGATTCCCTCGGCCACGATGCAGGTGACCGGGTATTGCGCTGGGTGGCCGAGCAGCTCAAGGATTGTCTGGGCAGTGAAGCCCTGCTGGCACGCATGGGCGGAGACGAATTCACCGCGCTGTTCGACGGCTTGCCCTATGCCGAGCAAGCCGGGCGCTACGCCGAGCGGCTGCTCGAGCGCATTGCCATCAGCCACCAGATCGATGGGCTGGACGTATGCCTGGGCGTGAGCATCGGCATCGCTACCTACCCCGACTGCGGTGGCAACGTCGAAGGCTTGCTGCGCGCAGCCGACGCGGCCATGTACGCTGCCAAGCAGGCAGGGCGCCAGCAGTATCGCTTCTACGACCAGGAGCTCAATGGCCGCGCCCGTTCCCGCCTGATGCTCGAAGACGGCGTGCGTACGGCCATCGAGCAGCAGGATTTTACCTTGGTGTATCAGCCGCAAGTGGCCTTCGCCGATGGTCGCCTGCGCGGCTTCGAAGCCCTGCTACGCTGGCAGCACCCCAGCGTTGGCGATGTGCCGCCAGGCCTGTTCATTCCCCTGCTCGAGGAAGCGCGGCTGATCAACCGCCTGGCCGGCTGGATCTACGGACAGAGTGCTGCCCAGCGCCAGGCCTGGTACCAATGCTTTGCGACCGACATTGTGTTGGGCATCAGCCTGAGCCGGGCCCAGTTCGTCTCGCCAAGCCTGGTCGAGGAGCTGCAACGGGTCATCCAGCGCTATAGCCTGCAGCCAGCGCACCTGGAAGTGGAAGTGGCCGAAACCTCGCTCATGTACAACATCGATGCGGCGGTCAAGCAGGTCGACCGGTTGCGCGCGCTGGGTGTACGTGTGGCGCTGGACGATTTCGGGGCCGGTGACTGCTCACTGCGTATGCTGCGCGATTTGCCCATCGATACCCTGAAACTCGATCGCCACCTGGTGGCGCGCCTGCCGGAGGCGTCGGCCGATGCGGCGCTGGCACGCAGCGTCATCGGGCTGTGTGCCGATTACGGGATCACCGTGATTGCCGAGGGCGTGGAAACCCAGGCCCAGGCTCAATGGCTCAAAGCCGCAGGCTGCCAATACGTTCAGGGCTTCTTGGTAGCGCACCCTATGACAGCTGCCGATGCCAGCAACTTCCCGGCAATTTTCCCCTGGCCTGCCCCGCCAGCGGGTTAGAATTGCCGCTCGTTACGCAGACTGTACTGCCATGACCGTCCTACGCTACCTGCAAGCTTACCCACCGCACCTGCAACAACAGGTGCGGCAGATGATCGACAGCGACCGCCTTGGCGAATACCTGCACAAGCGCTACCCCGAGCGGCACGAGGTACAAAGCGACAAGGCCTTGTACAGCTACGCCCAGGAACTGCGCCAGCGTTTTCTGCGCAGTGC